>JAGASX010000015.1 GCA_017621525.1 Clostridia bacterium
ACCCCGGACAAGTCCGGGTCAATAAATCGGCCATGAGGCATATGTACCCCTCCCGGTGTACGCCTCATAACGAGCCCCGGCGATCCACCATTTAGACCTTTTGGTCTTTTTTATTGCCGGGGGCTTATGAAGATTTGTAAAATCTTCATTCAAGCATCCGCTTGCCGAACCCCGGGCAAGTCCGGGTCAATAAATCGGCCATGAGGCATATGTACCCTCCTGGCGTACGCCTCATAAAAAACACAACTCCCCCAAAAAAATTTCAAACATAGTTATGTACAATTTTTAGCACAATATTTAAGTTGCATAATCCACAAATCAAGAGCCCCTTTTTTGATATTGATGCAAGCAATACCAATATAAATTAACAGCAAAACAAGTATTTAATGGAGGTTGACAAATGGAAAAAGAAATAAATGGGATAAAACAACTTAACAAAATTGGTAAATCTTGGTTTGTTTTATATAAATATTGGGAAACCGAAGATAAAAGTTGTTTAGAATGGCAACACTGCAAAACGGTAAACCTAAGAAAAAAACAAGGCAATATCACTTGGAATGGTTGAAATATATTATATTTGCAAGTGAAAACAAGTTGCAAACAAATAAACTTGGCGCCTATGGTTTTGATATAACAACAATGGCGTGCATAATTTATGACAAAATAAGAAAACACTCACTTCGTTCGTGTTATTCTTGCGTCCCTACACAAAAAAGGCCTAAATAATGATTTTAGGTCTTTTTTATACAATTTTAAATCTGTCCTCCACATACTTTTTCAAGGCTTTATACTCCTTTTCGCCATGAAAAAGATAATTTCCTTTTTGGCTTAAAATTTGCTTCAAAAAGGTTTGAGCCGGCACCCATTTTATTTCGTCAACCTCCCCTTTAGCCAATTTAAGTGAAAAAATATTTAATTCTTTTTCAACAACATAAACCTCCGCAATTTGGTTGCAAGTTTGCGAGCCATAAGATAATACATCTTTATAGGTACATACATGAATGAAGTCTTGCGGGAATAGATGCACGCCAATTTCCTCATACGCCTCTCTTATGGCGCAATCTACCGCACCCTCATCAATTCCAACATGACCGGCAAAGGAGCAGTCCCAACAAGAAGGGTAAAAATTTTTTCTATTACTTCTTTTTGCAAGCAGAACATCACCTTTAGCATTTATCACCCATGCATGAATTGTTTTATGCCACGCACCACTTTCATGAGCCTTTTTTCTATCAATAATTCCAATACAATTTCCGTCTGAATCCAACAAATCTACGTATTCTTTCACTTATTTTCACCTTGTACATATTTTAACATATTTTCATTCAATATCAAAACAAATAAAATCAAAAAAAAACAGCAACGATTATTTGTTGCTGTTTTTTTTGTTTTAGTTGTTTCTTAATTTAGACATAACCTCTGCCATGGCACATGACATTTTTGCCACGCCTTTTTTGTCTGATGTGAATTTTGTGCACAGGTCTGCTTTGATACCTAAGTTGTTTCCAACCAATTTTTCATCGATATTGGCTGCCAAAAACATAAATTCCCAGCCCTCTTTTTGTTTCCCCTCAATAAGTTTTTTCACCATTGGGAATGTATACTCTTGACTTGCGTTTTCGTATCCGTCAGTTGTTATGGCAACAATAACCTTTTGTGGTTTTTCATCTTTGCTTAACTTTTTATGCCTTGTTTCAACCTCTTTTATAGTCATGCCAATGGCATCAAGCATAGCGGTGGTGCCTCTCACAAAATATTGCTTATTGTTAAGTTTTGCCTTGTTTGCACTTACGCCGTCATACACCTTTTCAATTTGATTGTCAAAAAGAACGGTTGTAACTTTCAAGTCGCCGTCCAATTCGCTTTGTTTTTTAAGCACCGAGTTGTAGCCCTTGATTGTTTCTTCTTCAAGCCCTCCCATAGAACCGCTACGGTCCAAGATAAAAATAAGTTCGCAATCTTTTTTTGTTGTTTGTGTTGTTTTCATAATTCTTTCTCCTTTTTATTTGTTTTTTAGATTACGCTTATAGTATAATGAAGTTGAAAAGCCAAAAGGTCGCCTGAAAAGCGACATTTTTAGAGGTGAAAAATGGATAAATTATTAAAAAAACAATTACAAAAATATATAGATAGCCATTTTGTAGATGAAAATGCAATTTGCAGGTGTTTAGATATTGAACCGCCACACGCAAAACAATACAAAAAAGCATCATACAAAATGTTTGATAAATCTTCTTCAATTAAGGAATTTATTGACCTTGTTAAAGACCAGCAAACATTTTCGCAATACCTTTTCTCTTTGATTGATGAAAGTGGAGAAAGTGATGCAGAAGTTTATACTCGTGCAGGAATTGACCGCAGATTGTTTTCAAAAATTAGGTCGAATAGCGATTATCAGCCGTCAAAAAACACAATATTTGCACTTGCCATGTCGCTGAAATTAGACTACACAAAAACACGCAAACTTTTAAACAAAGCAGGATATGATTTTTCAAACAACAAACTGACAGATATTATCATTATGTTTTGCATTGAAAACAAAATTTACGATTTATACCAAATTGACAGTTTATTGACTGAATATAACCAAAAACCAATAGCAAGTGATTTATAAAAAAGCCCCGATAATTCGGGGTTTTTACATTAAAAATTTTTATTCTTCATCAGCAATATCATCCGGTACAGGTATTACACCATATTGCTTTTCAAATTCTGTGATATGTTTTTTAAGGACATATTCTATCTCGCGATTTTTTGTCCTACCATAAAAATCGGCAATATATGACAATTTAAAAAGCAGTTCTTTTGAAACGCGCAGTGTATATCTTGGATAATCTTTTTTCATCTTTCGCTCCTTTCTTTTTGTCCCATTTTGACCTATGGTTTTTCAATTCAAAAACATGATATACAAATTAAAAAACTTTGTCAAACAAATTTAAATATATTTTTATTTTTCGTCAAATTTGTGTCAAAATTTATTGAATTACCACCCTGCCGTCAAGCCAACTTTGAAAAAATCCCTCCATACTTTTACCGCACTTATCTGCAAAGCAGGCAATAAATTCTGCCGAAGAAATTGTTTTATAACTATACAATTTTACAATATATTTAAGGGTTTGAAGAAGTTTTTTCTCGCCTATCCCCTCTCGTAAGCAGTCAAACATGATAAGTCCCTTGGTGTACACGCACTGCACATATTCGGGCTCTGTGTTAAAATCGCACAATGGCCGTTGCATGGTTCCGTCAACACTGCCCGCCACCTTTGTGTACACCTTTTCAAAAAGTTTGTAACTTTGAATGGCGTTTTCAATTAAAAGTTGAGGGTTTTCTGCATAACTTTCATGTCTTTCAAAAAACAGCAATGTAGAAAATTCGGCAAGTCCCTCATCAATCCATGCGTGGTTGTATTGGTCATTGCCAACCAATCCATACCACCATTGATGGGCAAGTTCATGCACGATTACATAGTTTATATCATTTTGGGCGGTAATTTTATCACTTATAAGCACAATGTTGGGATATTCCATGCCACCATGCACAAAATTGCTTTTGACTATTGAAATTTGGTTGTATGGATATTTACCATACATTTCTTGAAAAGTTGACATGGCGTCAACGCTCGTTTGCAGGCAAACTTGTAAATTCTCATCGCCGGCATAGCCAAAATAGTTTACTTCCACCTCATCAATTTGCCTTGAAACTTTATCAAACTTTTTACTTAACACAAAGCAAAAATCGCGTATATTTTCACCCTTTATTTGCGTCAAATTTTTATCCTCTTTTTGGGTGTTTTCTGTTATTTCCCCTCCGCTTGCAAGGGTGAAGTTGGAAGAATATTTTATTGACACATAATAATCGGCACATTCGCTATAAAAAGGGTCGCCATTTGAATGATATGGGTTTTGACTGAAACCCACGCCCTCTTCATACACGCAAACCACAGGATAAAAATTGCCAAAGTTGATTGTATTTTCGCCAAAACCAAGACGGTGATTTATGTTTGGCAAGGTGGTGATGAAAGATATTTCAAGTTGCGTGCTTTCTTCTGGGTATAGTTCTTCCTGCAAAATTACATTTAAAATGTTGTTGTCTTTGCCACAAATTTCAAAATTTGCTGGGCTTTTGTCTATATATTTGACAGAGGTGATTTCTATTTGCCCAAAACTTTCTCCGTTTGGATATGCCTCTGCCTTATTGGCGGTTGACACAACCGGCGTTTTTGAACCCTCGCGAAATGCGTTTGGGTATAGGTGAAAAGGAAGCGAGGTAAACATATTATCGCTTGTGTTTACATAATCAATTGTTTGCCTGCCTGTTAATGTGTTTGAATTTTCGTCAAATGATAATTGCATAGTATAAGTTGAACGTGCATCCTCCCCTTTATTCTTTGCACCCATAAGTGAAAGGACAAAAAGCACCGCCAAAAGTGCAAATGCTATTACGCCCCAAAAAATATATTTTCCTTTAATTTTATTTGCCATATCATATCATATTGAGGTTTACCTGCAAAAATTACAAATCGAGAAGTGCAATAATGTTTGTAAAATGACAAAAAGTGTGATAGAATATGCTTACGTAAGGAGTTTATATGGCTTTTTGTAAGTTTTCAACAGAATTTATAGCAAGTTCTAAAACAGAAATTGACAACATTTTCATCAATGACTATCTGCCTTTTGCAGACCCAAAGCACACCGTTGTTTATTTGTATGGGCTTTATCTTTGTGGTAGCAATTCTTTTGACAATTCAATTGAAAACTTTTGCAAAACCCTTAACATGAGTGAAGAGGAAGTTATCTCCGCCTTTGAATATTGGCAAGAGCAAGGGCTTGTACAACTGGTAAAAGTTCACCCACTGCTTGTAACTTACATTCCTCTTAAAAATGTACTTTCGGCAAACAAGTTGTACAAACCAGACAAATATGCTCAATTTAATGGGCAAGCACAAGAAATTTTTAAAAGCAAACGACAAATTTCTAAGCATGAATATGAAGAATATTATGACTTTTTGGAAAGATACCATGTAGAGCAAGAAGCACTGCTTATGATTATGCAATATTGTGTAGACACAAAGAAAAGTGCTGTTGGATATAACTATATTCTCACCGTTGCCAAAAATTGGGCAAATGAGGGAATAACCACCGCCCTTCAAGTAGAAGAAAAATTGCAGGTTATGGAAGAGAAATCTTTTGAACTTGGCGAAATTTTTAAGGTGGCGGGCATCAAACGCGCCCCTTATGTGGAAGAGCGGGCACTTCTATCAAAATGGCTTAACCAATATGGTTTTACCTTAGATGTGATTTTGCATATCATTAAAAAACTTAAAACAAAATCTCATCTCTCTTTTGACAGGATTGACGCAGTTCTTACCAAATATTATGAAATGAAACTGCTTTCTGTAAGCGAAATTGAAAGTTTTGAGCGTGATAAAGACGCCTTGTACAAACTTGCAAAGGATATAAACAAAACAATTGGCGTTTATTATGAAAACTTGGAAGGCGTTGTTGAAAACTATATCCTTAAATGGATAAATATGGGCTTTTCGGAAGAACTTTTATTGCAAATTGCAGAATATTGTTTTAAAACTTCGGTGCGCACTCTTGAAGGTATGAACGGCGTTGTTGGAAAGTTTTATAAACTTGGGCTTGTCAGCGTGCAGGCTTTTGGGCAATATATGGAAGATATTTTGGCAACCGACCGCAAAATTGCAGACATTTTAACAAGCCTTGAAATAAGCAGAAATGTGAATTATATTGACCGAGAAAACTATAAAACTTGGAAAGAAAATTGGAATTTAAGTGATGAATTGATTGCACACGCAACCACCCTTGCAAAGGGCAAAGACAGCCCTCTTAAATACCTTTCTCGCGTGCTTGCAGATTGGCATGACAAGGGAATTAAAACACTTGAAGAGGCAAAAGCGACAACGCCGTTATCTTGGAGCCAAAATCCTGCCCCAATTAAAAAGAACTTCCAAGAAAGAAAGTACTCTCCGGGTGAACTTAATGCACTTTTCCAAAGCATAGATGAAATTGAGGTGTAAATATGAAGGCAAGTTTAATTGAAAAAGCAAAAAAAATTATTGAAGATAGGCGATATGACGCCGTATCACTTGCACAAAGCAATAAAATTGAAGCGCTTAAAAATGAGGAATTTAAAAAAATATATTATGCCTATCTTGACAGCATGCAAGCAGACGCGAAAGAGGGAAAAGATAGTTCCCGTCAAACAATTATGCTTGAGGGCGAATATCTTGACTGGCTGAAAGAACATGAAGTTGGCGAAATTATGCCTCAATATTCCTGCAAAAAGTGTGAAGATTCTGGATATGTCAACGGCAAATATTGCGACTGCTTGGTAACTGAAATTAACGAACTTTTGAAAAAAGAAAGTGGTTTTTTAAATTTAGAGCGATTTGACGACGCAAATTTTGAAATTTTTGAAGAAAAGGAAAAAATCAAAAAACTTTATTCAAAAATGAAAGAATGGTGTTATTCAAACTTTGATAAGACCCTAATTTTCCTTGCCGGACAAACTGGTGTAGGTAAAACACACCTTATGAAGTGTATGGCGAATGAACTTATTGGCAGGCAAAAATTGGTGCTTCTTACAACCTCTTTTGCCATGAACCAAGACTTCTTAAAATCTTATTCAACACGCGATTTGGAAGAAAAAAATCATCTTCTTGACAAATATTTAACGGCAGAAATTCTGTTTATTGATGACCTTGGCACAGAACTGCGTCAACGCGACATAACAACTCAATTTTTATATCAAGTTTTAAACGAACGCAAAATGCAAAAACGCCCTACCGTGATTACTTCAAACCTTAATTTAGATGACATTATGGAGTATTATGATGAGCGAATTTCAAGTAGAATAAGCGACAAAGAAACTTCTATATCTATTTATCTAAAAGGCAAAGATTTGAGATTGCTTAAATATTAAAAAACTCGGCATTTGCCGAGTTTTATCTTGCCAAAAATCTTTTGAAAATTGCTATATTTTTCTTTTGTGGCAAAAAAGTGCTTTGTTCGCCATGTCCGCTGTAAACTATGTCAAAATTTATGGCGTCAAGTTTTATAAGGGTGGACAGCATAGATTTTTTATTGCTACCCACAAGGTCGGTTCTGCCAATTCCGTTTTCAAAAAGCACATCGCCCGCAAACAAAATATTGTCAATTTTATAGCAAACACAGCATGGGCTGTGTCCCTCTGCGGTTATACATTGCACATTAAAGCCGCCTATCTGCAAAAAGCAATCTTGCTGGGTAAATTGAAACCTTGAAAAGTCTTCCATTTTCTGTCCATTATCACCATAAAAAGCGTTTTTATTCTTCATTGTATCGCTCGCCTTTTCGTGGGCGAAAATTGGGCAAGAAAATTCTTCTGCGTATTCATTACAGTATGCCGAATGGTCATAATGACCATGTGTAAGCAAAATTCCAACAACTTTTTTGTTTAGAGTAAAACTTTTTACCTTTTCAAGTTCTGCCCCAGCGTCAACAATTAACACCTCATCATCCTTTTCAATTACAAAGGTGTTGGAGTCATAAATGTTTGTTATTATTCTATTTATTTTCAATCTTTTCGCCCTCTTTTTGCAAGTCTATAATATGCTTATACACCTCTTTCCAATTATTTGCACGACGCAAACCACTTTGCTTGTATGTTTTGTTGTATCGTTGATTGTAACAAATCACTGGAACATGTTGAGATATCTCTTGTATATTTGAAATATAATCATCAATAAAAACATCTATTTTCTCTTCTTTGATTACTGGAATTTTTGTTTTGATTTCGCTGGTGTAAAAAATTTTATCATAATATATACCCGCTTTTGCAAGCCCTCTTTCAACAATAGCGCGCATCTGTGCACCTTTGGCACTATCTTGGCCTGCATATTCGCGTGCAGTGATTATAATCAACTTGTGCCCCTGTTTATGTAAAAGGCGGATATATTTTTTAGGCAAACGATAGTATTTTACCTTTTCTGCATAAACCCATATATAATCAGCAAAAAATTCTACATCTTGACTTTCTGTAACGCCAAACAATTCCGCAAGGCTTTTTGCCTCTCTTTTATACACAGTCCTTCCATTTTTAAGTTTTGAAAACTTTTTGTACTCTTTCTTGACACCGCTCAAAAGATTTGTAAGTACGCCGTCAATGTCTATTCCTATGTTCATTTTGTCCCCTTGTGTGGATATTATATAGCAAATTTACCGCAAACCAAAACAAAAATTGAAAAAATTTGAAATTTTCTTGACTATTTTTATTCACTGTTATATACTTATTTTTGTGCATAGGGGAATGGCTCAATGGTAGAGTAACGGTCTCCAAAACCGCAGGTTGGGG
>JAGASX010000016.1 GCA_017621525.1 Clostridia bacterium
CATTTTGTCAAGCGATTTTCATAAGTTTTTTAAAAAATTTTTGATTTTTTTTCAAAAAAAGCCTTCCCCGAAACCGGGGAAGGTGCCCGAAGGGCGGAAGAGGCTCATTTAAAAAACTGATTTAGCGGAGCGTGCGAGGCGGTCAGCGGTCGCCGAGCGTGCGGAGCGGGGCAAAGGAGCGTCTGCGTTGGTCGCAGGTCAACGCTGGTGCAACAAAAAAAAGCGTCGCCATGGGTTGAAAGTCCATGGCGGTGCTTTTTGTACATTTAATTTACTTTTTAATTGTAACAAGGTATGCGGTTGTGACGCCCTCCACTTTCACCTTGTCGGAAATTTCAATGCCGGCAATTGCGTAAACTTCATTGCCCGATGCAAGCACAGGAATGTTATCACGCAGGCGTGCTGGCACCTTTTTATCTATAAGATAAGATTTAAGTTTTTTGGTGCCTCCCCCAAATTTGCTGAACACGTCGCCCTCTTGACGGAAACGCCACTTGGCATCTTTTGGTACTTTGCGGAAGTCAAGAAGAAGTCCCTCTTGCCCATCAAAATCTTTCACACGTTTTACAACCAATTTGCCAAGGTTTGGCACAGCAAACTCACCACACTTAAATTCTGCCTCAAATGAAACAACTTCCTTTTCTTTATTATATATAGTCAGGTAATCATATTCCTTAACTGCCAAAATATCGTTTGGCAGAGAAAGTTTTGTTCCGTTTTCGCCTTTCATGGCAAGTTCTTCAATGGCGTAAAGATGTTTTCTTTCAATATCTTTGGTTACGCCGATTGATTTAAGTGCCTTAAAAATAATTCTGCTTACAACTGCCATATCGTAAAGGAAGTATGATGCAGGAATTTTCACCGCCTTGCCTTCAACTATAACGGCATCGTCATAAACTTGTTTGTTGATGTAGGCGTCATCTTCTTTAACCGCCTTGCCAAAGTTTACAATTGATGCAACGGCGTTTGGCCAGCGAGATGTTGCCTCTTTTAAGATAACATTTCTTACAAAGTTGCGGTTATAAGAGTTGTCTTCATTGGTATAATCTTCGCAGTAGTCGAGATGATTTTCTGCCAAATAATCTAAAATTTCATTTTTTGAGGTGTTAAGCATTGGGCGAATATAGATTTTGTTGGAAACCGGTTCCATACCCTTTGCCCCAGCAAGCCCCGCACCGCGGAAGATGTGCATTAAAATTGTTTCTGCTTGGTCTTGCATATGGTGGGCAAGAGCAATTTTATCCACAACGCCTTTTGAAATAAGGGTTTTAAAAACGCCATATCTTGCGTCGCGTGCAGACTCTTCAATGCCCTTGTTTTTTTCTTTGGCAAGTTTTGGTACGTCTACACGGAATTTATAAAATCTTACGCCAAGTTGTTTTGCCATATCTTTTACAAAGTCTGCGTCATACCAACTGTTTTCGCGAATTTGGTGGTCAACATGAACGGCAACAACCTCTATATCAAATTTTTCTTGATGCTTTGCCAAATAGTGCAAAAGAGCAAGAGAATCACTGCCACCACTGCAACCAACGCCAATGATTTCACCGCCCTTAAAAAGTTTGTTTTCTTTGATAAATTCTTCACAACTACGCATAATATTCTCCAATTTTTGCATATATGATTATAGCGACAAAAATTGAAAAAATCAATATTATAGTTCATTTTTTCATCTTTTTTTGCGTTTTTTTGATATTTTTTTAATGATTTTTAATAATTTTTAATGATTTCTATATTTTTTAAAATATTTTCACAACCAAAACCGTCATATCGTCAACCGCGTAACCATTGTTTTTGGACAGCGCCGATTGCAAAATAATGTCGGCTTGCTCTTGGGGATTTTGCTCCTTTATTGTAAGTAAAAAATCTTTAAAATGGTTGTCGCTTTCAAATGCGTCATTCACGCCGTCAGAGCACAAAATTATATAGTCCTTATCCTGTAAAACCACCTTTTGGGTAAGAGCCTTTGCATTGTCAAGCACGCCAACCGGCAGAGATGAACATTCAACAATTTTGCAACCCTCTCTGCCACGAATATATGAAGTTGCCGAGCCCATTTTTATAAAATCGGCAAGTCCATTTTTAAGGTCAACCACGCAAACATCTATGCTGGAAAATATATCATCTCGTTCAAGATTTAAAAGTTTGTTTACAGACGACAAAACAAGGTCGCTTTCAAAGCCGGCTTTATAAAAATTTTCTATAAGTCCAATTGCCGTTTCCGCCTTTTCACCGGCACGCTCTCCACTGCCCATGCCGTCGCAAATTGCAAAAATAAATTTATCGCCGTCAAGTCTTTCAATGCTGTGCCTATCGCCAGAGGTTGTAGAGCCTGACTTTTGGCATTGGGCAAGACCAAAAATGCAATCAAAGCGTGGTGCAGTTTTTAAGTTTACAGAAACAAGCCCCGCCCTTTCAGTTGGGTACACGCTGTACACAGCCATTGGGTGTCCACAAATTTTGCTTACAATTCTTTGTAGTTTTATTTTATCGCTGTCCTCATCGCGGACAACAAGCGTTGCCATGGTTGAGTGGGCGTCCTTTTCATAAATTATGGCGTCTGTGCAAATTATTCCAGAAGAAGAAAGTTCTTCCTTTACACGCTCCTCCCTTTCTGGGGCAATGGCTATCATGGTGTCAACTTCGCCAGCAAGGGTTTTCATAAGACAGGAAACACCTTCAAGTTGGTCAGATATAAGCAGTTTGCTTATATCTATATTTGAAACAAGGTTACGATAGGATTTGTATTGGCTGGTAAGGGTGTTGATTTCATTTATAAGCACGTTTGCCTTTCCGCACCTTGAAGATAGATAACTTGGCAGATCGAGAAGTGTGATTTTACCACGCTCCATAGCAATTGTAACAAGATTTTTAAAAATTCCGTGTGTATCCTCGCAAAAGGTGCGATGACAATGGCGGTTTTCTGGGCAGTTTGCACACACACTTTTTTTAACCTCTTCATAAAGCATTTCTTTGCCCTCTTCTTCGCCAGCCTCACGTTTGATAAGTTTGCGAAAAACGCCATTCATTTCATAAAACACCTCGCCCAAATTGCGTAGTCTGCGTTGCAAAGTTTCTCGATTGCGGTTTAAAAGATTTTTCACCGCCAAACGCTCTGGGCTTGGGGAAATAAGGGTTGAAATTTTGTTGAATACTCTTTGCGGAATAAGGCAAAAGCCAATGC
>JAGASX010000017.1 GCA_017621525.1 Clostridia bacterium
AAGAGATGAACCAATAGAAAGTGCCTAAGGCACACCTGCTCAAGTAACTTTAACATATATTCATTTAATTGATAAAAGAAGTTAGGCTATCGCCTAACTTTTTTTAATTGAAATACTCCATTGCTGACAAAATGGGCATAATGCCCTCATTTAATTGATAAAAAAGGTTAGTCTTTCGACAAACTTTTTTTTATTCCTTTTATGTTATATTTTCAAAAAAACTTCACTCATCACTTAAACAACAAATAAAATCGGCGGACACGTTAAAAAACTTTGCAAGTGCAATAATGTATTCAAGTTTAGGGCTCATTGTGCCATTTTCCCAACGAATGATGCTACTATCATTCACATTGATGATTTTTCCCAATTCTTTGGCTGATAATCCCTTTTCCTGCCTTAATTCTCGCAATCTTTTCCCAAAAGTGTCCATAATACCTCATTTTTTTGTGTATTATATGCGAAAACGCAGTAAAATATTTGACAACTGCGAAAACGCAGTGTAAAATATATGCAGGAGAATAAAAAAATGAGCGTAAAAAACCGAATATTGTCTATTATATCAATTTTTGCCCTTGCAATAATGCTTACCCTTGTTGGCATTTGGGCGGTAACCGACCTCGACTTCACCGTCGGCGGTGATATAACTTATAAGGTACCAACTCCCGTACCTGCCGAAGAATTATCTCATTTAACATTTTATTATAACAATAATACAATGCTTGCTTCTGTATCTGATTGCGATACAGCTGTTACTGCTGTTGAGATACCCTCTTTAATTTTGTATAATAATGAAATATATGAAGTAAATGGAACATTAGACGGTGGTACATATTCGGGTGCTTTTTATGGTTGCACACAATTGGAGAGGGTGATTTTGCCAATCACTACTACACAAATTGGGAATGGCACATTTTATGGTTGTACTGCACTTACATATATCACTATCCCTAAAAATGTGGTAAATATTTTTGGAAATGCTTTTAATTCATGTAGCAGTTTAACAGAAATAGTTATCCCTGATAGTGTAACCAATATAGGGGGAAATGCTTTTAATAAATGTATAAGTTTGCAAAATATTACAATTGGGAAAGGAGTTGCAACCATTGAGTCGGGGACATTTGCTAATTGTACAGCTCTTGAAGTGATAAATATTCCCGATAATATAACAACCATTAAATCGGGGATACTTGCTGGTAGTGGAGCTTTTTCAAAATGTACCAATCTTACAACTGTATCAATTGGCAGTGGGCTTTCGAGTATTGCTTCTACAGTTTTTCATGGTTGCAGTTCTCTTAAAACGGTATCAATAAAAGCGTTAGAAGCACCAGAAGTTACTGGAAGCAACTTGTTATTTAAAGATTCTTCCACACTTGAGGCTATTTACGTTCCTCGTTCAAGTGTTGATGCGTACAAATCTGCAACAGGATGGAGTGATTATGCAGATTTAATTATGCCGTACGATTTCTAAAAAAATACTGGGTGTCCAGTATTTTTTTAGTAATCACTCATGCCTATAAGGTAATCGCTTGTAACTTCAAAAAATTTTGCAAGCAAAATTATCGCTTCAATGTTTGGTGTACGTTGTTTTCCTTCCCACATGCCAATTGCTCGCACTGAAATACCAGTTGCTTTTGCCAGTTGTGCTTGTGATAAGCCTTTTTCAATGCGTAATTCTTTCAATCTTTCGGCAAATTTATTCATAAAAACTCCTTTTTTAATATTATGGCACAAATGTGCATAAAATACTTGACATGGCACAATCGTGCCTATTATAATAGAAACGGAGAACAAACATGAAAGATTTTTATTTTGTTTATGAGTATATTGAGTATTATATTTATATAAACAAACTAACAAAAAGGCAGTTTTGTAAACTTAGCGGTATTAAACTTAAAATTTTAAGAATGATTAAAAGAAAAGATTATTCCTTTACTTTTGATAATGCCGTTAAAATCAGTTTATTTTTAGGAAAACCTCTAAAAAAACTTATAATATATCTTTCATAAAACGCCATAACACCACATACCATGTACTATGAAAAAATTTCATTTTGGTGTTATAAAGTTAAAGAAGTGGGCTGTAAATGTTGTGATTGCCGGCATGCTTATCCTTATTGGCGGCGTCGCTACAATTGCTGGTGTTACGGCAATTCCCACAGCAACAGCAGTCAGCGGTGTGTATTATAATGGCGATAAGGCAGGTGATAAAATTTCCCTTATGATAAATGTATATTGGGGGACTGAATTTATTGAACCTATGCTGAAAATTATGGAAGAAAAAGGGGTAAAAACCACATTTTTCATAGGTGGAACATGGGCTGTGCAAAACAGTGAAACCCTTGAAAAGATATATAAAGCCGGCCACGAAATAGGTAATCATGGCTATCATCATAAAGACCACGACAAAATCAGCGAAGAAGAGAATATCAACCAAATAAAAAATACCCACAATATTGTTAAGGAATTATTGGGTATTGATATGAATTTGTTTGCACCGCCAAGCGGGGCATATAACCGTACAACAGTGGCAGGTGCAACTTTGCTTGGTTATAAAACTATTATGTGGACACGCGATACAATTGATTGGAGGGACCATGATGAAAATTTAATCTATAATCGCGCCGTCAAAAATGCGTCAGGTGGCGACCTTGTTTTAATGCACCCAACCGAGGCAACCCTTAAAGCCCTGCCTAAAATTATTGATACTCTTCAAGAAAAGGGGCTTAAAATAACACCTGTCAGCCAAAACATAAATGATGTAGAAAGTTAAAAAATCAAAAATCGCCTTAAAAATTCAAAATATTCTCAAAAAATGCCTGTGATAGTTGAGAATATTTTTTATTTGTGCTATATTAGAGGTGAATATATTTTTAAAAGGGACAATATGGCAACATTTCAAGTTTCTAAAAAAGATAAAAAGAAAAATAAAAATATAAAAGCAATAGCAGGCTGGATTTTTCTTGGCATTTCCACCTTTGTCTTTTTGTTTTCTGTTACAAAATTATTGCCGTTTTTACAATACTTTTTCTTGGGTATGTTTGGCGTTTTTGTATACCCACTTTGTGTTGTAGGTTTTGTAATTTCACTTGCTCTTTTAAACGACAAAAAGTATGTTATGCCTAAAAAATATGCCATTCTTTTAACCCTTTCTTTGATTATATTTTTAATGATAATTCAACTTATTTTTGCCGGCTCGCCAGCCAAAGTGTCGTACGGCGATTATATTGCAATCAACTATCATAAACAATTCACCGCAGGCGGACTTTTCTTTGGCTTTTTGCCAAGCACACTTGCATTTCTTATGGGGCTTCCAGCAACATACATCATTCTTTCAGTAGGCCTTGTTGTAACCCTTGCATTTTTCATTGAAATGGTTATCTCAATGAGAAAAACAAAACAACAAACAAACCCAATCAAACTTCAAATACGCGATAAAGAAAAATCGCAAACCCCATTCAATCCTCGTAAACACACCCAACAACAAGAAGAATTTGCAATTAAAAGCGACAATCCAAAAATTGCGCAAATTAAAGAGCCAGACATTATGTTCGCGGGCAATGTTCAAAAGGAAGAAAAAAGGGAACTTACAGCCCGAGAAAAACTTGGCCTTGTTGGTGGAAACAAACAAATGGTAGGTCAGCCTTATTCGCCTCAAAACATAAATCTTCCACCACATGAAGAGGATAAAAAACTGCCACAGCACATGAATATGCGTGAATATTTGCTTTCAACCCCACAAGTTGACCTTGAAAAGTTTAAAGCACAACAATCACGCCTGCGTTCAATTGCAGAGGCAAGCGGAAGAACTCGCCCAATCACTCAACAGCCTCAAACCCCTCCAATAAACGAAATCCAACAGAATATTGAAGAACTTAAACAAGAGGAAATTGTGTTTGACGCACCTGCTGACCTCACGGAAATTGCACCAGAAGAAATCACAAACGAGGCAGAGGATATTATAAGAAGTGTTGTAGAACAGGAAAAGTTAGAGCGTATTGCCGACGCCCAAGTTGAAAAAAATGAAGATGAATATTTCAATTTTGATGAAATTCAAACAACTCAACAGCCAATTATAGAACAACCAAAACCACAAATTTTTGAAAGAAACAATGCCATAACTGATAGGGGACTTACCCGCGAAAATCCATTCGCAAGAGAGGAGCAAAAAACGATTGAAACTCCACGCCAAAACCTCTTTTCACGGGATAGACAAGAGGTTAAACCAGCACAAGAAGAAACAAAACCTTTTGCTCGTCCAGAACGCCCAATAGACGAAATGGAAAGAAGAAAACGCTTTGTAAGCCTTGATGATGAGGGCGGTAAGAAAGAGGAAAAAATCACTCCATATAAGTATAACCGACCATCACTCGATTTGCTTACAACCCAAAGCGATGACCTTTCAATTTTCAGCGACGAAGTACCAAAGAAATCGGTTGCACTTGAAAACGCACTTGAAAACTTTGGTATTCCAGCAAAGGTGCAAAATGTTGTTATCGGCCCAACGGTAACTCGCTATGAAATAGAAATGCCAGAGGGCATTTCAGTAAAAAGAATTTTGTCCCTTGATGCCGACATTGCGTACGCACTTTCAGCAAAAGGCCAGATAAGAATAGAGGCACCAATTCCGGGACGAAGCGTTGTTGGCATAGAAGTTCCAAACAGCAAAGTTGCAAAAGTCAGCATCAAAGACGTACTGCAATCAAAGGAATTTTCATTAAGCCCATCGCCACTTACCTTTGCATTGGGTAAAGACATCACCGGAAATGTAAAAGTGTGCAATCTTGCCAAAATGCCACACCTTTTGGTTGCTGGTACAACAGGCTCTGGTAAAAGTGTGTGCTTAAATACAATAATCACATCACTTGTTTACAAATCGTCGCCAGACGAAGTAAAATTTGTGATGATAGACCCAAAACAGGTAGAACTTTCCATGTATGAGGGACTGCCACACATGGTTATTCCAAAGGTAATCACAGACCCAACAAAGGCGGTCAACGCACTGCAATGGGCGGTAGATGAAATGGAACGCCGATTTAATCTTATTTCAGAAGAACGCGTGCGCAATATAGATGAATATAACAGGTCAGAAAAAGTCCTTCAAAACAAGGTTAAGAAAATGCCATTCATCGTTATAATCTTCGATGAATTTGCCGACTTCATGGCGGTTGCTAAAAATGAAATTGAAGATAAAATTCGCAGACTTGCAGGCAAGGCTCGTGCTGCTGGAATTCACCTCATTCTTGCCACACAAAGACCATCAACCGACGTTGTAACAGGTACGCTTAAAGCCAACTTGCCGGCAAGAATTGCCTTTAAAGTTGCCAGCAGGGTGGATAGCGAAGTTATCATGGGTGCAACGGGCGCAGAAAAACTTTTGGGCTATGGCGATATGCTTTACAAACCTGCCGATTCTTCACCTTTGCGTTTGCAAGGCTGTTTAATAGAAACACAAGAAACAAAGGATATTGTTAATTATATCACAGAAAACAACGAGGAAATATTTGATGAAGAGGCGTTCAACGCAATCAACAATCCGGGTAAAAACACGGGTGGCAATGGCGAAGGAAATAATGGCGGGGTTGACCCACTTCTTCCAAGGGCGCTTAAAATCTGCATAGATAATGGCGTAGCCTCAACTACTATGGTACAACGCAAGTTGTCAATTGGCTACCCACGCGCAGCCCGCATAATTGATGAAATGCAAGAGCGTGGCTATATTTCCACCGCCGAAGGTCAAAAACAGAGGGTGGTATACACTACAATAGATGAATTTTACGCTTTATTCGGAGACGTATATGACTAAACAACAACTTACGACAAAACTTGTTTCTGCCGTCAGCCTTGGTTGCGACAAAAACAAGGTAGACCTCGAAAAAATGTTGGGCAGATTAAAAGAATATGGCTTTACAATAATTGAAGAGGCAGAAAATGCCGATATAGTTATCATAAATACCTGTGCTTTTATTCAGCCCGCACAAGAAGAGGCAATTGAAAATATTTTGCAGTTTGAACATTTAAAGAAAATAGGCAAAGTGGAAAAGGTGATTGTTACAGGTTGCTTTCCAGAACGCAATTATGAAGAAGTAAAAGCAAACTTCCCAGAAATTGATGCCTTTTTAAGACTTCGCGAAAATGACAATATTTGTGGAGTTATTGAAAAATTGTATCAAATAGAGCAATCAAAACCAGCCAAAAAGTTTTCTCGCGTGCTTACAAACAGTCCAAGTTACGCATACCTTAAAATAGCAGATGGGTGCGATAACGTTTGCTCTTATTGCACAATTCCACGTATAAGGGGCAGATATAAAAGCACACCAATTGAACAGTTGACAGCAGAGGCGAAAGACCTTGCCTCAAAAGGTGTTAAAGAAATCATTTTGGTTGCCCAAGATACAACCAAATATGGTGAAGACATTTATGGCGAAAATGCTTTAATAAAACTTTGCGACAACCTTTCAAAAATAAAGGAAATCAAATGGATACGCCTTCATTATGCATACCCAGAAAGAATTGATGATAAACTTCTTGCCTACATATCAAAAAATGAAAAAATGTGCAAATATCTTGACGTGCCACTTCAACATATCGACGACAAAATCTTAAAATCTATGAGGCGTCGCGTAGACGAAAATGGCACAAGAGAACTTATTGAAAAAATAAGAGGGGACTACCCACAAATTGCCCTTCGCTCCACATTTATTGTTGGCTATCCAAGTGAAAGCGGTAAGGACTTTAAAAAACTTTGCAACTTCATAAAACAAACTAAATTCGATTATGCCGGCTTTTTCCCATATTCAAAAGAGCCTAATACAGCAAGTTTCTATATGAAAGGCCAGGTTAAAAATTTTATTAAAAACAGCCGTACCAGAAAAATTCGCAAAATTCAAAATTCAATTGTAATTGAAAAGGCAAAAGCCTTGATAGGTCAGGAAATGGAAGTTCTTGTCGATTTCTTTGACCAAACTACAGGAGAATATTGCGGACATAGCCAAAACCTTTCTCCAACAGTTGACTTTGGGGTTCGATTTGTGGATAATAATAGTGTAAAGGTTGCTGACTTTGTTAAAGTTAAAATTTATGACTTTGACGGAAGCGACTATAAAGGAGAAATTGTATGAATACACCAAATAAAATAACACTTTCAAGATTATTACTTATACCACTTGTTGTGTTTTTCTATCTTGCAGATTTCATTCCATACAGCAAACTTGTGGCAACAATCATCTTCATTGGTGCCTGCCTTACAGACTTTTTAGATGGACACATTGCAAGAAAATACAATCAAGTTACAACACTTGGCAAATTCTTTGATACCATTGCCGATAAAGTGCTTATTATGACAGGACTTTTGCTTATCTGCGCAGGTCAAGTAATAGGTGGCGCACCGGTTGTTTACCCAAGTTGGCTTGGCATTGTATGCGTTGTTATCATTTTGGCAAGAGAGTTTATTGTAAGCGCACTTCGCCAAATCGCAGCCTCAAAAGGCACAGTTCTTGCCGCTGACATGGGCGGAAAAATCAAAGCAACAGCACAATACGTTGTTGTATCACTTTATATGTTCCTTGCATTTTTCGAGCAGTCAATCGCACCAGCCCTTGACGCAGGGGCAATGAATAAGGCACTTCCAATCATCAGGTTTATTCTTATGATTTTGCTTGCATTTACAACCTTCCTTACAATTTATTCAGGTGCAAGTTATCTTATAAGAAATCGCCATGTTTTCAAAGAAGATAAGGAAGAAGAGGCAATCGCAAAAGAAATTGTAGAAGAAGAACAAGAAAACAAAGATAAATAAAAGAGGTAAAAAATGGCAAAAGAAGTTGTAAAAAATACAAAAAAAGAGGCTCTCGACCAAGCACTTTTGCAAATTGAAAAACAATTTGGTAAAGGTGCAATTATGAAGCTTGGCGATAGGGTAAATGAGCCTATTGATGTAATCCCAACAGGTTGCTTAACACTTGATATTGCATTGGGCATTGGCGGTATTCCACGCGGAAGAGTAATTGAAATTTACGGGCCAGAATCTTCTGGTAAAACCACAGTTTCTCTTCATATTGTTGCCGAGGCTCAAAAACTTGGCGGAACTGCTGCCTTTATTGATGCAGAACACGCACTTGACCCAATTTATGCAGAAAAACTTGGCGTTCAACTTAACGACTTGCTTGTATCTCAACCAGATAATGGAGAACAAGCACTTAATATTTGCGAAACCCTTGTAAAATCCGGCTCTGTGGATATTGTGGTTGTAGACTCTGTTGCCGCCCTCACTCCAAAGGCGGAAATCGATGGCGAAATGGGTGATAGCCATGTTGGACTTCAAGCCAGAATGATGAGCCAAGCCCTTCGTAAACTTACAGGTGTAATCAACAAATCAAACACAACTGTAATTTTCATCAACCAACTTCGTGAAAAGGTTGGTGTAATGTTCGGCTCACCAGAAACAACAACAGGCGGAAAGGCGCTTAAATTCTATTCAAGCATACGCCTTGATGTAAGACGTAAAGACGCAATCAAAGACGGCACAGAAATCATAGGAAACAGAACGGTTGTAAAGGTTGTTAAAAACAAACTTGCACCTCCATTTAGAACAGCCGAATTTGATATTGTTTATGGACAAGGCATCAGCCAAGTGGGTTGCGTTGTAGACCTTGCACTTGCCCAAGATATAATCAAAAAATCAGGCTCATGGTTCTCATATAACGATGAAAAAATTGCACAAGGTAAAGAAAATGTTAAAACTTACCTTGAAAAAACACCAGACGTGTATGCGGAAATTTTTGAAAAGGTTAAAGAGGCATACAAAACAACTTCCGTTGCATCATCTGCTGACGAAGAAGAAACCCAAGAATAAAAATATCCACCAAAAGGTGGATTTTTTTTGTTTTGTACCTATAAATGTTTGATTTTTTTTTATAAAAATTGTACAATACATACAAAGAGAGGCAATATGAAACCTAAAAAATTATCATTGCAAAATGTTCAAAACTATCACTTTGTTTTTGTGGGCTTTGCAACATTTAAAGATGTGTATAAAACCATTGTAGAAAACCTGCCATATTACAGATTTGAAAAAGCGGGCAAAGAGCAAGAAAAGGAAATTTTTTATGACGTTCCCGACGGCCTTTTGTCAACCGCAGGTCTTGTTTTGTCTAAATGGTATCATGGAAAGAAAATATATTTCCATGTGCGTAAATTAAGCCGTATTGCAGGGCAAACAAAACGCCCAAGCAAGAAGTTTTTGTTTGGCTCTTGTGAAGAACTTGACGAGCCAAAAGACTTCTCTCTTCAAATTGCATCTGCCATTGAAAACTCATTTTCATCACCATTCAGCGTAGACCTTGATTCTATTGTAAAACAAACAAACCCTATTATTGAAGTAGATATTCAGTCAGATAAATACAACATCATTTGCGGAACAGGGTATAGGGCATATATGCTGTTTGAAAACGCAATTTATAAAGACATTAAAACCGGCAACAAAGTGTCGCGTCTTGGCGTAACATTTGGCTTTCCTCTTGAAGATAGGGAAGAAACTAATGAAATTTTGGAAGTGCTTTCTCGTAAAGTCTTTGGCCTTGCCCAGTATGACAATTCTCGCTTTGAAATCGCAGAACAATTGCTTTATTCAAAGATAGATGAAGAATCCAAAACCCTTAATACCGAAGAGGATGAAGAGGAAGAACAGTAAAAAATCAACCTGCAATAAGCAGGTTTTTTTTAGAAACACAAGAACTACATGAACGAAGTGGATGTTTTCTTATTCAATAATTCTATTTTAAAGGTTTTTCACATATCTTAAATCAGTGAAAGACAACCTTAAATTTTACAACAGATTTTGCTATGGCATAGGTGGTTTGGGATACAGTTCAATGTCCCAAACCTTAAATGCTTTTATCATGTTTTTTTCAACGGCGGTTATGGGTATTTCCGGCTCACTTGTGGGCATTGCAATTGCCATTTCTTCACTTTGGGACGGCGTCAGCGACCCGCTGATTGGCTACCTTTCAGACAACACCAAAAACAAATTTTTCGGTAAACGACTTGGCTTTATGTTTTTTGGAATTTTTGTCATTGCTCTTCTCAATATCTGCATATGGTCAATGCCGGCAAAGTTTCCAGAATGGGGGAAATTTTTGTGGTTACTTGTGGGTATGCTTGCAATAGAAACGGCAAACACCTGCTTTGGTACCCCATATTCTGCCCTTGCAATTGATATAGCACCAGAATATAACGAGCAGTCAAAACTGCAAGGCTTTAAAACGGTTTTTAATATAATCGGCATGATTTTACCCAATATTTTAATGTACTTTTTCATGTCCTCAATATCAATAGGTATTCAAACCAGCCATACTCAAATGGGTTATATAAAAATTTCACTCATCAACTCGGCACTTCTTATAGTTTTGGGACTAATCACCATTCTCACCACACTTTGCTATGTAAGAAAACATAAAGTGTACAACTTTACAGAGCCAAAAACAAAATTCAGCCTGTCAAACCTGCTTACAGGCTATTTCAATGTGCTTAAACAAAAAGATTTTCGCTCTGTTATTTTGGGCTATTCATTTGCAACAATCGCCTCAACCTTTTTAACATCTGTTGGTATGCACCTTTTCACATATTGCTATCATTTTTCAAGCACTCAAATTTCAGTTGTTTTAATTGCACTTTTTGGTGGGGCAATTGCATCGCAACCCTTGTGGGTGTACCTTTCCAAACGCATGGATAAAAAGCGTGCACTAAACATATCACTTTCAACAATCGTTTTTGGCGTTTTTTTAACAATCATAACATTTTTGTTCCGCTCATTTGTTCCAACAGATACAATGTTTTATATCGCCATTCCGTGCCTTATATTTTGCGGAATTGGTGCGGGGGCAATGTATTCTCTGCCATTTTCAATGTATGCCGATGTTGTAACATTGGAAATTTTTAAAACCGGCAAAAACAATGCGGGTGCATATACAGGCTATTTTACCTTTTCATATAACCTTGCAAACTCGGTTGCACTTCTGCTTATCGGCTTTTTACTTGATATAATAAAATTTGATTCTTCCCAACCTGTACAAGCCATGTCTGTACAAAACGGATTGGGTATGATTGTATTTTTTGGCTGTTCAATTTTTCTCGCCCTCGCCATAACCTGCTTTGCAAGGTTTTCGGTAAAAAGGGCAGATGTTCTTAAAGTTCAAATGGTGCTGGACAGGGAAAAATCAAAAAAGATAAATAAAATTTAAAATTTCGCAAACAATATGGCATGAAAAAATTTTCAAATATAGTTTTAATGTTTTTAATTTGCCTTATTTTGACAGGTTGTCAATCAAAAAACCTGCCATACTCCACCATATCTCAAGATAACTATAACACAGGCGGTGAATTAACCTTTGTTTATGACGAAATAACCCATACTGCACACTTTGGCGGAGAGGGTGAAGTTGTGCAGTATTATAAAGCCAACATTGCAAAGGGCTGGACGGAAGAGGGGTGCCGAGTTGGCATTGTAATAAACTTGCCCGCAAACATTGATGATTTTTCTTCTGGTAAAACAAAAATAGGGGATAAGGAAGTATCCGCCGATGAATATATAATTCAAGAAAACGAGAACATTTACGCAATTTTTCAACCTATTGTAAGCGAAGAAAACAGGGTGATAACCCTTGAAATCACATGGCAAGAGGGCATAGCACCTCAAACCTACACAATTGTAATTGAAAACGGAACAATATTTATGCCAGCCCCAACAGAAGAAATAAACCAAACCATTGAAATAGATGCCTCGCAAAACAGATTTGTGATATAAAAAAAGCCTTGCATTTGTATTTGCAAGGTTTTTTGGTAGCCTCTAGGGGAGTCGAACCCCTCACTCCGCCGTGAAAGGGCGATGTCTTAACCGATTGACCAAGAGGCCATAACAAAAGTAGGGAGTAACTTTTGTACTTTGTTATTATAGAATAAAATATAATGGCCTGTCAAGTATTTTTAATAAAAAAATAAAATATTTGTCAAAAAAATTAAAAATTTGTTCTTGCAATGGCACAAACATAAACAAAACCTGCCTTATCCATCAATTTTGCACAGGTGTTCACGGTTGCGCAAGTGGTTACAACATCATCAATGATAAGAACATTTTTGCCCTTTATGCTTTTGCTGTCAGTAAGGCTTATACTGTCTTTAAGGTTGTTTTGCCTTTCTTCAAAATTCAAAAACTTTTGATTTTGGGTTGGCTGATTTTTGCAAAGCACATCACAAACAGGCTTGTTAGAAAGTTTTGCAAGTTCATCAGCAAGTACTTTTGCAGGATTGTAGCCTCGCTTTTTAATTGTTTTTGTATGCGATGGCACAGGTACGATAACATCAAAAACAACATTTTCAATCATAAGTTTTTCATAAATAAATTTCACAAAATGCTCAGCCAAATATTTTGCACCATCACTTTTAAATTTCAAAATGCTTGCCCGCACCTTTCCAGTATAATCAAAAGGGCAGAAACATTGCTCAAAATATCGCTTGTGATTTTTGCAGTGGTCGCAAACTATATTACCCTCTTTAATTTTTGCATCACATTTTATGCAACGATTGCCTTCATTAAAAATATTTTCTTTAAGACATTCGTCGCAAATGCAACCATTTGCAACATCGTTGTCGCAAAACATACACTTTATATCATTTGGATAAACCATATCCAAAAGGAAATTTTTAAACTTAATCAATTTATCTTTAAACATCTATTCGTATAACAACCTTATTTTTTTATCGGCTTCAATCAACAATTTTTTAAGCAAGGTAAACCTTTGCACTGTATAGTTGTTTGAAACCATTCGTTTTAAACTTTGCTGTTGCCCAACAAGAACAACCATTTTTTTTGCACGCGTAACACCTGTATAAATAAGGTTACGCGTTAAAATCATGTTAGGCCCGCCAATAGAAGGAATAATCACCACGTCAAATTCAGAGCCCTGACTTTTATGAATGGTAATAGCATAAGCAAGCGAAAGTTGACTTACTTCTGTGCGAGGGTACAAACACCTACGCCCATCTTCAAACATAACCACAACTTCGCCCGTTTGATAGTCAATAAGTTCAATAAACCCGATGTCGCCATTAAATACGCCTTCGCCTTCTTCCTCAATAAACCCAACTTTTTTCTTCCACACCAAACCATAGTTGTTTGCAGTTTGCATAACCTTATCGCCGGTACGGAACACACTTTCGCCCACTATAAGGTCAACTTTGGCAATTGCAGGGGGATTTAATGCCTCTTGCAAAGCTCGGTTAAGGTTGTCAATGCCACAAACTCCCGCTTTAAGAGGTGCAAGCACTTGAATTTGACTGCTTTCAAGCCCGGTGAATTTAGGCAATCGCTTTGTTACCATTTGCACGATAGAATTTTTTATACTTTCCAAATCTTCATGCTCTTCAAAGAAGAAGTCTTTTGAAGAGTTGTCAATAAAAGGCATTTTGCCGGCGTTAATAAGGTGGGCATTGGTAATAATAAGACTGTTGTCGCTTTGACGATAAATTTTTGTAAGCATAGAAAGATTTATAAGCCCACTTTTAATGATGTCATCAAGTACGTTACCTGCCCCAACACTTGGCAATTGGTCTTTGTCGCCCACCAAAATAAGTTTGCAGTCGCGTGGAAGAGCTTTACAAAGATGGCTCATAACAGACACATCAACCATAGAAACCTCGTCCACAATTACACAATCTGTTTTAAAAGGGTTGTTTTCGTTGTAAACGAAACGACTTGAAGAGGATAACTCGCCATTTGCAATTTCAAGCGCACGGTGAATGGTTTTTGCCTCTTCGCCTGTGCTGTCGGCAAGCCTTTTAGATGCACGGCCTGTTGGTGCAAGCAACATAAAACGCTGGTCATTCTGCCTTAAAATTTCAATAATGCATTTCACAATGGTAGTTTTTCCAGTTCCGGGCCCAC
The DNA here is from genome assembly GCA_017621525.1 of Clostridia bacterium. Taxonomy (GTDB): domain Bacteria; phylum Bacillota; class Clostridia; order Christensenellales; family UBA1242; genus Caccovivens. The sequence continues at coordinate 13,936 of JAGASX010000017.1, forward strand.
CTGTAATCACAGAAACACCGCTGTTTATCGCGGTTGTAATTGCATTTTTTTGCTCTTCATGAAACTGAATGGCAAATTTCTCTTCAAAGTGCTTAATGGCTTCTTCAACATCTTGCTTTCGCGTGATTTGCGAGCAGTTTAAAAGTGCCAATTTTTGCGCGACAGAACTTTCATAAAAATAGTATTTAGATGGCATTACAATTTCATATTCTTCCTGCCACATAACAAGCAATGTTTTGTCAAGGGTTAAACTATCAAGGGCAGAGGCAAACAACTCTTCATTTGCAACGTGGTCAAGTTCCAAAAGTTTGCTAGCTTGGGCAAGCAACATAACTTTTGGCAGAAAGGTGTTACCTGTTTTTTCAACGGCACTATTTAAAGTGTGCAAAATTCCCGCACGCACACGATATTCGCTGTTGTGCGGTATGCCAATAGTTTGTGCAATCTTATCGGCAGTTAAAAAGCCAATGCCTTGCACATCTTCCACAAGACGATATGGATTATTTTTTACAATATCCACAGTTTTGTCGCCGTATATGTCATAAATTTTCAGCGACATATTGGTTGTTATGTTGTATTTTTGTAAAAACATAACAGTATTTTGAAGTTTTTTAAGTTCTTTAAACTTTTCTCCAATTTCCAAGGCTTTTTTAATAGAAATGTTGCGTACTTCTGCCAAAGAAGATGGGCTCATTTCAATAATATCAAATGTTTGCTCTTTAAAATGATTTACAATGTTGCGCGCGGTAACAGGTCCCACACCTTTAATAAGCCCAGATGCCAAATATTTCTCAATGCCGGCAAGCGTGGTTGGCAAAACAATTTCATAAGAGGTGAAAGCAAATTGGTAACCATATTTTGCATTGTTCACATATTCGCCTTCAAGCGAAAGATTTTCGCCAATGTTGGCGTTAATAAGCTTGCCCACGCAAACAACAGGCGTAGACTTAAAATCCAAAATAAAAACAGTGTAACCATTTGCATCGTTACGAAAAATAATTTCTTCAACGGTTCCTTCAATCTGCATATTTATATTTTAATATCAAAGTATCCGAAAATCAAGCAAAAACGCTTGCAAAAAGAAATAAATTTATATATACTATATACGAAAAAGAGAACAATATGAAAAGAGCGGAAAAAATCATAGAAATTGAATCATTGCTTGAAAATCTGTTGAAAAGAAACAGAGAGGGGTCTTTGTTGCGAATGAAAATTTTGTTTTTCAGTTCCCTTTATGAAAACCTTTCAATTGGCATGATAATCGAGAAACTTGGCATCAAAAAAACCAATTTTGCACTTATGACGGCAGAACTTGAAAAAGAGGGGTGTATACTTCTTAAAAAATCAAGTTTAGATAAACGATGTCGTATGATAGAACTTACAAACAAGGGCAGGGCGGAACTTGATGCATTTTTAAAAGATATAGAAAAATCGCTTGGTGCATCTTCTCCAGAAATTGACTATACCCTTGAAAAATTAAACAATTTTTTAAATAAAATCATATAGAAAATAAGGAGATACCATGCTTAAAATATATAATTCCTTGACAAGACGCAAGGAGGATTTTGTGCCTCTAAACGCAAACAATGTCAAGATGTACGCCTGCGGAATCACCGTTTCAGGCAACGCCCACATAGGGCATCTTTTTCAAGCCCTCGTTTATGATATAATAAGAAAGGTGCTTGAAAAGAATGGGTTTAAGGTTACTTATGCCCGAAACTATACAGATATAGATGATAAAATCATAGCAACCGCCAATAAACTTGGCGTAGATTCTGCCGATTACGCCAAACAAATGATTGCTAAAATTGATAATGAGATGAATTATTTTCAGGTTGATGAGCCTACACTTTGGCTTAAAGCAACAGAAAATATCGAAAATATAATAAACTTCACCCAAACACTTATTGAAAAGGGGTATGCATACCCAACCTCAAAGGGGGACGTATATTACAGCGTAGATAAATTCGCAAAATATGGTTGCCTTTCAAACAGAAATTTGGAAGACGCTAAAAACGGATACCGCATTGATAATGATGAGGAAAAACAAAGCCCACTTGACTTTGCACTTTGGAAAAGTGCCAAACCGGGTGAACCATATTGGCTTTCACCATGGGGGAAAGGCAGACCGGGCTGGCATATTGAATGTTCAACCATGAATATGCAGGCATTTGGCGACCAAATTGATATTCATGGTGGCGGAAGAGATTTAATTTTCCCTCATCATGAAAATGAAATTGCTCAAACAGAGGCTCTTACAGGCAAACAATTTGCAAAATATTGGATTCATAACGGCCTTATAAAGGTTGACGGACAAAAGATGTCAAAAAGCCTTGGCAATTCAATAATTTTGGAAGACTTAATGAAAAAGTACCATCCAGAGGTTGTAAAGTTTGCACTTTTGCAAAACAGTTACCGAAGCGACCTTAACCTTACCGAAGCCGTTTTTGCACAGGCAGAAAAACATATATACTCATTCCATAAAACACTTCTTGCCGTACAAGAAAAATTCCCAATCACTGATGAAATAAATGGGGAATATGAAAAACTTGTTGATGAGGCAATGCAAGATGACTTCAACAGCCCAAAAGCATTTTCATACCTTTTTGATATTTTCAAAACCATGCAAAAGAAACTTGCAGAAAATGATAAAAGCGTTATAGCGGACTATAACGGCGTAAAAAAAGCATATAAAATTTTAGGGCTTTTTGTAAACGACAGCAAAGAGGTTGTTGCCTTTGTCAACAATAAAGAGGGGGATATTCCACAAGAGGTAAAAGACCTTGCCCAAAAACGTTGGCAGGCAAAACAAAATAAAGATTGGGCTACCGCCGACGCGCTTCGCAGTCAACTTGACGCTCTTGGCTATATAGTAAAAGACAATAAAGAGGGCTACGATATAAATAAGAAATAATGGGCTATTATGTTATATAATAATAACATACTACCTTAAAAAACATCACCGATTTTGGTGATGCTTTTTAAATATACCACTTGTTTGATTGGGTGGGTTGCTTTCGCAGAAAACTTATTTCTTGCCGTTCAATAAGTTCTGGCATAAGGGTGTAAAAATTGGTGATGCAAACTTTTTGGCGTTCATTTAAAAGGGGAATAACAACCTTTTGCAATCCATCTTTTCCACTGATTGTTTGAATGGTTTTTCCTTCACTTTCAATTTTGTAAGTCATAAAATCTTTGGCGTCAAATTCAATAACAGCATTGCCATTTTCAACGCGACTTGCAACTTTCACCTTGTCAACTTTGGTGAATTTTTGGGAAATTTCTGTTGGCAAGTTAAAAACAGAGAAAGTTTCTGTTTTGGTATACCTTTCAGGTATGTATGTGTTTGCCAAAACTACGCGGTGATTTGATGACAGTTCTTCGCTATCAATTTTTCGTTCTACAATACTATTAGGTTTTTCAAAATGTGAATTGTCGCCTATTTCAGCAAAATATGATTTTACAATTTCGGTTGGCTGGTTGCCTCCCGCGTAAAGAATAGGAGTGTTGTCAAGTTCGCCAAGCCATACTCCACAAGTTTGGGCTTTGGTGTAGGAAACATTCCATGCATCAAGGTTTTCTTTACTGCCACTTTTTCCAACCGTACCTGTTTTAGACGCTATTTCGCAATCAAGTTCGGCAAGCCGTTTGGCTGTACCGCTCTGTGCACAAGTTTTAAGCATATCGGTAATTAAATATGCACTATCCTCACGCAAAACTTTGCTTGAGTGGTGGTCGTTTATGTAAACAATTTTACCGTTTTTGTCTGTGATATAAGATACAAATTTGGGCTGTATAAAATTTCCGCCATTTGCAAAAGTGCTGTACGCACCGCACAACTGCAAAATATTCACACCATAAGTCATACCGCCAAGTGCAAGAGTATAACTTGTATCATTTTCATCAAAGGTAAATCCCATATCTTGGGCGTATGCCTTTGCTTTGTCAATGCCCACATAAGAAAGCACTTTTACTGACGGAATGTTCATAGATTTAGACAATGCCTCGCGTACACTTACATAACCGCGATACACATCGCCAACATTTTTAGGGGAATAATCGCCGATTGTAACTTTTTCGTCCAATATTTGGGTGCAAGGATAAATGATATCCTCATTAAGTGCCGGACTGTACACCAAAACCGGTTTAATGCAAGAGCCAGGTTGTCGTTTTGCATCTAAAATTTTGTAACTGCTGTTTCCAATATATGCCTCAACTGCACCTTTTTCATTGTCAATCACAATGCCAGCACTGTCGCAAGAAAGTTCTTGCTGGCTAAACGCCTTTTCAAGTGCTTTTTGCTTTTGCTGGTTTTGTGAGGTGTAAATTTTATATCCATTTATAGCAAGTTGCCTTGCTGGAAGTCCCATAATTTTTTCTGCTTCGTCAATCGACGCTTGGCTGAAAGAATTAAGCCGATTATGGCTTTCTTTGTTAAGTTTTAAGATTGTTTTTTGCTCTTTTAATTTATAATAATCAACCTCGCTCAACTTGCCACAATTCATCATCTGTTTCATAACCAAATTTCGCCGAGAAAGGCTGTTTTTTGGGTTTTTAATTGGCGAGTACTTGGCAGGTGATTTAAGCATTGCGGATAAAGTTGCACTTTCAATAACACTTAAATCTTTTGCAGGCTTTGAAAAATAATAGTTTGATGCACTTTCAATTCCATAGCAATTGTTGCCGAAGTATACCACATTAAGGTACAACTCCAAAATTTCATCTTTGCTGTAAGATTTTTCCAACTTTTTGGCAAGCGCAACCTCTTTAATTTTGCGAACGATTGTTTTTTCGCTGGTTAAATGGGTGTTTTTTACAAGTTGCTGGGTGATTGTGCTTGCGCCTTCTTTAAAGGAACGTGATTTTAAATTGCTTACCATTGCTTTTGCAATTCTTTTATAATTCACACCGCTATGCTTGTAAAAATCTTTGTCCTCAATAGATAAAAACGCGTCAATGGTGTGTGGATTTAGCGTTTCAAGTTTCGCATAGGCTTTGTTTATTTGGTTTTCTTCTTTTATGGGCTTGTTGTCGCTGTCGAACACTTGCAAGGTCAGTGAAGGCGAAGATAAAACTTCTTCGTTAAGTTCAATTGTGCTTGCGTTGATATACACAGATGACACATAAAGCCCCAGCCCGCCCAATGCAAGAGCCAGCAAAATGCCCAAAATAATCATCGACCACTTTAAAAACTTTTTCATCAGTTGTTATTATGTTTAATATTTCATAAATTATTTGCTTTATATTGTAAATTTTTATTTGAAAAATTCCTTTATTTATAGTATAATCATATTGATTATATTAAGTAAAGGGCGAGTTTGCCCGTCAAAAGAGGAAAGAATGAAATATTTTATTGTAACTTATGGCTGTCAAATGAACGTTCATGAGTCTGAAAAAATAGCAACAATACTTGAAAATTTGGGATATGAATGTGGGCAAACAAGGGAAGAGGCTGACATAATTGTTTTTAATACTTGCGCAATAAGAGAGGGAGCAGAGGACAGAGTTTTAGGCAATGTTGGCAACCTTAAAAAGATGAAAAAGAAAAACAAAAACCTTATAATTGCTGTGTGTGGGTGCATGACGCAAAAAGAGGCAACCGCCCAAAAACTTATGCAAACATTTCCATTTATAGATATTGTAATTGGCACATTCAATCTGCCAAAACTTGGCGATTATATACAGGCTGTCAAAACGGGGCGTCAACTTGAAATTTGGGAAGAGGGGGATATTGATGAAACCCTGCCATATAAACGCACCAGCGGTGAAAACGCGTGGGTGAATATTATGCAAGGGTGCAACAACTTTTGCACATATTGCATAGTGCCATATGTTCGAGGAAGGGAAAAATCTCGCAAATTAGAAAACATAATAAATGAAGTTAAAGAAATTTTAAAAGAGGGTAAATATAAAAAAATCACTCTTTTGGGGCAAAATGTAAACTCTTATGGTAAAGACCTTGAAAACCCGGTGTCCTTTGCCAATCTTTTGCATGAAATTTGCAAAATTGATGGCGATTTTACATTGTCATTTATGACATCTCACCCAAAGGACTTAACTGATGATGTGATAGATGCTGTTGCAAGCGAGGAAAAGATAGAAAAATCAATTCACCTGCCAGCCCAAAGCGGAAACAACCGCATTTTGGCACTTATGAACAGAAAGTATACCAGGGAAAAATACCTTGAAATTATAAATAAAATAAAAAACAAAATTCCAAATTGCCGTATCACTTCCGACTTTATCGTTGGTTTTCCAACAGAAACAGAAGAGGAATTTGCCGACACCTGCACACTTGTAAAAGAGGTGGAATACGACAGCATTTTTGCCTTTATGTATTCTCCACGTGAGGGTACTGTTGCCAGCAAAATGGAGGGGCAAATTGAGGAACAAGTCAAAAACCGCAGGGTAAACACTTTGCTTCAAATAGAAAAAGAACTTCAAATGAAAAAGGAGGGGATATGTTAGACAAAGTAGACGAAAAATTGCTTTCGCCGGGTATGCGACAATATAAACACATAAAAGATAGATACCCAGACTGTATTTTGCTTAACAGAATGGGCGACTTTTATGAAATGTTTTTTGACGATGCAATTGTTGCCTCCCGAGAACTTGACCTTGTACTTACAGTCAAACAATGTGGCTTGCCAGAGAAAGCACCTATGTGCGGAGTTCCTTTTCATGCGGTGCAAACATATATTGCAAAACTTGTTGCAAACGGCCACAAAGTTGCAATATGTGAGCAACTTACCCAACCACAAAAAGGCGTAAAAATGGTTGACCGCGATGTTGTACGCGTAATCACTCCGGGTACACTTATTGATGAAGAAATGCTTGAAGGGCAACGCAACAACTATCTTATGTCCCTTTACAAAAATGGCGGTAAAATAGGTGTAAGTTATGTTGATATTTCAACCGGTGAATTTGACGTTCTTCTTATCGAGGGCGGTAAAAAAGAGAATGAATTAAGCGACCTTATCGCCCGAGTAATGCCTGCGGAGGTAATTGGTAATATCGACGCCAAAGCCTTTTATGAAGACCTTGGAATTACAAAACTTCAAGGCATTGCCCGCTTTAATGAATATTATGAATGGGCATTTGATAAACAAACAGCAACAGATACGCTGAAAAACCAATTTGGTGAAAACTTTGAAAGCGTGTATGAACTTTCGGGCAAACCCGAGATAATTTGCGGTGCGGGTGCTCTTTTTGAATATTTAAAGGAAACGCAAAAAAGAAGCCTTACAAATATAAACAAAATTGAATTTGTAAAAAACACACAATTTATGACAATTGACCTCAACACAAGAAGAAATCTTGAAATTGTAGAGTCAAGCCGAGAGCGTAAAAAATATGGCTCTATTTTGTGGGTTTTGGACAAAACAAAAACCAGTATGGGGGCAAGGTGCCTGCGTAAAATGGTGGACGAGCCTTTGCAAAACGCAAAAGAAATCAATGAAAGACTTGATGGCGTTGAAGAACTTTCTAAAAAACTTATTTTAAGGGATAGACTTACAGAACTTTTGTCAGACGTTTATGATATAGAACGCCTGTCGGGCAAAATTGCCTATGGTAGTATTCAACCGGGGGAATTGAATTCACTTAAAAGGTCGCTTGCCGTTGTACCACAAGTTAAAAAACTTATTGGTGGCGGAGATAGCGCTTTCTTAAAAAAGATAAACGCCGGACTTGTTGATATGCAAGATATTGTAACTCTTCTCAACAACGCAATCAGCGAGGAATTAAGTTACGCCAAAGATACCGGTTTTATTAAACGAGGCTTCAATAAAGAACTTGATGAATATAAAGACGCTCGCACAGAGGGTAAAAAGTGGCTTAATGAACTTCAAGATAAAGAGATAGAGGCAACAGGCATCAAAAACCTGAAAATATCATATAACCGAGTTTTTGGCTTCTTTATAGAAGTCAACAAAAGTCAGTTGGATAAAGTGCCACTTCGCTATCAAAGAAAGCAGACGGTATCAAATAACGAAAGGTACATAACCGAAGAACTTAAAGCCATAGAAGATAAAATACTCGGCTCAGAAGAAAAGGCTATTCAACTTGAAGGGGAAATCTTTGCCGAAATTAAAAGAATACTTATGGGATATATCCGCTCTATTCAACAAACAGCATCGGCACTTGCAAACCTTGACGCAATTTTGTCGCTTGCTGTGGTGGCGGTTAAAAACAACTATACAAAGCCAACAATCAATTCTTCGGTAAAGGCGTTAAACATTGTTGAGGGCAGGCATCCGGTTGTTGAGCAATTTCTTACAAACGGCAGATTTGTTGCCAACGACACATACCTTGATGAAACAGAAAGCAAAATAATGATAATCACCGGGCCTAACATGGCTGGTAAAAGCACTTATATGAGGCAGGTTGCAATCATCGCACTTCTTGCCCATATTGGCAGTTTTGTGCCCGCAAAAGAGGCAACAATTCCAATTATAGACAGAATTTTTACCAGGGTGGGGGCGTCTGACGACCTTGCATTTGGTCAAAGTACCTTTATGGTGGAAATGAGCGAAGTTGCCCATATTCTTGCCAATGCAACCAATAAAAGCCTTATAATTCTTGATGAAATTGGCAGAGGAACGTCCACTTTCGACGGTCTTTCAATTGCGTGGTCGGTTGTAGAACATATTTCAAAACATTTTGGCTCTAAAACTTTGTTTGCAACCCATTATCATGAACTTACAGAACTTGAAGGCGTTTTAGACGGCGTTAAAAACTATAAAATTGCAGTCAAAGAGGTTGATGACAGGGTTGTATTCTTGCGTAAAATCGTGCGTGGCGGGGCAAACAAAAGTTTTGGTATAGAAGTTGCACGCCTTGCAGGACTTCCAGCAGAGGTGCTTTCTCGTTCAAAAGAAATTTCGGAAAACTTAGAGGCGGTAAATCAAAAACTTGATGTAAATTTATTTAAAGAAAGAAAAAATCAGGCACAAGAGAACACAAAACTTGCCCTTTCAATACTTTCAATTTTAAGGGATGTAGATATAAACAGAGTTTCGCCTATGTCTGCATTTGACCTTTTAAATGACCTTGTAGGCAGGGCAAAGGAGGGTATTGATGAAAATTAACCAACTACCACCAAGTGTTTATAACCGCATTTCAGCAGGCGAAGTTGTAGAAAGACCTGCATCAATTGTTAAAGAACTTGTTGAAAACAGCATAGACGCTGGCGCAACAAGTATAAAAATTGAAATTGAAGAGGGCGGAATAAAAAATATCACCGTAACAGATGACGGTTGCGGAATTGAAAAGGAAGACCTTACAGTTGCCTTTCTTCCACACGCAACCAGCAAAATAAAAACAGAAACAGACCTTGACAGCATTGTCAGCCTTGGCTTCCGTGGCGAGGCTCTTGCAAGCATTGCGTCAGTTTGTCAGGTAAAACTTTCCTCCAAAACTGCCGAAAGTTTGGCGGGATATTCAATCAGTGTAAATGGTGGAGTTTTTGGCAAGGTGCAAGAAATTGCTCGCACAAAGGGCACAACGATTTCATGCTCAAACTTATTTTTCAATACGCCTGTTCGTGCAAAATTTTTAAGAAAGGCAAAAACCGAAGAGGGGGAAGTTACACACTTAGTTGAAAAATTTATGCTTTCTCACAGCGAAATTGCTTTTCAGTATTATGTAGACGGCAAACAGGTTTATAATACAGCATCTTGTAGTATGCAAGATATAATATATACAATTTATGGTCGCGAAGTTTACGACAACCTTGTTGAAATAGACTATAAGGAAGACGAATATAAAATATACGGATTTGTTACAAAACCAAAATATTCAAAAAGCAACCGCACCGCACAAACAATTTTTGTAAACGGCAGAAGTGTAGAAAATTATATAATTTCTTCAAGTGTAAATGCTGTGTTTGATTCTTTTCTTATGAAAGGCAGGTTTCCTGTTTTTGTTATATCGCTCACATTGCCGGCAGATTGTGTAGATGTAAATATGCACCCATCAAAAAGGGAAGTTAAGTTTGAAAACCCAAACAAAATTTATTCTATGATGCGTAAAGCGGTTGAAAATGCCCTTTACTCAATCGACCAAATTCAAAACTTCATTGCACCACAAGAAGAGGAAAAACCTGCAACCATTCAACAACCATTCACATGGGTAAAACAAGCAGAAGATAATAAACCTCTGGACGGAGTTAGTTTCAAAATTAACAGTCAAACGGAAGAGGTAAAAATCAAGGAAGTTCCTCTTTCGGTAAACACTTATACAGAAAGTCAACTTCAAGTATCCAAAAAAGATATTCACGCTCTGTCCAGCCTTTCAATAAAAGACAAAACTTCTCCGACGGAACTTGCATTTGCTCAGGCAGAGGGCGATTTTATAGGGGAAATCCAACAAAAATCTGTTGAAGAGAAGTTTCTTTCGGCAAACGTAAAAGATGAAATGAAAATTTTGGGTACAATTTTCAAAACATATATTGCGGTTGAATATGATGACGCTGTATATTTCATCGACCAACACGCTGGTCATGAAAGGCTTTTGTACGATAAACTTGTTGAAAGCGTAGATAAAAACAATCTTGCAAAACAACAATTGCTTGCACCGTATTCTTTTCAGGTTGGTGCAAAAGAGGCAAATATTCTTGACAATATTTTGCCAAACCTTGCGCAAATTGGCTTTGATGTTGTATGCGAAGGAAACAACTATTCAATCACCAGTGTGCCATATCTTTTGTCATTCATAAATCTGCAAAAGTTTGTAGATGAAATTTTGGGTGAAAGTGAAAATATAGATAAAAAACCAAGCGACTTTATACACAACAAACTTTGTCAAACTGCCTGCAAACACGCAATTAAGGCGGGCGATACAATTTCAATTGACGATTGTGCTTATCTTATTGAAAAAGTCCGCGAGGGCGTTATGCTTTGCCCACACGGCAGACCAATAACCCTTGTTCTTACTAAAAAAGACTTTGAAAAGATGTTTAAAAGGATTGTGTAGGCATGAAAAGCAAACCAAAAGTTTTGTTTATTTTAGGGCCAACAGGTGTTGGTAAAACAGCAATGGGTGTAGAACTTGCAAAAACATATAACGGACAGATAATTTCTGCCGACTCTGTTCAAGTTTTTAGGGGCTTTGATATTGGCTCGGCAAAAGTTACAGAAGAGGAAATGCAGGGCGTTTATCACTATGGGATTGACATCGTCCAGCCCGACCAAGATTTTTCGGCAAGCGAATTTGTGTCATACACCAAAAATTGTATAAAAGAAATCACCCAAAATGGCAAGTTGCCAATAATTGTTGGCGGAACGGCTATGTATGTTAAGGCGCTTGTTGAGGGCTACAATTTTGGTGGCACCGAAAAGCACACAGAATTTAGGGCACAAATGCAAAAATTCATTCAAGAAAATGGCAATGATAAGGCATTTGAATTGCTTGCCCAAAAATCGCCAGAACTTGCAAAAAATACCGACAAATTCAACACCGTTCGCCTTATCCGTGCCCTTGAAATTGCAAATTTTGGAGAGGGGAAACAGAAAAATGGGGAAGTAGAGTTTGATTTTAAAATCTTCGCCCTTACAATGCCACGCGAAAAAATGTATGACCGAATAAATAGGCGTGCAAAAATTATGGTTGATAATGGGCTTGTAGAAGAGGTTTCAGCGTTATACAAAAAATACGGCAATTGTCAACCAATGTGTGCAATTGGCTATAAAGAGGTTTTGCCATATTTAAATGGGGAAATTTCATTGCAACAAATGCAAGACCTTATAAGCCAGCACACAAGAAACTATGCAAAAAGACAAATGACTTTCCTTCGAGGAATGACAAATGTATCTATGGTGGACGTTTCAGTAGAGGCAGAAATTGAAATGATGAAAAAGGAGATAGAAAAATGGCTGATGCAACAATAATAATCAAAGAGGCAGAGAAAAAACTTGCAAAACAATTTGAAGAAATTGATGATATTGCCTTTTACAACCAAAAAAAGGTGCTTGACGCTTTCAATGAATTTAGGGTTTCAAGCCAATGCTTTCATGGATCAACCGGTTATGGCTATGATGATGTAGGCAGAGATACGCTTGCCAAAATTTACGCCAAAGTTTTTGGTGGTGAAAAGGCTATTGTTTCGCCAATTCTTACCTGCGGTACTCACGCTATAACCACTGTGCTTTACGGAATTTTGCGTAGTGGCGACACAATGCTTACAGTAACAGGCCTGCCATACGATACCATTCATGACACCTTGTTTGGCAAAGGGAACAGTTCTCTTGAAGATTATGGCGTAATTTACAAACAAATAGATTTAAAAGAAAACAGCGAGTTTGACCTTGAAAAAATCTTTGCCGAGGTGGAGGCACTTAAGCCTAAAATGGTATACCTGCAAAGGTCGCGTGGATACAGCAATCGAAAGGCACTTTCGCCATATAAAATGAAAGAACTTTTTGAAGGTGTAAAAAAACTTTCGCCAGAAACATATATTGTTGTAGACAACTGCTATGGTGAATTTGTTGATAGAATAGAGCCTACCAATGTTGGCGCTGACGTTATAGTCGGCTCACTTATTAAAAATCCGGGGGGTGGACTTGCCCCAACAGGGGGATATATTGTTGGTACAGAAAAAGCAATAGACCTTATTGCAACCAGATACACAAACCCATCGTTAAAGTTGGAACTTGGCTCTTTTGAAATGGGTTACAGAATGTTCTATCAAGGTTTTTTCATGTCGCCACATACAGTTGCCCAAGCACTTAAAGGTTGCTTTTTGGTTGGACAAATCATGCAAGATAAAGGATATAAAATAATCCCAGAAAACAATGAAAAACCACAAGACATAATCAAATCGGTGGTTTTCAACACGCCAGAAGAATTAATTAAGTTTGTTCAAACCGTTCAAACAATTTCGCCGGTAGATAGTTTTGCGTTGCCACTTCCATGGGATATGCCGGGTTATAACGACCAAGTAATTATGGCAGCCGGCACATTTGTGGGCGGTGCGTCGCTGGAACTTTCTTGCGACAGCCCAATTCGTGCACCATATATCGCATATTTCCAAGGCGGATTAACTTACGAGCACGTAAAAATGTTTGCCGAAAAACTTATAGAATTATATTAAAACAAAGCAGGGGCTTACCTTGCTTTTTTTTTGGTCTATTGTGCAAAAAACAACATAAATTAAAGTATGACAAGAAATAACAAAAATCGCACAATAAAACCCAATTTTACATTTGTTGCAGATTGCTTAAAAACAAACAAAATGTTTGTTATAATCATTTCAGTTGTGCTTTTTATCACCTTTTTAACAGGCATTATTGTTGCAATAAAAACAAAAATATGTTATGACAACCTTAAAAATTTGGGCGCTGTTTGTTTTAAAAATTTCGGTTTTTTCTCACGTCTTTTCTCAATGCTGATAGTGGCTTTCATCTGCTTTGGTTGTTCTTTCTCAAAATGGCTTTCGCCACTTGCAATGCTGTTTCTTTCATATAGGGCATATCTTTTGGGAATAAACATATGCCTTATAATTTCTACAAATGGCATTGCCGGGATTGTAACGGCGTTTATTATAGTTTTGCCTTGCCAATTGCTTGCATTGTGTGCCCTTGCACTTTTATTTCTACTTCACCGAAATTTATGCAAACAAGAGTGTGGCTTTGTAAGTTGGCGGGGAGAGCGAATAAAGATTATTGTTTTCATCTTAATTCTGCTTTTTTCAATTTGCCTTATAGAGTCAATTCTTTTTGCAATTTTCAGCCCAACAATAATTTTGGTTATATAATATTTCTTGTATATTTCTTTCTTTTACGCTCAAACTATCAAAAGGAGGAAATTTCTTATGCTTAAAAGATTTTCAATATTTTGTATTATGTTTATTGTACTTCTTACAACATATTGTGGAAGTGCTGGATTTGTTGCATCAGCCCAAAGCGAAGTGGAACTTACAAGCAAATCTGCTTGCCTTGTTGACTACGCTTCGGGAGAACTGCTTTTTGAAAAGGACGCAAAAAAACATCTGCCTATTGCAAGCATGGTGAAACTTATGACAATTCTTCTTACTCTTGAAGAAATGGAGGCTGGCAGACTTAAAGAAACCGACCTTATCACTACAACAGAAAATGCATCAAGTATGGGCGGTAGTCAGGTATTTATAGACCCATATGTAGAGTACACTGCCAGCGACCTTTTAAAAAGCGTTATCATGGCGTCAGCCAATGATGCATCGGTTGCCCTTGCTGAACATATCAGCGGAAGCGAAAAGGCTTTTGTTGCCAAAATGAATATAAGGGCAAGGGAACTTTGCATGAATGATACCATATACGCAAATTGCACAGGGCTTCCAGCACCAGAGCAGTATTCATGTGCCTACGACTCGGCAATTGTGCTTAAACAGGTAAGCAAGCATGACATCTATCATAAATACAGCACTATTTGGATGGATGAACTTACCCATCCGTCTGGCAGAAAAACAGAACTTGTAAACACCAACAGACTTGTAAGATATTATGAGGGTTGCGACGGTGGAAAAACCGGCTCCACAAATGAGGCTGGATGCTGTCTTTCTGCCTCTGCAAAACGCAACAATATGAGGCTTATATCGGTTATCATAGGTGCAGAAAACAGCAAAACGCGTTTTAATGAATGTTCAAAACTTTTCAATTATGGATTTGCCAATTTTGAAAGCCGAGAAATCTTGGGCATGACTTCACCACTTTTTAATTTACCTGTAAGTAAAGGCAAAATTGACAACGCCGAAGTATATGCAAAAGAATGTTTTTCGGTTGTTATGAAAAAGGGTGAAAACAGCAAGTTTGACGTAACTTATGAAAAACCAGACAAAATCAATGCCCCAACAATTGCAGGCGACAAAGTGGGCAGGGCGATTATAACCCAAGAGGGCAATATAATAAAAGAAGTGGATTTAATTGTAAAAACAAATATAGATAAGGTTTCACTTAAAGACTGCTTTGATAATATCATAACAGCATGGTAAACAAGAAAACACCAAAACTTGGTGTTTTTTTGTGCTTTATAATCTATGTTAAATTGCTTGCTTTTTAATGGATTATAGGGTATAATCTTTGATGAAAACACTATGGAAAAAGAAATTCAAACGCAATTTGATAGCGTGAATGGCGAGAAAGTTGAAACCGAGCAACTTTCTTTTACCGATGAAGTTGTGCGTTTTAAACTTGATAATTTTGAGGGGCCACTTGACCTGCTTTTGCACCTTATAAAATCATCTAAACTTGATATTATGAGCGTTAAACTTGCCTCGCTTACCGAGCAGTATCTTGAATATATGCAAGACCTTTCCTCTGTGGATATGGATAGGGCAAGCGAATTTATCACCGTTGCAGCAACACTTATTGAAATAAAATCAAAGCATCTTCTGCCTGTTGATGAAGAGGAAGATTTTGAGGAAGAGGACAGTGAAACACTTCTTCTTCAACGCCTTAAAGAATATGAACTTTTTAAGGAAACGGGTGCAAGACTGCGCGAAATAGAAGATATAAACAAAATGTATCGTGCGCCGGGCAAGGAAACTGAGAAAGTTAAAATCATAATCAAAGATATGGTGCTTGATAAACTGCTTGACGCCTTTGCTGGGCTTCTTGCAAGGTCAGAGGCAAGAGGTAAAGAGAAAGAAGAGCCAAAGAAAATTGTAAAAGACAGATTTACTGTTGCTGAAAAAATCCTTTCCATAAGAAGTTATGCCAGAGAGCACAAACGCTTTCCTTTTGAAGATTTGTTTGTTGCTGATATGACTAAAAGTGAAATGATAAACGTCTTTTTGGCACTTTTGGAACTTTTAAAACTTCAAAATATCCGTGCTGAGCAAGTTGGCATTTTTGGACAAATAAATATTATTTCAAACGAGGACTAATATGGCAAATTTTGATACATTACTTAATTTAAAAGAGGTTGTTTTATCTGTACTTTTCGTAGCCGGTGATGGCATTGAAAAGGACTTTTTGGCAGAAAAATTGCAGGTTTCAACCAAAGAAATTGAAAAGGCAATAACATCTTTGCAGGAAGAGTTTTGCAAAGATAGGGGCATACATATCATACAATATAAAAACAAAGTGCAATTGTCGTCAAACCCTGCATATGCAAATTTTATAGGTGATGTTTTAAACCCAATTCGCGAAAAATCGCTTACAAGGGCGGCACTTGAAACACTTGCGATTATTGCTTATAAACAACCAATCACAAAACTTGAAATAGAGGATATAAGACGGGTAAACTCTGACTATGCCGTGCAAATATTGATTGACCAAAATATGATTGAAGTTGTTGGCAGAAAAGATGCGGTTGGCAAGCCACTTATGTTTGGCACAACTGACAATTTCCTTAAAAGATTTAATGTGCAAAATCTGTCAGATTTGCCAGATTATGAACAATTACTTGAAAGAATTAAAACCATTAGGGAGGAAGAGGACGCACCTAAGGGCGAAACCTTGTTCCGTGATGTTGCAGACCTTGAATTTAATGAAGAATTGCCTGATTTTTTAAAGGGTGAAGATTTTGTTAAAATAGAGGGCGACAGCGAAAATGCAGGTTAAAAAAGAGGGACAAAATCCCTCTTTTTTTGACATATTTTTATATATTTTTTGCATAGGATAACCTATGTTTGGAATTAAACAAAAAAGTTATGGAAAGCGTTATCAGCAAACAAAAGTAAGGGTAAAAATGGGCAAAAGGCGTTTGCTTTTGGCTGTTATAATTTTGCTTACTTGTGCAGAGATTGCTTTGGGGGTGTTGTGGCTGTTAGGTTATTAAAACTGTCAAAAAAAATCCCCATACACCCAAGTTTTATATTGCTTTTTTTGTGGTTTTGCATAACGGGAAATGTTGGCGGATTTTTAATATTTGTTTGTGTTGTATTGTCGCATGAATATGGACATTATTTTGTTGCAAAAAAAATGGGATATAAACTTGATGCTTTTATAATTGCCCCATATGGTGTATGCTTAAATTACAAAGAACGTGCGTTTGAAGAAAAAGATGAAATTTGCATTGCACTTGCAGGGCCTTGCGTAAATTTGCTTGTATGCCTTGCAATAACATCACTTTGGTGGGTTTTTCCAGATACCTATAACTTTACCTATGATTTGGTAAATCAATCTTTTTCTCTCGCTCTTTTCAATCTGTTGCCATGTTATCCGCTTGACGGAGGCAGGGTGGCAGTGGGATTTCTTTCTCAATTTTTTCAAAGAAAAACCGCTGTAAAAATCACACAAGTTTGCAATGTTGTGTTGTCAATTTTTTTGCTTGTTGCATTTTGCGTTTCATGCTTTGTCAATTTCAACCCAAGCCTTTGCCTTTGTGGGTGCTTTCTTCTTTTTGGGGTGTTTGAATATAGGGCGGAATGTAAATATCAACCCTCTTTTGCACTTAAAAAAAAGGTTAAAAATTTTTCAAAACCCTCTTTTTTAAATATAAATGGCACCATTTCAATATCGCAGGCTATAAAACACATTCAACTTAATAAAATAACCATTTTTGTGGTGCTTTTATCAAATGGTAAATGCAAGTTTGTTGACGAAAAGAAATTGCAACTACTTGCTCTTAAATATCCTATAAATACCACTTTTGATGAAATTTTTAAATAAGATATGGCATAAGTGCGTGAAGATTGCTTTTTTCAAGTTCTTTCAATTTTGCCAATATTTCATCAATTTCAGGGGAAACGTCTTGGTGGTCGGCGCCATCTTTTTCGCAGGTTAAAATGCCCATAAAAGTACCCATAAGCATAAGTTCGGCAATGTGCCTTGTGGTTTTATCAGTCATTGTTGACATATTTATAGAGCCCCAAAGTTTTGCCTTTTCAAACCAATTGTTGTCTTTTATCCCATCAATCTTTTTTGCTTTTGCCAAAAGTTCACATTCTTTTTCCAGCACAATATATTTGTCCTCTTGGCTTGCAAGTTCTTTTTTAAGGTCATTATCTTGCACCTTTGGCAAAATATCTTCAATAGATTGAATGGCTGTCCTTGTATTTTGATATACAGCGTTCAAATACTCTGTAATCATTTCTATATTTTCCATAAATTAAATCCTCCGCTATTGTTTTGTGCAGTCGCACGTCTTTTATTCAAAAATGTATACAAATTTTGCTTTTGCAAAAAATAAGGGCATGAAAAAGTCAACCAAGGTATTTTTAATTTTATTTGTTGCAACGTTCATTCCAGCAATCGTGCTGGGCAAGTTTGTTTTGGCAGGCATAACGCCAACTGAAAAAGGTTTTTCCTTTAATTTTGACGGAAGGGGAATTGCCGGCATAGTTCTTATAATTACTTCATCAGTTTTGGGATTTATTTTATATCGCAGGTTTATCATGTCCCGCCCAATGCATTATGCAATATTTTTCTCGTCATTGCCACTGCTTATTTTCTATGGTGTAAGCCTGTTTTTGCTTGTAGAATCGGCATCGTATAACAACCAAACAGCAGCATCTGTTCGAGGACTTTTAAATCTTTCAACAGACAATGCATACAACACAATTTTATGGGCAATTTTGCTTACGCTGATATTTATTGGTCTTATGTTTTTAAATTTTTATCTACTCTGCAAACCTTTGGGAAGGGTGGAAAAAATAGTTGCACGCCTCGGTGATGGTAGAGTTAAAGAAAGCAAATTGAAAATTGGAGGAAGTAAACAATTCAGCAATATAGAACATTCGCTAAATAAAATAAACAGCAACTATCGCAGTAACGAAAACGATATAAAACAGGCAAACATAGAGGCTCAAAAATTTGTTCCAAAACAATTTATAAGGTTTTTAGGAAAAACAAGCATAGCCGAGTTGGAACTTGGGCATCAAGTGAAGAAAAACGCAACACTTATGTCTGTAAAACTTGTTGGGCTTAACAATTCAGATAGAATGAGCCTTGAAGAGAATTTCAATTTTTTAAATTCATATCTTAATGTCGTGTCGCCGGTTGTAAGGCGTTTTGGTGGCTTTATTGACAAATATTTTGGCGAGGGTATTTTGGCGGTTTTTGGAAGGGCGGAAAATGCAATAGATTGTTCTCATGCAATTGTTCGTGCTGTGAATATAAAAAACAGACAAAACAAATCTTTGCCAAATGTGGATATAAGAATATGCACCATTTCCAGCCAAGTAATATTTGGTATAGTGGGCGAACAGGAAAGAAAACTGCCTACAATAATATCACCTGTTACCGCCGAACTTGAAAAACTTGACAGCATTTGCAAACTTATGGGGGCAAAAGTGTTGTTGTCTGGAAGATGTATGGAATTGTTGCCACTAAATTATAAATTTTCATATCGCCATATTGGCTCTGTTACCTTTACAGAAAAAGAAAAGACATTGTTGTTTGAAGATTTAGAGGTTTTACCAAGGGATAGAAGCGCACCAATACTTAAAGCAAAAAGGGTGTTTGAACAAGGTGTTTTATGTTATGAAAATGGCGATTATCATAAGGCTTGCGACTGCTTTTCAGATGCACTTCGCATTGCACCAGACGATAAAGGTTGTTATGTGTATTTCAATAAAGCAAAAGAAAAACTTGACCGATAAGGCAATTGACTTGACAAGTTTAACTCATGGTGTTAAAATTCTTGCATGAGATTTGGAAGAGAAAAACAGTCGCAAACAAAATTTGTCATTTGCCCAAGATGTGGGATTAAAAGCCTTTCTTCAAGTGAAAGTTGCCCAGAATGTGGGTTGGTTTTTTCTCGCCTTGATATTGCAACAAACAAAGACGCAAAACGAAAAATAAAACGTCGCGATAAAGACTTTATAATAAACACAAGCAAACTACCAAGCGATGTCAGCAGAGTGAAACTAATTTTGCTTACAATTTTTACAGGGCTTTTTGGCGGACATTGTTTTTATGTGGGAAGATATTGGCGTGGTGGAATATTACTGCTTAACACCATAATACTTATGCTTTATGTAATATTCAACCCCCAACTTGCAAGTATTGATGAGGGGCGACTGCTTGCCGCTCTTACCACAATAGGTGGTATTGTTATGCTTTTATGGCCATTTGATATTGTTTGGGTGCTTATAAAAAAATTTAAGGTGCCTGTGGCAATTGACCTTGAAAGCGAAAGTGTACAAAAAGAGGAAGAGGTTGCATGAGAATTGTTGTAGGAATAAGCGGAGGGGTTGATTCTTCGGTTGCTGCATATTTACTTAAAAAGCAAGGACACGATGTAATTGGGCTTTTTATGATAAATTGGGAAGAGAAAGACGGCTCTTGTACCGCAGAGGCAGATTATGAAGATGTAAAAAGGGTGTGCAATAAAATTGGCATACCATATTTCTCTGTAAACTATGCAAAGGAATATTACCAAAGGGTATTTTCATATTTTCTTGAAGAGTATAAAAAAGGAAGAACGCCAAACCCAGACGTCCTTTGCAACAGAGAGGTAAAATTTGGGCCTTTTCTTGAACAGGCATATAAACTTGGCGCAGATATGATTGCAACAGGCCACTATGCCAAAAAGATAGAGAAAGATGGCAAATACTATCTTGCAAAGGCAGATGACTTAAATAAAGACCAATCATACTTTTTAAATCAACTAAACCAAAAGCAACTTGCGTCAGTTGTATTCCCACTTGCTGAAATTGACAAACCAAAGGTTAGAGAAATTGCCAGAGAACTTGAACTTTCAACGGCAGACAAAAAGGACAGCACGGGAATTTGCTTTATAGGCGAGAGGAATTTTAAAAAGTTTTTGCAAGAATACCTTCCAGCACAAAAAGGTAAGATACTTGATTTGCAGGGAAATGAAGTTGGCCAGCATGATGGGCTTATGTATTACACGCTTGGTCAACGCAAAGGACTTAATATAGGTGGTAAAAAGGGTGGAAATGGAGAACGTTGGTTTGTTATAAGCAAAGACCTTGAAAACAACATTTTGCATGTTTCGCAAGGCGAGGGCGAAGAACTTTTCAGTGATGGCCTTTATGCGTCTGGAATGAATTGGATACCAGAAAAACCAAGCCAAGATAAGTTTGAATGTTTTGCAAAATTCAGGTATCGTCAACCCGACCAAAAGGTTTCTGTAACAATTCTAAACGATAAAGAAATAAGGGTGGATTTTGCCGAAAGGCAACGTGCTATCACTCCGGGGCAGTTTGTTGTGCTTTATGATGAAAAAGGCTTGTGTTTAGGTGGCGGTACAATTGACAAAAGTTTTAATTTGGGTGAATAATCGTTGTAAACTTATCCATACTAAAAATGGGAGGTAAACATGATTATAGCAAATTGGATAGCATTTATCATTCTTTTAATCGGTGGATTAAACTGGGGTTTAATGGGCGTATTCCGTTTCAACCTTGTAACATTCCTTTGTATGGGAAGTTTACTGTTTTCAAGAGTGATTTATATCTTGGTGCTTTTGTCAGCAATTTGGCTGATTATATCGGCTTCGATATATGGCGGAATTTTGCTTATTCCTGCACTGTTTGTAGTTTAAAAGAAAAAAGAATATATCAAAAGCGATATATTCTTTTTTTATGGCGCAGAGGACAGGATTTGAACCTGCGGAGGCTTATGACCTCACACGCTTTCCAAGCGTGCGCCTTAAACCACTCGGCCACCTCTGCGTGCAAGTATAATAGCATAAATATTTATGAAAGTCAAAGCGTTTTAAAAATAAAAAGACGCTTTAATAAGCGTCCCTTTATATGAAGATTATTCATCCATTTCGTAATGGCTTCCGCTGTGTTGTGTTGCAGGAAATCTTTGACCTTTTTCAAGGTATGTGCTTCCTCCACACTTGCCATCCTTGTCATAACAAGAATAACTTGCAGATTTTGGGGCTTGTTCGCCCGGTTTCCATTGTTTTTGCATGTTCTTAACCTCCAATGATAGTGTGTGCTCTTTCGACTAAATTATTCATTTATGTTAGGAAAATTTAAAATATAGTTTGTCAAAATCAATTTTATGTTGTATAATAATTGCGCAGTAGTTATTTTTACTGCTTATGGGAGAAAATAATGATTAAATTTTGTACAGACAGTTGTGTAGATATAGGCAAAGACCTTTTGGAAAAGAATGATATTGCAGTAATCCCTCTTTATGTTATTTTAGGGGAAGAAGAATATTTGGACGGCGTAAATATTACGCCAAATGAAATTTTTAAATATGTGCAGGACAATGGCGTTTTGCCAAAAACTGCAACAAGAAGCGTTGAAAATTATAAGGATTTTTATTTAGAAAACCTTAAAGATGGTGATGAAATAATTTATTTGGGCATTTCAAGCCAACTTTCTTCTTCTTATCAAAATGCTGTGAATGCAAAGGAAGAACTTGCCCAAAAAGATAGAATCCATGTACTTGACAGTAAAACATTGTCATCAGGAATAGGATTGTTGCTTTTATATGGTAAAAAATTGGCAGAACAAGGTCTTTCTGCTGATGAAATTTGCCAAAAACTTGAAAAACAGATTGAAAATAATCAAACATCATTCATTGTTGAAAAACTTGATTATTTATATAAGGGAGGAAGATGCTCGGCACTTTCTCGTTTTGGTGCATCTTTGTTGAATATAAAACCAATTTTGGAAGTTAAAAACGGAAAAATTGAAAACACTTCAAAACTTATGGGAAAATTCAATGTTGTATGTAAAAAATATATAGACCAAATTCTTGCAAAATACAATAATGCAAGATGTGAAAGATGCTTTATCACTCACACCTGCAAGGAAGAAACATTTGTAAATGAAATGGTTGAATATGTTAAATCAAAGGGTATTTTTGATGAGGTTATTGCCTCTCGCGCTGGCGCAACAATTTCATGTCATTGCGGAGAAAATACTTTGGGTATTTTGTATCTTTTAAATGATGAGGAGTAATTATGGCAAACGATTGCATTTTTTGTAAAATAATAAAGGGCGAAATCCCTTCAAATAAAGTCTACGAAGATGAATTTACATATGCTTTTTTAGATTTAACTAATGATGGCTTAGGTCATGTACTTGTTATTCCTAAAAAACATTGCGTAAATGTTCTTGATTGCGATAGTCAAACACTTGCATACGTTATGGATACTGTAAAACTTATAAGCAACCACCTTGTTGATAATTGTGGGTTTGACGGCGTGAACATTCTTAATGCAAGTGGTGCGGGCGCAGAACAAAGTGTTTTTCATCTTCACTTTCACATTTTGCCACGCAAAAAAGATGACGGATTTAAAACATTCCCTCAACTGCCTGAAAATCCAATGTCAAAAGAAGATGTTTTAAAACTCTTTCGTATTGAAAGGTAGGTGAATGTGAAAGAAATTGTTTTATACACAGATGGTGCTTGCTCTGGCAACCCGGGAATGGGTGGCTGGGGGGCAATTCTTTCCTACCAAGGTAGAGAAAAAGTTCTTTCTGGCGGTGAAATGATGACCACAAATAATCGCATGGAATTGACTGCGGTTATTGAAGGGCTTAAAGCCATAAAAGAGGGGTGCAAAGTTGACATTTACAGCGATTCGGCTTATGTTGTAAATGCATTTTTGCAAGATTGGATTTCAAAATGGCGTGCAAATGGTTGGCGTTCTTCAAAGGGCGCGGTGTTAAATACAGACCTTTGGAAAAGTTTGCTTGCACAAATGGCAAAACATGAGGTAAAATGGCATAAAGTAAAAGGTCATGCCGACAACGAAAATAACAATAGGTGCGATGCTCTCGCGAGGGGAGAAATTGATAAACTTCGTGCAAATCAAGAAAACTAAAAAATCCACTTTAATATGTGGATTTTTTAATCTACATTTATCAATTTGTCATAAATTACTTCATAAATCGCAGGTGCGCTTGTTTTCCATTTGTGTATAGCCTCGTTTGCGCTTTGGCGTGTTGGTGCCTTCACTGTTAATACAAACATAGGGGAAGTTGATTGAGGCTCGTAAATTTTAAGTTCAACATTGTAAGAGCCGTCGGCATTTTTGCGGTAAGTGGAACTATACTCTTGTGAAGATTTGACGCTTAATTTATTTGCTTGCAAATAGGCAGAAATTTCTTCGCGCTTTTCAAGAGGAATTCTTCTATATAGGTGAGAAAGACACTCGCGACCTTCATAAGTAAGGTCAAATAATTCTTTGCTGTCCTCTTTATCGCTGATTTTGTAAAGAAGCTTGCTGTCAACAAGGTCATGAATAATGGTTTTGCAATCCATATAATTTTTTATCCATTCATTTTTGACAGAACAAATATCAAGAATGGAATCCTCTGTAAGAGAGATTTCCATCTTTTCAAGAACAAACAACATAACCAGTTTGTCGGCAACTAAACGCTCTTTTTCTGTCAGTATTTTTTTCATAAAACATATTATATCATATTTTTTTAATAAATCAAATCCTTTTTGTTTGCTTTTTTTAATTATTATGCTATAATAGCCTCAAAGAGGTAGTGCTTTATGGAAGAAAATATAAAAAACTTTATTGATTCTTGTGATGAACTTATTGCCTGCAAATATCTTGTGGCAGAATATAAAATTCAACAAATGCTCAAACAACTTGCAAACGCAAGCGATGTGTGCGACCTTGTGGGCGATTGTTTAGAGCAATTTAATCGCGACCGTGAATTTGCCAAGGCTTATGTTCAAGATGGACATGGCGGGTTTGTGTATGTAAGCCCACAAGAAGAATATAAAATCATTGCACTTGTTTTTTGTACTTTGGTGGATATTGACGGCAAAAAAATTGATTTCACTGATTTTATCAAAAGATTTTTCGGCCAACAAGAAAATCCATTTGGTGCATTTATTCAGCAAATGATTGTGCCTTTCCGCAACTTAATTGCCGAGGCTTTTGGCTTTGGTTATCAAGAAGAACAAGAAGAAACAGAAGAAGTTGAAGAACAAGCAGAAACGCAAAAAGAAGAAAAATTCTATACTTATGCTGATGTTCCAGAAGAAGATGACGAAGAAGATGAAAATGAAAGCAACTACGTAAAAGCACAAAAACTTGCCGTTCAAATATTAAGCCAACTTGAATTTGTAAAGCAAGACGATGTGGTCAAACAGGCTATGCAACTTTGCCGTGCTGTTGTAAAAACAACAGACCTTGCAGATGAAGACGTTGCAGAATCTTTGGCGTTTGGTCTTAAAAATTGCAAAATAAAACCTGCAAAATATTTGATTAAAGAACTTATTGATTTGTTAGATTAAAAAAAAGGCGGTTTCGCCTTTTTTATATTATAATCAAACATAAAACAACACTTACCAATGTTGAAAGAATGGCATGGGTGAGTTTTTGTAAGAAGAAAAGTTTAACAGGCATTTTAAGACGATTAAGCATGGTAAGCGATTGTAAAATTGTGGATAATCCGCCAAAACTGATGACAAAAGTGCTGGCAATAACAGCCCCAAAACCATGCAAAGCAAGTCCAATTTCTTTACAACCTTTTGTTATTTCAATCATTCCTTGTAAAATGGGGGATAGTTTTGCAGGGAATATTGAAAACACAGGGGATAACGCTGTTATAACTACAAAGAATATGGCGATAATCGCCCCAACAGAAATTATACTTAAACAAGAATCTACAATCATTCCCGATAAATCTTGCTTATCTTGTTTATATGCAGTTTTTTCTTCATCAACTTCTTCTCGAACCTTCAACTTTCTATACAAAATCCCATTTAAAATTGCCCCAATCAAATGAGAAATTAAAATGATATAGCCATATATGGGATTACCCAACATTCCCACACCGACAGCACCCACAATAAACATAGGGCCTGAGGTATTACAGAAACTACACATTTTAAAGGCTTCACTTTTGCTTATTTTGCCATTAGAGTATAGGTCTGCTGTCATTTTTGCTCCAATTGGGTAACCCGATACGGCACTTGTAAGAAAAACAAATGCTGATATAGGCGGTGTTTTAAAAAGTTTTTGTGATGCTTGTCCAAAAACGCGAGAAAGTTTTTCAGTTGTGCCTAATGAAGATAAAACTTTTGTAAAAAACATAAAAGGCAAAACGCTGGGCAAAACATTAAAAGCCCACGCCGTTATACCGTTTAAAGTTGCCTCTATGTATAGGGCTGGCTTAAATATCATATTGAAGATTAAAAATAAGACAAAAAGTGATAAAATTGTGTTATATTTTCGCATAAATTTCTCCAAAGAATTGACTTTTAAATAAGTTTAATGTTAAAATAATAAGGACAAATTCATATTTGCAAATTTGCATATAAAATAAATTATTCAAACAAAAATTTTTTAGAAGGGGAAAAGAAGTGAAGGTAAAAGACCTATACAAAAAAGCAAAACAACTTCAAAAAACCATTGTCTTTCCGGAAGCAGGGTTCAGCGACCGTACGATTGATGCCGTAAAGATAATTCAAAAGAAAAAAATTGCAAAACCTATTTTAATTGGTGATGAAAGCGCTCTTGTTCTTCGAGATAAAAAACTTATCAACTTTCAAATAATCAACCCTAAAACATTTCCTCAAAAGGATATGCTTGCAAAAAAACTTTATGCAAAACGCAAAGAAAAGGGCATGACTTATGAAGAAGCGGAAAAACTTGTAACAGACCCATACTATTTCTCTACACTTTTGGTTGACGAGGGGTTTGCTGATGGCATGATTGGTGGTGCTGAAACTTCAACCGCCAATATGGTACGCCCAGCATTGCAGGTTATTAAGGCGAAGAAGAAGGGCGGAGTTGTATCTTCATGTTTTCTTATGTTTGGCGACAACGACTTTTTAAAAGATAAATGCCTTGTTATAGCCGATTGTGGGCTTATTAAAAAGCCTAATGCGGAGGAGTTGTATCAAATTGCCTGCCATAGTGCGGAAACATACAAACAACTTGGCTTAGGTGAACCAAAAGTTGCATTTCTCTCTTTCTCGACAAAGGGTTCTGCTGAAGATGAAAGCGTTTCCGTAGTGCGTGAAGCGTATGAAAAATTTAAGAGAAAGGGATATTTATGTGATGGGGAATTGCAGTTTGATGCATCAATGGTGCCAAGCGTTGCAAAACTTAAATGTCCAAACAGCCCAATTGCAGGTGATGCAAATATATTGATTTTCCCAGATTTAAACAGTGGAAACATATGTTATAAAGCCATGCAATATGTTGGCGGTGTAAAGGCGGTTGGCCCAATTTTGCAAGGGCTTAACAAACCTGTAAATGACCTTTCCAGAGGGTGCTCTGTCGAGGATATAATTATGGCAACAGCAATAACTGCTATGCAATCACAAAAGGAGGATTTAAAATGAAAATATTAGTTATAAACGCTGGAAGTTCTTCACTTAAATATCAATTGTTTGATATGGCTGAGGAAAAATTGCTTGCAAAAGGCAATTGTGAAAAAATTGGTCTTGAAGGCTCAATCATTTCCCTTAAAGCACATGGGGAACAAAAGATTTTTGATGTAGTGCTTAAAAATCATGAGGACGCTATGGCAAATGTCCTTAAAATTTTGCTTGATAAAGAAAACAACATTCTTTCATCTCTTGCAGAAATCGGTGCCGTAGGACACAGAGTTTTGCATGGTGGCGAAATTTATACAAAATCTGTACTTGTAGATGACGAAGTAATGGCAAATTTAGAGGAATTAAAGCCTCTTGGCCCACTTCATATGCCTGCAAATATGTTTGGTATCAAAGCCTGCCAAGAAGCAATGCCAGGCGTGCCACAGGTTGCTGTTTTTGATACAGAATTTCACTCAACAATGCCTGATTATGCATACAGATATGCAATTCCTAAAAAAGCATATACTGATTGGAAAATAAGAAAGTACGGCTTCCATGGTACAAGCCACAAGTTTGTTGCAAATGAACTTGAAAAATTAACAGGTAAAAAGGGTAAATTTATCATTTGCCATGTTGGAAATGGTGCTTCTGTTTCAGCGGTTGTTGACGGCAAAAGCGTTGAAACTTCAATGGGATTTACGCCACTTGAAGGCCTTGTTATGGGCACACGCAGTGGAGATATTGACCCAGCCGTTGTTGAAAGAATTATGCAAATGAGCGGTAAAACTGTTGGCGAAACCCTTAACTATCTTAACAAAGAAAGCGGGCTTTTGGGTGTCAGTGGAATTTCAAGTGATATTCGCGATATTCAAAAAGTTGCTGAGGGTAATGAAGACGCTCAACTTGCAATAAGAATGCTTTGCTATCGCATTAAAAAATATATTGGTGAATATGTTGCAGTGCTTAACGGCGTAGACGCAATTGCATTTACTGCTGGTACCGGCGAAAATAGACCAGAAATTCGTCAAGAAATTCTTGAAGGCCTTGATTGGCTTGGAATTGAAGTTGATAAAGACAGAAACTTCAACTTTGTAAGAGGGGAAAACTACGACATTACTGGTGCAAATTCAAGATGCAAAATCTATGTAGTGCCAACTGATGAAGAGTTGATGATTGCCCGCGACACAAAAGAAATTGTAGAAAAATTATAATTGTAGTAAAAATGCTTGACAAAGCAGTATAAATTTTATATACTTATAAAGCATGATAAATAGAATAGGAGGAAAAAATGGCAGTTCCAAAGCATAAAACTTCAAAAGCAAGAAGAAATACAAGATACTCTGCAAACTCTGTTGCAACAATGCCAACACTTGTTGAATGTCCAAAATGTCATGAGATGAAAAAACCTCATACAGTATGTAAGAAGTGTGGTACTTATAAGGGTGAAACAGTTATCGAGAAAAAAGAAGAAAAGAAATAAAACCTACAATGCTCTCGCTTAAAGCGAGAGTTTTTTGTTGGATAAATTTGCATACTACCACAAAATGTTGTAGTATGCATGATATAATAACTACAAAATATTCAAAATTTGTAAAAACTGAAAAAACCGATTAAAGAAGTTGCAAAAGTTTTTAAAGTTTGTTATTATATTTTTGTTATATATTTAGGAGATGACGATGAAAATTGTAGTTGATGCATTTGGTGGAGATAATGCGCCTCTTGAAATTGTTGAGGGTGCACTTCTTGCACTTAAAAAACACAAGGATTTGGAACTTGTTCTTTGTGGCAAAAAAGATGAAATATTAAAAATTCTTAATGGAAAAACCGACAGGGTGGAAATTGTTGATGCTGATGAAGTTATTCAAAATACAGAGCATCCAACAGTTGCGATACGCGCAAAGAAAAATTCATCTCTTGTGCGTGCTTATGACGTTTTAAAAGAAAGGGAAGATGTTGTCGGGCTTGTTTCTGCGGGCAGTACCGGTGCCGTACTTGCTGGTGCGATTATGAAAATTGGCAGAATAAAAGGCATTTCAAGACCTGCGCTTGCCCCAATTTTGCCTACTAAAAAGGCGTCAGATGTTATTATTATTGACAGCGGTGCAAACATAGATTGCAAGCCTGTCAATCTTTTGCATTTTGCTTTAATGGGCTCTGCTTACTATTCGATTTTGTATAATGTGGAAAAACCACGTGTTGCACTTCTTAACAATGGTGCAGAAGAAGGAAAGGGTAATGAACTTGTTAAAGAGGCTTTTCCTCTTCTTAAAAATGCCCCAATCAACTTTATCGGCAACAAAGAGGGTGGCGACTTTATGAGTGGCGACCTTGATGTTATGGTAAGTGATGGCTTTGCAGGAAACGCTCTTCTTAAAGGCACAGAAGGTGCTGTTGCGGCGTTAATGTCGGTACTTAAAAGAAGTATCAAGTCGCATTTTTGGAGTAAAATTGGGTACCTTTTTATGAAAAAAACTTTCAAGGAAGTACGCAATAGAATTGATGTAATTTCAAAACATGCAGGCTCTCCGCTTTTGGGTTGCAAAAAAATTGTGGTTAAAAATCATGGCTCTTGCCAACGAAATAACATTTGCGCATCAATTGAACAGACTATGGTGTTGCATCAAAATTCTTTAATTGCAAAAATTGAACAAATGCTTGCTGACCTAAGCAGTGAAGAGATTGGACAGGAATAAAAATGAAAATTGGCGGATATGACTTTAAGAACAAAACCCTTATAGAAAGGGCGCTTACACACAGTTCTTTTTCAGAAAATAATTATGAACGCTTGGAATTTTTAGGCGACAGTATACTTGACTTCGTAGTGGGGGAATATTTTTATCTAAATTGTCCAGAAAATGAAGGCAAATTGACGATATTAAGAAGTCATTTTGTTGCCGAAAGTTATCTTGCTGGACTGTTTTCAAAACTTCAACTTAACACAAAAGTGCGTTTGGGTAAAAGTTATCAAGGTGAAATTTCAAAAGCAATAAAAGCAGATGTGGTAGAGGCGATTATTGGTGCAATTTACCTTGATGGAGGTATTGAAAAAGCAAAAGCCTTTATATATCGCTACTTTGGATTAGAGGATTACAAAAAAATTGAAGATGACAATTATAAATCCAAGTTGCAAGAACTTGTGCAGGGCAATTTTAAATGTAAAATGTCATATTCAACCTCTGCTTGCACAGACGGCGGTTTTGAAGCAAGGTTTTTTATGGATGAAGATGAAATATCTTGCGGGAAAGGGCAAACAAAGCAACAGGCAGAGCAAATGGCTGCGAAAAATGCAATTGATAAACTATTCTTAATAAACAACTGAAAAATGCTTTTTATTTAGCAAAAAATTTGTTATAATAAAGCAACTAAAAATAGTACAATTCGAGGATTTTATGATTTTTAAAAAGATTGAAATGATTGGCTTTAAATCATTTGCCGACAGAACAATTATAGAGTTTGGCGATAATTTTACAGCCATTGTAGGACCTAATGGATGCGGAAAAAGTAATGTATCAGATGCTATCCGCTGGGTTTTGGGTGAACAAAGTGCAAAAACCTTGCGTGGCGACAGCATGCAAGACGTTATTTTTAATGGTACCGAAAAAAGAAAAAGCCTTTCTTATTGCGAAGTTACACTTACTTTTGATAACTCTGCAAGATTTTTTAACTTTGACTATGATGAACTTGCCATCACAAGAAAGTTATATCGCTCTGGCGAAAGTGAATATCTTATCAACAGAAACACCTGCCACTTAAAAGATATTACAAATCTTCTTTATAACAGCGGTTTAGGTAAGAATGGATATTCGGTTATCAGCCAAGGTAAAGTAACTGAACTTGTTGATGCCAAACCAGAAAACCGACGTGCTATGTTTGAAGATGCTGCCGGCATTTCAAAGTATAAAAATGATAAACGCGACGCAGAACGTAAACTTGAAAGAACAAGTGATAACCTTACACGCGTTAAGGATATTTTAAGTGAGATTGAACGCCAAATGGGGCCACTTAAAAAGCAGGCAGAGAACGCAAAAAAATATTTGGAGTATAAAGCATCACTTAAAGACCTTGAAGTAAATGCTTATATTTATCAATATGAAAACGCAAAAGACGTAAAAGAGGCAATAAATTTAAAACTTGACGCCATTTCAAGACAACTTGATGTGCGTGAGGGCGACCTTGCAACTGCCAACGAGCAGTATGAAAAGGCAATGTTTGACCTTGACAACTTTGACAAGATGCTTTCTGCACTTAATGAAAAGATTTTAGACCTTACTGTTGGTCTTGAAAAGCAGGAAAGCGAAACAAAACTTGCAAGGGAACGTGTAAATTTCACTTTAAAAGAAAATGATAGATTAAACCTTGATAAAACAAATTGTAACACAGCAATTGAAATTGGAGAGGAAGAACGAGCAAACAAAATTGAAGAATTGCAAGAATTGCAAAGCGACCTTGAATCTTTGGAAAAATCTTTTGAAGAACTTTCACAAAGTTATCTTGCTGTTGCAAATGAACTTGCTCTTAACGAGGACGAGGCTGGTCAAGGGCAACAAAGGGTTATTGAAACTTTGGGTTCTCTTGGTGATATAAAAAGTTCGCTTTCTCGCCTCTCTGCTGAAAAGGAAATTTTGTCAACCAATCTTGCAAACCTTGAAAGTGATGTTAAAGAATTGGCTGTAAAAAAGACAGATAGTGAAAACCAACTTAGTTCTATAAAAACATTGCTTTCACAACAAGAAGAAGAACTTTCAAACCTTAAACAACAGGCTGATAAACTTGCAAGTGCAAACTATTTGGATGAACGCAAACTTAAAGAACTTGAAAACGAGAAGTTTAACACTTCCACCCAAATTAAGGTTTATGAAAACCGTAAAAAATTGCTTACTGACCTTCAAAATGAGTACGAGGGTTATTCTTACGCCGTTAAAAAACTTTTAAAAGAAGGGGAACGTAACCCTGATATTAAAAAGCATATTTTTGGCGTTGTTGCCTCACTTATTAAAGTGCCTGAAAAGTATGAAACAGCAATAGAAGTGGCACTTGGCGGAAGTGTGCAAAATATTGTTACTTATGATGAAAATGGTGCGAAATGTTTAATTGATTTCCTTAAAAGAAACTCATATGGCCGTGCAACATTTTTGCCAATTTCTTCAATGAAAAGAAGGGATATTGACAAAAAACTTTTTGCAGGCAAAGAAGGGTGTTTTGGCGTTGCCAGCGACCTTGTTGACTATGACAAACAAATTGATAATGTTGTAAGCAACTTGCTTGGCGGAACTGTGATTGTAGATAACACAAACACTGCAATTGCACTTGCAAAGTCAACAGGTTATGCATTTAGAATTGTTACCCTTGACGGCGACGTGGTAAACCCACAGGGATCGCTTACGGGCGGTAGCAAAAAGGCAGAATCTTCCAATCTTATGGGCAGAGAGCGTGAAATTGAAACGCTTGGAATTTCTATTGCCAAATTGGAAGAACACTTATCTCAAATAAGCCGAGAACTTGAAAAGAATACAACTGAACATGAAGATAATAAGAAGAAACTTGTTGCCATAAACCAAAACAAAAATAATTTGGAAGTTGCAATTGCCGGAACAAAAGAAAAACTTGCCAAATTTATGTCTGTTGTTGAAGAAACTGCCGACAACTTAAAGGTTGCAGAAATGGAAACTGTTACCGTGCAAAATAAAATCAAACTTATTAATGAAGAACTTTCTCGTTCTGAAAAAATTCAATCGGCATTGTCAGGAAACAAAGAAGACGCTGATGAACTTATTAAAGAAAAGCGAGAAAAGTTTGAAAAACTTCGTGAAAAACGCGAACAAATCAATGATAATATATTGGCGGTTAAGGTGGAACTTGCCGAAACAAAAACCAAAATTTCAACAATGCAAGACAATATCAACCGCATTGAGAATGAACTTGGCAGACAAAAAACAAATCTTGTATCAATTGATGAGCAGATTGAACAAAACGAGCAGTTTATTGCATCATGCGAGCAGTTGATTAAAGAAAAACTTGCCTCCGCGCCATCTTCGGCAAAGAAACAAGAACTTGAATCTTATCTTGAAAAACGAAAGGTTGCAGAAGAAGACAAGGCGAAACTTTCTGTAAAAATCAAGGAACTTGACGGACAAAAAGCTTCACTTATGGACGATATTTCAAACCTTAAAGACAAAAAATTTAGGGAAGAGATGAACCTTGCCAAAGTGGATACAGAACTTGAACAGATGCAAGAGCGTATTTATGAAGAATATTCTCTTTCATACTCTACCTGCCTTGAATTTAGGAAAGCCGATTTTGACATCAATGAGGCAATGCCACAAATCAACAAACTTAAAAAAGACATAAATGCACTTGGTTATGTTAATGTTAATGCAATTGAAGATTGCAAAGCACTTTTAGAGCGTTATGATGACCTTAACGGACAGGCAGAGGACCTTGAAAAGGCACAAGATGACCTTAACAAAATCATAAAAGACTTGTCGGGCATTATGATTGAAAAATTTAATAATGAACTTGCCCGTATTAACGAAAGTTTTAAACTTACATTTAAAGAACTTTTTGGTGGCGGAACGGCAAAACTTGCACTTGCCGATGAAAACGACCCACTTGAATCGGGAGTTGAAATTTTTGCACAACCACCAGGAAAGAAAATTCAAAACATGACTCTTTTGTCGGGCGGAGAGAAATCTCTTACTGCTATGGCTGTTATTTTTGCAATTTTAAGAATAAAACCTCTTCCATTCTGTTTGTTTGACGAGGTTGAGGCTGCACTTGACGATAGCAACGTTGAAATTGTAGATAAATATTTGAAAAAACTTTCAACAGAAACGCAGTTTATTTTAATTACTCACAAAAAACCAACCATGGAATATGCAAACGCCTTGTTTGGTGTAACAATGGAAGAAAAAGGCGTTTCAAAAATTGTATCTGTTCTTCTTTCAGATGCAATAAAACACGCACAGGAGGCGTAAATGGGATTTTTTAAAAAGATTGGCAATGCCTTGCGAAAAACACGTGAGGCAATTGCAAGAAAAATTGATGCTATGTTAAGTCATGGAGAACTTGACGATGATTTTTATGATGACCTTACCGATGTTTTAATTTCTTGCGATATTGGCGTGCGTACAAGTATGGAAATTGTAGAAAGTTTGCGACTTCGTGCCAGAAAGGGTAAATTAAGAACGGCAGAGGACGTGAAAACAGAACTTAAAACAATTTTAAAAGAAGATTTTGCTCGTGCAGGTGAAATTCAAATAAAAACCCCTGCAATAATCACAATTGTAGGAGTAAATGGCGTTGGGAAAACAACAACTATTGGAAAACTTGCAAAGTTTTTTAAAGGGCAGAAAAAAGAAGTTACCTTGGTTGCAGGGGATACCTTTCGTGCTGCTGCCTCTGACCAATTATCGCAATGGGCAGAAAGAACAAAAACAAGAATAATCAAACACGCAGAAGGGGCAGATGCCGCAGCGGTTGTTTTTGATGGAATTTCAAGTGCAAAAGCAAAAGGTACAGACATTTTGCTTGTTGACACCGCTGGTAGACTTCACACAAAAACCAACTTAATGGAAGAACTTAAAAAAATTGATAAAGTAATAAATAGAGAATATCCAGATGCAAACAGATATACATTTATTGTTCTTGATGCTACAACAGGACAAAATGCTTTAAATCAAATTACCGCTTTTAATGAATTTGTTAAAATCGACGGCATTGTACTTACCAAATTGGACGGAACAGCCAAAGGGGGCGTTGTAGTTGCAATTGAAAAGGACTTTGGCTTGCCGGTTGCTTTTGTAGGCGTCGGTGAGGGTGCTGATGACCTTGAAGAATTTGATTATGATGAATTTGTAGAAAATCTTTTTTAGGTAAATAAGAGGCTTTTAAATCGGCCTCTTTTTTGTTGCAAAAACTTTATGCTTGTCTAAAAATTGGCAAAAAGGTCAAATTTCGACAAATCTTTTCATATACAAATAATGTTATTTCCACTTTAAAAGGGGCGTGCATTATGATTTATGAAAGTTTGTCAAAATTTATGGGGAAAATTTGCTGTTTTACCTCTTTTGTAAGCACAATACAAGGTTTTCCAGAGCCTTTATCAAAAGAAGAAGAGGGGCAGTGGATTGCAAAACTTGTCCAAAAAGATGAAAAGGCAAGAGAGGTGCTGATAAACCATAATTTGCGTCTTGTAGCCCATATAGTAAAAAAATATTCCAATTCTTTGGAGGCTGATGACCTTATTTCTGTTGGCACAATTGGTCTGATAAAAGCGGTTGATAGTTTCAATCCAGAAAAGGGTGTTTTGCTTTCAACATACGCCTCTCGTTGTATTGAAAATGAAATTTTAATGCTGATACGTGCAAATAAAAAACATAAAGATACAATATCGCTGAACACTATGCTTTCACCTAAATCAGATAGTGATGAAATGGAACTTGGAAATCTTATTCCAGCAGAAGATGAAGAAGATGTTTTTGAACAAGTTGAATTGGAATGTATGATGAACAGCGTTTTATCTGTTATGGATAGGTGCTTAAACGATATGGAAAAAGAAATTATAAAATACAGATATGGCATTTGCGGATACCCAGAAAAGACACAAAAAGAGGTGGCTGATATTTTTGGAATTTCACGTTCTTATATTTCCAGAATTGAAAGCAGAATTATAAAAATTTTGCAGAAAAATTTACAGGGACAAAGCGATAAAAATGATGGTGAAAATGAACAAATTATAAAATTTTAAAAAAATTTCAAAAAAAATTAAAAAAGTTCTTGTAAATTCAAAAAAAATAATTATATACTATAAACACACAATAAAATTTCTTCAAAGGTTGGGTATGCTATGGAAAAAGTCGAGTTTTATAAAATTGTAGACAAATTGATTTTGCCTTTATTCACAGGCGCATGTATTGAGGGTGAAGAGGAATCTTCAAACAGAGATAACGAAGTTGCATTTGGCAAGAAAAATAGTTTGCTTATCAAACCATCAAAGGCAGATGAATATCGTCTTGTTTTAAAACGCGGACAGCCATTTCAAGCATTTGAAGTCAATTTGCTTAAATCAATCTTGGCGGAAATCAATGATATTTCCAACTTGCAACTTGCTGATGATAGTTATATTTCCGTTCTTCAAGAAAATGCCATTGAAAAGGCAATTTGTCAGTCTATTTGTGAGCCTGACACTGTAAGCAGTATGTTTGGTATAATAAATGAACTGCAAAAGTGGGCGGTACGCACGTATGAGGGTAAAAAAACTGCTATTGGTATTATTATAAATTTGTCAACAGATATAAGCGACCAAGAAGATGCATTAAATTTTTATGATATTATGAATAAAGACTTTTTTGCACTTTTATCTGACGGCGTGGATTCTTATGTTGAATTTGACAAAAAAGGCAATCTTTTGGGCTATGTGCAGGTAAATAAAGTGAAAAAAATGCCAAGTATTGCACCTTTGGAATTTGAAGATATTTCACGCTATTGTAATGAAAAAAGAATTGGCATTGTGCTTACAAAAAATGGCGATTTTCTTATATTTAAAAATCGAAACCTGCTGTTTTCAAAACGTGCTGGCAACTGGAATGTATATTCTCATGAAGAGGTTATACAACTTCTTTCATACCGAGGCAATTATTCTCTTAAAGATATTCGCCGTTCTGTTTACTACACAGCCCTTGACACGTCATTTGCCTATGACGGTGGCTGTATTGTTTACCTAAATAAAGACATGGCAGAAAGTGCACTTATGCACATAAATGCCAATGATATTATTGATGAAAGGTATTTTGAAATTAAAAAAGCACAAGAACTTGAATTTGCTGGCAGACTTTACAATTTGCAAAACCTTTCGGCAGTTGAGGCAAAATTTAATGTTCCATATATGACATTTTTAAGGGAACAAAAGTGCGTGAAATCGCAAAGTATAAGAAAACTTATCAATGGTAAACCTTTTCATGAATTAAGCAGAAAGTTACGCCAAGAACTTGTCAGTATGGACGGCGCAACAGTTATTGACAGCGATGGAACAATCATTGCCGTTGGTGCAATTTTAAAAATCGAGGCTGGAAGTGAAGGCGGTGGTCGTCTTGCCGCTGCAACAACCCTTTCAAAATATGGCGTAGCAATTAAAATATCACAAGACGGCATTATGAAGGCATTTTATCCAGACAGAAAAAATGGAAAGGTTAAAACGCTTTTTACTGTTGGTTAAAGGAAAAGAGGAGAAAATCCTCTTTTTTATTGACAATAAAATTATGCGATGATATAATAATCATGCAGTTATGCAGACAATCGCATCACTTTGTGATGAGGAAAGTCCGAGCATCAAGAGAGCTGGGTGCTGGCTAACGGCCAGCGGGGGCGACCTTAGGGATAGTGCAACAGAAATAAACCGCCCGCAAGGGTAAGGATGGAAAGGTGGTGTAAGAGACCACCGCTTGGGCAGAGATGCGCAAGGCTCTGTAAACCCCACCTGATGCAAGGTCAAAAGGACAATGCGCTTGCTCTCTCGCGTCCTTTAAGCACCGCTAAAGCCTATTGGCAACAATAGGCGCAGATAGATGATTGTCAAATACAGAACTCGGCTTACAGCATAGGTGCCCGACTTTTAAGTCGGTTTTTTTATTGTCTTTTAAGTTTAACAAAAAGAAAAACAGTCAATAACAAAAACATGACTAAAAGCGAATATATACAAAAACTTAAAAACCTTATTTTGCAAAGGGTAAACTTTCATGCACCAAAACCAAGGGATAGCGAAATAGACTATTCGGTGCTTAACATAGTTGGAATTGACGCGTCTTACCCAATATTTATATTTAAAAAGCCATTAAATGAAATTTTTTATAAGGCGTTTTCACTTGCCAAACAAGAGGTTGAATTTAATTTAATACTTACAGAAAAACCACTTGTAAAAGCAAAGAATATAAAAAAACTTTCCAAAACTTTTGTTTTTTCACAAGAGGAAATGGGAGGCATGCTTTTACTTGCTCTTGAAAATTTAAATATAAATTATCTTTCCCATGCAACATTTGACAAAATAAAATCAAAGGAATATATAAAAATTGCCGGTCAAGAGTTGAATTTTGACTTTCTACCTTATTTTAAAAGAAACAATGCCATGTTTAATGGGGTGTTGGTTGAAAGTAAAAAATTT
Source organism: Clostridia bacterium (assembly GCA_017621525.1). Lineage (GTDB taxonomy): Bacteria > Bacillota > Clostridia > Christensenellales > UBA1242 > Caccovivens. Next base: position 52,237 of record JAGASX010000017.1, read on the forward strand.
TTATTGAATGGGAAAAATGTTATAATAAATCTTGCCAATACCAAACTTGAAAGCCGAGAAGTAGATATTGAAATAAATATTCCTCTTCCAAGAGGCTATTATTTTTTCAAACAGAGCGGAAATTGTGTGGAAATTAAAAATCTTACAACCATGCAAAAAGCATATTTCAATTTTAATTTGCCTTGCGAAAAACTTTCTTTTTCACTTATAGGAGGCATTGAAAGTTGTACTTTTGCTGGTATAAACTTAAAATGTAAAGTTTGTCTTTTGCCAAAGCAAACACTTAAATTATATTATAATTTTGGTGATAAAAAATATTGTTTTTCAAGTCCCAAAGAGGTGGAATTATTCTTTAATTTATCTCAGCAAAAGGCAAATGAAATTTTTGATGTTAAAGTGCAAACTCGTGATATTAAATTTGACGACAAATTCAATCGCTCTTTGCCACGAGAAATATGGGAAAAGTGGGAAAAATTTGATATAGATGAGGCGAGTGAAAATTTATGGCTTAAAATAAGAAGTCAAATTATAAAATTAACCCCAAAAGGGGAACAAATTAGCAGGGATTTCAAAGGGCTTAAAGAGGTAAAAATGTACCGAAATTTAGGCTGGAAAAGGGTGTTTGTATTAAGAGGTGAGGCAAACTATCTATTTGCAAATAAAATTAAATATTTCAACTACAATTTGCTTACAAAAGAAATTTTTGCAAAAAACAACGAAATTTACTTGTCTTTTGCCGATTAGTGTTGTAAAATGTTCATGAAATGAATACATCTCCTCGCGTGCCTCTTGCCGAAAAAATGCGTCCAAAATCTTTTGACGATTTTGTAGGTCAACAGCACATTGTCGGCAAAAATACTTTGCTTTATAGGGCAATTCAATATGGTACCTTGGGTAGCATGATTTTTTATGGGCCACCCGGCACCGGGAAAACTACACTTGCAAACATTATTGCAAAATCGCTTAAAGCAAATTATGTAAAACTTAATGCCGTTACAAGCGGTGTAGGTGATGCAAAGGCAATAATAGAAAGGGCAAGGCAAGATAAGGCAATGCTGGGTACAGACACCTTTTTAATTCTTGATGAATGTCATAGGTGGAATAAGGCACAAAGCGACTGTGTGTTGGAGGCAATTGAAGACGGCTCTATATTCTTTATTGGTACAACCACAGAAAACCCTTACACTTCAATGACGCGAGCTATTGTTTCGCGTTGCCGAATTTTTGAATTTAAGCCACTCACTCCAAAAGATATAAAACAGGCATTAAAAAGGGCGCTTACCGATGAAGAGAACGGTCTTGGTCGTATGCCTGTTGAATATGATGAAGAGGCTTTGGATTACATTTCTTATGCAAGTGCTGGCGACCTAAGAAACTCGCTTAACGCGTTGGAACTTGCTGTTATGACTTCGCCTGTTGGTAAAGATAAAAAAATTCATATAGATTTGCTTACAGCACAGCAATCAACCGATAAAAAAGCACTTTCACTTGATGAAAATATGTACTATGACTACCTTTCGGCTTTTTGCAAAAGCCTGCGTGGAAGTGATGCAGAGGGGGCATTGTATTACAGCCAACGTCTTATCAAAGCGGGTTGCGACCCTATGATTATTGCAAGAAGATTGGTTGCTCATTCCAGCGAAGATGTTGGAATGGCAGATTCAAATGCACTTCTTCTTGCAACAAGTGCGATGTATGCAATTGAAAAAATGGGGCAACCAGAGGGGTTAATTCCTTTGTCGCATGCCATAATATATGTGTGCGAGGCGGAAAAATCCAATTCTGTTATAAATGCCATGCATATGGCGGAAGATGACGCCATAAATTGTGCCGACAATAAGGTGCCAAATCATTTAAAAAACCACCCAAGCACAAATGCAGACGGGCATGGACAATACAAATATCCACACAACTATGGTGGTTATGTTAAACAGCAATATTTGCCAGATAGTTTAAAGGACAGAATTTACTATCAGCCAAGTGAAAATGGCAGAGAGAAAAATCTTATAAGAAAAAAATTTAGGGGAGAAAACAAATAATGTTTGGACATAGAAGCGACGGAAAAAAGGTTAAAGGAATGAATGTTATTGAAAAGGCAGAACCTTTTTTCATGCGACAAAGAATTGATGCGGTAAACTACATCACCGCCAAAGTGCCATGCACACCAATGGATGAATTTATTGCAAGGGAAAGAAGAAAGGGCAATTCTTACACATATATGCACATTTTGTTTGCAAGTATTATAAGAACATTTTACATACGCCCAAAACTTAACAGATTTATCATGAGAGGGGCGGTATATCAAAGAAATACTTTTTCTATAACAATGGATATTAAACCAAAACTTGAAGATGAGGCGGATAACATCACTTGCAAATTTTATTTCACAGGAAGGGAAAGTTTGCCAGAAATAAAGAAAATGATTGATGAAGAAATTGCCAAATATACCTCTGCAAATGGCGACGCATCACAACAGGCGACCACAAAAACTGCAAAGAAAATGGGTTCTCTTCCTGATTGGCTTTTCAGATTTGCAATGGCATTGGCTCGCTGGGCGGACAAGCGTGGAATGATGCCTAAAAGCCTTATTCATGCAAGCCCATTCCACACAAGTTGCTTTATAACAAACCTTAAATCTATCAAAATTGGGCATATTTATCACCACTTGTATGATTTTGGTACAACTGCCATGTTTTTTGCAATGGGCAAAGAAAAAATGGAGCCTTATGTAGAGAACAATAAAGAACTTAAAATAGGCAAATTTATGAATTTAGGCATAAGCATGGATGAACGTATTGCAGACGGCTTCTATTACGGAAAATCATTAAAACTTTTACAAGATTTTCTTGCAAACCCAGATGCCCTTTTGGACGGTTTGCCAGAAGACGGCACTATTCCAAAACAGGTGATGAAAAAGAAAGCAAAAAAGGTTAAAAGTAAAAAGCAAAAGTCAACCAAAGAGAAAAAGTCTAAAAAAAGAAGTCCATTAAAGAATAAAGAAAAACTTGATAAAAAGTTAAAGAAGAAAAATAAAACAGAAAGCGAGGTTGAATAATGAAAAGGGTTTTGTATTTTGTACTTGCCTGTTTAACAATAATTTATATAGGCTTTTTGTGCTACACAAACATAGTAGGAATGACTGCTAATTGGATGTATTACCTTTCAGTTTATGGCGGTTTGGGCATTGCTTTGTTGTATGCCGCAATAAACTTTTTTGGCAGTCCACTTAAAATTGTATTCTTTGTTTTACTTATTGTGGCAACAATTGTGCTTGTGCTTACCATTGTTATGCCAGATGTTTTTAGACAACTTTTTAAAATTGGCGAAAGTGCAGAAGGATTTATAAATTTAATAAAAATGTAAATAATCATGGGAGAGAATTATGGATAAATTGCTTTTAATTGACGGAAACAGCATTGCAAACAGAGCATTTTACGCTCTCCCTTTTTTATCTAATCAAAAAGGTCAACCATCGGGTGCGGTATTTGGTTTTGCAAATATTATAATCAAACTTTTGCAAGAAGAAAAACCAACTCATGTTGTTGTTGCCTTCGACCATGCAAGAAAAACATTTCGCAACCAAATGTACAGCGAATATAAAATGCAAAGAAAGCCAACGCCAGAGGAACTTATTGTGCAATTTCCTGTTATCAAAGAAATGTTGCAGACAATGGGAATTTTTTGCGTAGAACAAGAGGGAATCGAGGCTGATGATATTATTGGTACAATCAGTAAAAATTTCAATGGTGAAAAGTATATTCTTTCTGGGGACCGCGACCTGTTTCAACTAATTGACGATACAACAACCGTTCTTTTCACCAAAAAGGGGGTAAGCGACCTTGACAGAGTGAATGAAAGCAGATTGAATGAAATTTTTGGCATAAAACCAAATCAAATCCCAGACCTTAAAGGGCTTATGGGTGATGCGTCCGACAATATTCCGGGTGTTAAGGGGGTAGGTGAAAAAACAGCAATATCTTTGCTTGAAAACTATCAAAACATTGAAAATCTATATAAAAACATGGAGAATATTGGCGGGAAACTGAAAGAAAAATTGCAGAATGACAAGGATAGCGCCTTTCTTTCAAAACAACTTGCAACAATTGCAAGAGATTGCGATGTGAAATGTGAAGATAATAATCTTAAATTTGCTATGCCATTCAATGAAAATGTTTATCAATTTTTTAAGGAATGGAATTTTTCCTCACTTCTTAAAAATACAAACCTTTTTGCATCAATAACAGATGTCAAAAAAGTTAAAAAGATTGAAGAAAAATTAACAAGAGAAATTCTTTCGCAAATGGCACAAAATATTGATAATGTTTTTTGCTATGACCTTTTGAATTGTAAGTTTTTATATAAAAATGTAATTTATTACCTTGAAACAAACTATTCTCTTTTTGATAATGGGCTTTCTTTTGATGAAGTTGTTTTTGCACTTAAAAACGTCTTTGAAAATCCAGAAATTTTAAAAATTTCTTGCAATGTAAAAAATGATATGCATTTGCTTAAAAATCAAGGTATAAAACTTTGCAACTTTTTTGATTTATCGCTTGCAAACTACCTTGTAAAAGCAGGTATAAAAAGTGGTGAAGAAGAAATTTCTTTATATGATTATCAAAATCAAATGAAGGAATTAACCGCCGAAATTGAAAAGAATGAATTGGGCTTTGTTTATGAAAACATTGAAAAGCCACTTACCACACTTTTGTTTGAAATGGAAGATGCTGGCTTTAAAATCAATGAGGCAAAACTTGATGAAATTGCTTGCGAATTTAAAGAAAAATTGCAACAACTTACTAAGCAAATTTACTTTGAGGCAGGTGAAGAATTTAACATAAATTCACCAAAACAAGTTGCATATATTTTGTTTGAAAAGTTGGGCATAACTGCATACAACAATAAAAAACAGTCTACTGCGGCAACCGTGCTTGAAGAACTTGCACATATTCCAATAGTTGAAAATATCTTATTGTACCGCAAATATTCAAAACTTGTAAACACATATATAGACGTATATAAAAACCTTTGTCAAAACAAGGGGGATATTATTCACACAACATTCAATCAAACACTTACAAGCACAGGCAGACTTTCCAGCAGTGAGCCAAACCTTCAAAACATTCCAACCAGAAAGGACGAAGGCAGAACATTGCGTAAAATCTTCATATCCAAATTTGAGGGTGGGAAAATCCTTTCTGCCGACTATAATCAAATAGAACTTCGCTTGCTTGCCGAAATGTCGGGAGAAGAGAAATTGATAGAGGCATACAACAACGGCGAGGATATTCACAGCCTTACTGCATCGCAAATTTTTGGAGTACCATTGAAAGAGGTTACGCCAGAGCAAAGACGAGATGCCAAAGCGGTAAATTTTGGTATAATTTATGGTATAAGCGATTATGGCTTATCCCAGAATATTAAAAGCACAAGAAATATGGCGAAAGAGTATATTCAATCATATTTCAATCGTTACCCAGCGGTTAAAAAATTTATGGATAAAAACATTGCAGATGCAACAGAAAAGGGCTATGCAATCACAAAATTTGGCAGAAAAAGGGTAATACCAGAACTTGCCTCATCAAAGTATATTACAAGAACGTTTGGCGAACGTGTTGCTATGAATATGCCACTTCAAGGCACGGCGTCAGACATTATAAAACTTGCAATGATTGAAGTTGCCAAAGCTCTTAAAGAGGGGAATTTTAAAAGCCAACTTATTTTGCAAATTCACGATGAACTTATAATTGATGTGTATCCTGGCGAAGAAAAAGAGGTAAAAAGCCTCCTTAAAGCCCAAATGGAGGGCGTGGTAAGCGGAAGAGTACCACTGATTGTGTCAATTGGCGAAGGCGAAAGTCTTTATGATTGTAAATAAATGTTGAAAATTGTTTGACTTATCGGCACAATATGGGTTATAATCACTATGGAGTTGTAATGTAATGCACAGAAAGATGGGGATTGACTATGGTGATAAGCGAATTGGCATCGCATTAACAGATGCCCTTTGCATCATATCCAGCCCTTTTGAAGTCTATAAAAATGAGGGAAGAGAAAAAGCATTGCAACACCTTGACAAAATCATAAAAGAATATGATGTTGACGAGGTGGCAATGGGGCTTCCTATCAATATGGACGGCACAGAGGGGGAACGGGCACTTCTTCATCGAGAATTTGGTGATGCTCTTGCCAAATTTTCAGGCGTGAAAGTATTTTATGTAGATGAGCGCTTAACCTCGGCAGAGGCAGAGGAAATTTTAATTTCCAGCGGTGTACGAAGGGAAAAGCGAAAGGAACTTATCGATAAAATTTCAGCCCAAATCATATTGCAGACTTACATCAACAAATAAAAAGGGGAATTAAAATGGAAAATAACGAAGAAATCAAGCCTATTGACCTTCTTGATGTTTTGCTTGACCAAGACAATAAAGAACCAATAGTTTTAATGGATGAAACAGGAAAACAAATGGCTTTCGAGCAAGTTGCAGTTATTCCTTACGAAGTAAGAAAGGAAAAAAGACTTTATTGCGTGCTTAAACCACTTGATAAAATTGAAGGTATTGCAGATGACGAGGCAATCGTTTTTCTTGTAGATACTGATGATGAAGGCAATTCAGTAATCAAAATTGAAGAAGATGAAGAAGTTGCCATTGCAGTATTTGATAAATACTATGACCTTCTTGAAGAGGCTCAAAAAGCCGAAAAAGAAAAGGCTCCTGCAAAGAAATCTGCGCCAAAGAAAAGCACAGGCAAAACAGCAGGTTCTAAGAAATAGAAAAATAAAAATAGATTGCAAGCCAATCTATTTTTTTTGTGTTGTATAATTTTTCTTTATTTTGTCATCCTATTATTACAAGGCATAAGTTGCCTTGAAAAAATAGGAGGTGAAAACTATGTTTGGCAAAAAGTCTAAATCTGCAAAAGAGTCTAAGTCTGCCAAAATGACTAAATCTGCAAAGAATGTGGAAGCGTCAAAAGAAGCAAAAGGCTGCGACAGTAAATCAAACTCATCTGCAAAGAACTGCAAATAGTTTTCTACCAAAAAAGTCCATTTAAAATGGACTTTTTTTATTCTTCCTCAGGCTGTGCTGTTTTGTACATATCTTTTGAAAGTTTTTGGAATGAAAGTGTAACACTGCTTGTTTCGTCAAATTGTGTAGAAATTTCACAAGTGCTTGTTTGGTTAAATGTTGAATCTACCAGTTTATCATTAAAACGGATTGTTTCGCTTTTTACTCCTTCGGCAGAAGTAAGCTCCAACAAAAGTTCAAACTTATATTCCCTATTACTGCCCAAAGCACCAAAATATATAATAGAAGTAAGGTCGCCGACAAAAGTTTCTCCTGTAACAATCGTCCCGGTTGTAAACAGATTATAGTTACTGCTTCCGCTTACATTTACCGAATAATTAACAGTAAATGTTGCACCTGTGTAAATGGTAGAATTAAGTTTCACGCCTGTTAATGTTGCAAATCTCATACTATTTGCACTTTCATCAAACAAAGCGGTGTAGTGCCCAGCATTTTCCTCATTTACAACAAGTTCTAAATCGGTTTCAGCGCTTACAAACTTGCTATAATCTTTAATCCAACCAATAAAAGGGTGCTCTTGGGCGGAAGTTTCAATTGCACCAAGTGTGATTTGTGTGCCTTCATTTAAACTTTCGTTAGGCGAACCGTTTACTCTGCCCCATGCAGGCTCACTTGAAGATGCTGTTATAAGAAATGTAGGTGGTGGCACGCAGGCGGTAAGCACCAACAATGGACAAAGCAATAAAATAAGCAATAAACTTTTAATTGATTTTTTCATTTTAAAATCCTCTCTTCTTCATTATCCTTATTTTTATCTTATTTGTCAAATTATTTTCTTTTTATTTTTAAATTCTTATGTGTATTTTTTGCAACCTTGCATAGAATACTCTTTGTAAGGAGGCACTATGTGGGAGTTCTCACTAAACTTAAACAGCGAGAATTATGAAATTGCAAAGTATTTTTATAATTCACTATCAAACTATATAACAGGGCTTGGCGGAGTGCTGACCTCTCATGAAAGTAAGGGATATATCAGCATTTTGTTTGCTGTTGAAGATGATAAGGCAGAAAGTTTACAATCACTTATTGCAAACGCGGTGGTGGAAGTTATCTGTGATAGATTCAAAGCGGAATACTTAAATAAATGTTTGTTTCTGCCAGAACACGACAGAATAGGAATGTCTGCATTTAAAAAAGCACTTTTAAATTTTGACAGAGAAACCGATAGATTTATTATTAAGAAAAGTTTGGTTCTTGAAAATGATTTATATTTAGAGTCCTTTTTTAGATTTAGGCTTAAACCCTTGCAAGAAAAGTGGGAGGAACTTGTAACTCTTTCAAATGAAAATCGTGAATATTTGGTGTCAAAAGAAAGTTTTATAGACTTGCTTAAATTTTTAGTTGATAATTTGGATATTTGCGCTGATGAAATAAGCGTTGTCAAAGAAGACGGGGGATACCGCATATTTAATGACCAAAAATGCGGAGAACTTATCAGTGAAGAAAGCATGGTGTCATCGGTTATTGACCTTTCGCCACAAAAAATAAATTTGTATTTCAATGAGTCAAGCAGTGCGACCTTGCTTTTAGAGAAAATTTTTGAAGAGCGTATATCTATCAATCCGGTGAATAATCAAAATATTAAAAAATTTACATTAAATTGATAAAATGCTTGACAATCTTTTTCCCCTTGTGATAAAATCTTTGCATAAACTTGGAGTGATAGACAAGTAGGGTTATTTGATGCGTTCAGAGAAAAGTTGGTTGGTGAAAAACTTTGGCTAAAATAAACCTGAAACCACTATTGCGGTGATAAGTATAAATTAAGTGGCATCTTGCAATTAAGGTGGAACCGCGGTTTGTATCAAATCGTCCTTAAATTTAAGGGCGTTTTTTATTGCCCTGTAAAAGGAGAAGAAAATGGAAATTAAAGAAGAAAAAGATTTAGAACTTGAAAAATCACGCCATTCAATGGCTCATATCCTCGCCAAGGCAGTTGTAAGCCTTTATCCAGAGGCTAAACTTACAATTGGTCCTGCAATTGAGGACGGCTTTTATTATGATATAGAACTTGATAAGCCTCTTTCGCCAGAAGACCAAGGCGCAATTGAAAAGAAAATGAAAGAAATTTTAAATAAGGGTGAAGATTTTACACGCAAAGTGGTTTCAAAAGAAGAGGCGTTAAAACTTTTTGCCGACAACCCTTATAAAGTGGAAATTATAAATGAATTGCCAGACGGCGAAGACGTTTCTGTTTACTACACAGGAGATGACTTTTTTGACCTTTGTCGCGGACCTCATGTTGAAAGTGCAAGAAAACTTCAAAACATGGGCTTTAAAATTCACAGTATAAATGGCGCTTATTGGAGAGGCAACGAAAAAAATAAGATGCTTCAAAGAATATACTGCTATTGCTTTAAAACTAAAAAAGACCTGAGCGACTATGTTGTTATGATAGAAGAGGCAAGAAAACGCGACCACAATAAGTTGGGCAGAGAACTTGAACTTTTTACAACAGTTGATTATATCGGTCAAGGACTTCCAATTTTTTTACCAAGAGGGGCAAAGGTTATTCAACTTTTGCAACGCTTTGTAGAAGACGAAGAGGCAAAACGTGGCTGGCTTCTCACCAAAACTCCATTTATGGCAAAAAGCGACCTTTATAAAATCTCTGGACACTGGGACCACTATAAAGACGGAATGTTTGTGCTTGGTGATGAAGAAAAATCAAAAGAGGTTTTTGCACTTCGTCCTATGACCTGCCCATTCCAATACCAAGCATATCTTAATAAAGCGCGTTCTTATAAAGACCTGCCTTTAAGATATAACGAAACTTCAACGCTTTTTAGAAATGAGGCGAGCGGTGAGATGCATGGTCTTATTCGCGTAAGACAGTTTACTATTTCAGAGGGACACCTTATGTGTACACCTGAACAATTGGAAGAAGAGTTTAAAAATTGCCTTGAACTTGCAATTTATATGCTTAAAACTTTAGGACTTTATGAAGATGCTTCATATCGTTTCTCAAAATGGGATGAAAACAATCGCGAGAAGTATATTGGCACAAAAGAGCAGTGGGACGAGGCTCAATCAACCATGGAAAAAATCTTGAATGACCTTGAAGTGCCATACTTTGTGGGCATTGGAGAGGCTGCATTCTACGGGCCAAAACTTGATATTCAAATTAAAAATGTTTTTGGCAAAGAAGATACGCTTATTACAATTCAAATAGACCAAATGCTTGCTCAAAAATTTGGCATGGAATACACGGATAAAGATGGTTCAAAGAAAAATCCATATATCATTCACAGAACAAGTATTGGTTGCTATGAACGTACTCTTGCATACCTTATTGAAAAGTATGCAGGTGCTTTCCCATTATGGCTTGCACCAGAGCAAGTAAAAGTTCTTTCTCTTACTGAAAGAAACTGTGATTATGCAGAAAAAATTAAAAATCAACTTTTTGAACTTGGTTTTAGGGTTGAATGTGATAACAGAAATGAAAAAATTGGCTATAAAATTCGCGAGGCATTAAACATGAAAGTGCCTTACCTTATCATTGTTGGTGATGAAGAAGAGACAAACGGTACAATTTCAATTCGTGGTAGAGGCTTTGAAAATAAAACAGGCCTGCAATTGTCAGATTTTATCGAAAGACTTCAAAATGAGGTAAAAACAAAGAAAATTTAGTATAAATTCACTTTGTTTTGATAAGTATTTATGTTAAAATTAACCTATATTTAAAGGAGGTAATAATGAACGTAACGCAAATCATTCTTATAGTTTTTATTGTCTTGCTTATCGTGATGTATCCAATTTTGATTTTTGCAAGAAATAAAAAGGAGAATACAAGAATGCAAGAACAAACAAATTCTCTTAAAAGAGGGGATAAGGTGCTTCTCACTTGCGGTGTTTATGGTGAAATTGTTGATATGCACGAAGAAAATGGCAAAACCATTATAACCATTGAAACAGGGAAGGGTAATCACAAGGGATACCTTGCAGTTGATGCATATGCAGTTTACACTGTAATTAAAGATGAGCCTGTTCAAGAGGAAAAAGTTGAAACTGTCAAAGAGGCAGATACAACAAAACCATCACAAGAAGATGAAAAAGCAAACAAAGAAAAGAAAGGGGAATAAAATCCTCTTTTTTTTATTTTCACTATTGACTAACATAAAAAATTGAAATATAATTGGTGTATGGCTTATGACAAAACAAAACGCTTTTTGATAGAGCAGGCAAAGAAAGAGCCTTTGTATCAAATAAATTATCTAAAAAAGAAAAGGGAAAAGACTTTTACCGAAAGTGAAATATTTTGCCTTAATCTTTGTTACCTTACAAAAAAGTTAAGCGAAAAGCCAACATTTTTCAATCCTCAACCAATTTTAAGAGATATGGGCGTTATACGTACGCCGGACGGCTGGTATATGGTTGAAAAAAGTTTTGGCAAAGGGCGTTTTGTAAATGCAAATGCAATTTTCAAAGATGCGTTGTGCGAGGAGAACGCCTGTCATGATTGTGCTTTCTCGTTTGCGTCGTCATATCATGGCGATGTTAAACTTAAAAGTGGCGTAATCAACCCATATCATCTAAATTCGGGCATTTTACATTCAATTTGCGAATTTGAAATGGGGTTTAAACCATATGTTTTTGATGGTGCAAACTACCTTGTCATGGATAAAGATTTATATTATACTTTGTTTGATTTTCGTGAAATCCAAACAATTGGGCAAAGGGTTTTGTGGCAAGATATAAGTTTAATATCCAAGGCAAATCCAATGGACGCTATGGTTAAAAACAATCGACCATATCTGCCGGTAAAAAATTGGCGTGCACTTGAAAAACACTTTGACGGAATGGGGTTTTTGCTATACCTTTACGACCGCGACGCCTCAATAAACAGTGAGTTATCGCCTGCAAAACAAGCAAAAAGAAATAAAAATGACATGGCGCAACTTGAAGAGAGCGTAGCCATAGTAAAAGAAGAAATTAAAAAGCAAGAAGAGGACATTTTATTTTAAAATGTTCTTTTTTACTCCTTGTAAACATATTTTAAAGAGAAAATATTGTTTAGGGGGCAGGTTATGAAGTTGAAAGAAAGGGTATCGGCGATGAAAGTTAAAAATAGCAATGGACTTTTGGGGGCTGTTTTAAAAGGGGTGTTATGTGCCATATGTATTTCGTTGGCATTGGTTCTTGTTTTTGCCTTTCTTTTAAAGTTTACCAACATACCTGAAAGCGTGATAAAGCCAATCAATCAGGTCATAAAAGGTATCAGTGTATTTGTAGGCGTGTTTGTTGGCATGAAAAAACTTAAAGAATTGGGCTTAGTCAGTGGTTTGTTGATTGGCCTTGCTTATACAATTATGGCTTTCTTAATTTTTTCAATCTTGGGCGGAAGTTTTAATTTTGACTTGACATTTTTGACTGATATTGTTTTTGGCGGAGTTATTGGCTCTATTTGTGGTATAATTTGCGTCAATCTTAAAAAAAGTAACAATTAAAACATAAATTTGATTGACAAAAGTTCTTTTAATTCTTTATAATAGTGAAGTAAGTTTAAAAATGCCAATTTTGGGCAAAGAATTAAAAGGATTCTAAATGTTACGTAAAAACTCAATTATAAAATTTGTTTTATTGGCTATCGTTGCAATTTTGGGCATACTGCTTTGCGTATGTCCTTTTGCTGTTCCATACTCTACTTCAAACTTTAATGGCTTTGTTGGCGCAATCAATAAAGGGGTAGACCTTAACGGCGGTGTTTCTGCTTTGTATGAATGTACTCTTGCAGACGGTAAAAGCGGGGATTTAAGCAAGGCAATTGACTCTTCACTTTCAAAACTTAAAACAATGTTTGATAATGAAGGGTATAATGAACTTTTTGTTACACGTCAAGGTGAAAACAAAATAAATATTGTTGCATCTGGTGCAACAGAATTTGACTACGCTTTTGGTTATATTGAAAATGGCAAGGGTTTGTCTTTCACATTAAATCAATATTCAGATACCCTCACTTCACCTGATGTTTATGTTACTTCTTCTGCTGTTTCAAAGGTTCGTCCAAGTTATGATTATGAAAGTGAAAGTTACGGAATTGTGCTTAATTTCACGGCAGAGGGTAAAAAACAAATTGCGGCCCTTAAAACACAAGCAGAACAATTCAATAATGATACAATCTATGTATACTTGGGTGAAATCAACACTGAAAACACATTTGCAGAAATTGCTTATGATGACTTAAATGAAGATTCAATCTTCCTTTCTGCAAGTTCAACAGGCGAATATTCAATGGATGCCACAAATGTTACAGAAATGGCGTATACCGTTGGTGCAGGCACACTTGATATTCAACTTACTTTAAAAGAATCAAGCAAAGTAAGTGCGGTATTTGGTAAAAATACAAACCTTTATCTTGTAATCACCCTTGCAGTTATTGTTGTTATGGCTATGGCATTTATGTGCATAAGATATGGACATTTGGGCATACTTGCAAGCCTTTCACTTGCCTTCTATTTGGTTTTATATGTCTTCATCATTCAATCAATTCCATTTGTTACGCTTAACATTGCTGGCGTAGTGGCAAGCGTAATTGCTTTTGCAGTTGCCGTTCTTGCAAACGCATATGTTTTTGAAAAGATTAGGGAAGAATATGCAATTGGTAAAAAAATTCATCTTTCTTGCAAAGGTGGTTTCAAAAAGGCACTTTGGGGAATTATAGATTCTCATGCGATAATGCTTCTTGCAGGGGCGTTCCTTTGGATTTTTGCCCCAGCAACACTTAAAGTGTTTGGAATTTGCATTGTTGTAGGAGCGTTCCTTTCTGCATTTTCATCACTTGCAATGACAAGATATTTTGTAAATATATATCTTCCAATCAACAGCACAAAAGCAAAAAAACTTCACTTATATAGAGATAAAAGCGTTAAGGAAATTAAGGAAGAAGTTGAAATTATTCCTGAAGATGTTGCCTCAACCTTGACTATGGGAGGGGAAAATGAATAAGAAAAAAACATGTTCTTTGGAACAAAAAATATCAAATTCAAAACTTGATATTATAAAAAAATCACTGCTTTTTATGATTGCTCCAATTGTAATTTTGCTTGTTGGTGTAATACTTTTTTGTTCAACCGGCTTTAACTATGGCATTGACTTTACAGGCGGACAAACCTTTAAGGTTTATGTTAATGATGAGGCAAAAATTGCAGGCGCAACACAGTATGATTTAAATGAAAAAGAAGACTATAACGAAGTTTATGAAAAAATAACAATCGTACTCAAAGATAATGGTGTAAACCTTGTTTCTTATCAAACAACCACTGTAAATATTCAATCATATGATGTATATGGCGGACAAGCCGTTCAAGTAACCTATCAAGCAAGTGAAAATTTTGATAACCTTGCACTTCGCAACCAAATCGTTGATGCTTTTGGTTATGAAGATTTTGATGGCGCTGTTTCATCTATTGATGAAGTCCCAGCCCTTTCTTCCTTTGCCTGGGCAATAGGACTTCTTGCGGGTATAATGTTTGCACTTGTTGCAACCATTGTTTATATGTCGTTTAGATTTTCAAAAAGTGCAATCTTTGTTGTATTCATTCAAACTGCACTTGATATGCTTCTTACAATTGCATTGCTTGCAATTTGCAGAGTACCTGTAAACTTTACCGTGGCAAGTATAATTCTTGTGGCTTTCCTTCTTTCAATTGCAAATTCATTTGCCTTCTATAACAAGGTAAGAG
>JAGASX010000018.1 GCA_017621525.1 Clostridia bacterium
ATCGGTTAACAGCCGAGCGCTCCACCACTGAGCTACTGGGGAATATTAAGTTTTTTTTTGAGCGCTCGGCTGTCAACCGATACTCGGTTTAATTCCGCTTACGCTCCATACGCAGGACTTCGTCCTTGGCGTTCACCCGTTCGCTCCACCACTGAGCTACTGGGGAATATTAAGTTTTTTTTTGAGCGCTCGGCTGTCAACCTTTTGCTCGGTTTAACTACGCTACGCTCCGTACGCAGGACTTCGTCCTTGGCGTTCACCCGTTCGCTCCACCACTTATGCGGTTTTGCAATTAGGTTTGCATGGCACTATGCCATTGACAGGGATTATCATATCAAATAATTTATCGTTTGTCAATGAAATTTAACAGATTTTTTGAAAAAGTTGAAAAATTTTTTACAAACATTGCATTTTCCTCTTCGCCCAACACATCTTCAATTTGGTTGTTTTTGTCGTCAAGGTCATTTAATTTTCTTTTTTGAAAATTTACAACAATGCCGGTGATAACCGCAAAAGCAATCACAAGTGCAAGTCCGCCATAAAGCAAAATGTTAGTCCAACTTTTTTTTCTTTCTTTTTCCATTATTCCCTCGTTTTGCAAAGATAGTGTACCACTTTTCAACCAATTTTGTCCACAAAAATTTTGATAAAAATCTTTCAAATGCAAAACCTGCAAGAAAAACCGCCAAAACATACAGCCTAAACTGCCCATAATTTAACCAAAGATTTATTAAATACAAAAGCGAGCAAGTGAAAATTGTTGCAAGAAAATCAAAAAGGTGGCGAGAAAAATTGTCCCCGCCAGATAAAGTTGTAAGCACCTTGAAAATATCAAAAATCAGCCCGCCAATCAATCCCCCGACAAGCATTGCAACAAAAATAAGCGGTTGATTTACAGTTGGATACAGCATTGCCCCTGCCTATTTGAAAATTCTTTTAAGAAGTGGTTGTTTTTTGCCCAAGTTTCCGCCAAATTTGATGTTTGTAAATTTGCCGGCAAGTGCAACTTCGCCCTCTTCAAGATTAAGCATTTTCACCTCTATACCCTCGCCCGAAACAATCACGCCATTGCCCACAACTTCAACAACTGCTTGCGTTGGAGTTGAAGATACAACGCGGGTTGCACCTTTTAATATAAGAAGTTCATTTTCTAAATGTAACGCAAAATTCATACTATACCTCACAAAAATATATTCAAAATTGCTTGTGAAGATTACAAAAACAAGGTACAATGATTATATGGAAAAGAAAATTTATCAAATTAAGCAAGATTGTGATGTTATTTCTTTCTTAAACGGCGAGGGCATTTCATACAGTTACGCCTGCAAACTTTTAAGAAACAAAGACGTCCGCATAAATGAGGTAAAAATTAAAGAAAACCAACCAATTTTTGCTGGCGACCAATTGACAGTTTTTTTAAGCGAAGAAATTGTAAGCCCGCAAGATATTATTAAAAAGTGGATTGTTTTTGAAGATGACAATATAGTTGTTGTAAACAAAGGTGTTGGCATTGAAATTGAGGGCAAGGGCGGACTTTGCGAAAAATTTAAAGCCTTGGCAGTGCATAGGCTTGACCGCAACACCACAGGGCTTGTTGTTATGGCAAAAAACAAAGAGGCACAAAATGCACTTACGTTGGCGTTTAAAAACCACGAGGTTGAAAAAAAATATATTGCCGAAGTTGTGGGGCAAACATCTTACAAAAATTTCAGGCATAACGCATTTCTTTTAAAAAATTCGCAAGAAAGCCTTGTTAAAATTTTTGACAAGCAGGTAAAGGGCTCGGTTGAAATTTCAAGCATTTTTACCACGCTTAAATCAAACCCATCTTCAAGCATTGTTGAATGTACGCTTATCACCGGCAAAACCCATCAACTGCGCGCCTCGCTTGCACACCTTGGACACCCAATTATCGGCGACGGCAAGTATGGCAAAAATGAGGATAATAAAAAATTTAAGCAAAAATTTCAGCGTCTGCATAGTACATCGCTGACCTTTAAACAACTGCCACCGCCACTTTCATACCTTAATGGCAGAACGTTTAAACAATTTCCAGAATGGTATAAACAATAAAAAAGCCCATGCGGACAGAGGACACAGCCTCGCCCTTGCATGGACTTTTTTTTAATTTAAATATTTGCAAGATTTAAGTTGAAAGCGGGACGAACAGTGGCGATGCTGCTGTCAACCGCTCCGGGGGCACAACGGCCACTGCCGCCGACAGCAAACGCAACGCTGAGGTTATTAGAGTAAGGAGAGCGAAGGAAATACATTTCCGAAGTATTGTCCACATCCCAGTTACAACATTTTATAATATCTGTACTCCATGATGAAGGGATCGTGCCGTCGGTGATTATTCCTCCACCAAGAAGTGTATATACCTCTGCTACGCTCATAAGCCAAAGTTTATCACTCTCGGTGTTTGAAGTGGTTATGCTGTAAACGCAGTTTGCAGCATAATCGCTATTAACGCCGCCATAGTTCCAACCAATATCTGTATACATATCTGCTACGCTTCTTTCTGCTATTACGTTGTATGTCGCGTCTTTTGCAAGGTTAAGGATTGTTATATAATCGCCGTTAAGGTATGCGCGAATATCGCTTGTTGCGTAATCATTGCTATCTGCATCATATGCTTGTGTAATTGCAGAGCAATCGGTAGTTTCCAAAATAAACGTTCCTGTTCCACTGGTTGGTGCGGTTGTGCCGGTAAATTTATTTCCGTCAAGCCCTACCAATCTCCAAACAACAGGGCTATCATTGTATGTGCCCATTGTTACATAAAAACCCTTAGAATCTCTTTTTAATAATGGTTCTGGTGCTGTTTCATCCCTTAAATCAAAGATAAAATTGTATTCCACACTTGCACTTGCGTTGGTGTCGGTTACCTTAATTTCCATTGTGTATACTTTGGAGGTTTTTGCTGGAATTGTTTGTTCACCGTCAGCAGAGCCATTATCAAATGTCAATGTTTTTGTTGCATTGGTTAGAGTTGAAATGTTG
>JAGASX010000019.1 GCA_017621525.1 Clostridia bacterium
CAACATTTCAACTCTAACCAATGCAACAAAAACATTGACATTTGATAATGGCTCTGCTGACGGTGAACAAACAATTCCAGCAAAAACCTCCAAAGTATACACAATGGAAATTAAGGTAACCGACACCAACGCAAGTGCAAGCGTGGAATATGACTTCAACTTTGATTTGAAAGATGCAAGTGTATCACAAAACCAAGGCGGTGAGAGTTCTTCATCTTCGGTAGACCTTAAATGGGATAGTACCAATAACTATTGGTACGTTACTATGGGAAGTACCGATACCCTTAATGAAATCAAATGGCGTCTTGTAGGCGTTGAGGGTGAAAGATATACTTCAACAACAAAACCAACCAGTGGAACAGGAACATTTATACTTGAAACGCTTATTGATAGCAATGCATTAAACAAAACCTTTGATTCTTCAGATAACGATTATGCAACAAGCGATATACGTGCATACCTTAACGGCGATTATAAAACATTCTTAAGCCTAACCGACGATGCAACATACAATGCAATAGCAGAAAGAAGCGTAGCAGATATGTATACAGATATAGGGTGGAACGTGGATCAAGAAAACAGCAGTTATGCTGAAAACGCAGTTTACAGCATATCAACTACAAACAGCGAAAGCGATAAACTTTGGTTAATGTCAGTAGCAGAAGTATATACACTTCTTGGTGGAGGGACAATCACCGATGGTACCATTTCATATACATGGAGCACAGATGTAAAAAATGGTTGTAACTGGGATGCAGATAGTTATGATGACCTTTATTGGCTTCGCTCTCCTTACCCTGACGATTCCAGCGTTGCGTTCTTTGTCGAAGACGATGGTTATTGGAACCTCCCCCCTGATCCCCTTACCCCCGCTATCCGCCCCGCTTTCAATTTGGAATTTTAATTAAGAAAGATGCAAAATTGCATCTTTTTTTGTTCAAAAATTTACAAATCTCATATATAACAATATGATAAAAGAATATAATCGGCGTGAGGCTGTTGCGTATGCACAACGGTGGGCGTTGGCTAAAAACCCCAATTTTGGATACTTTGGCGGGATTGGGGGAGACTGCACAAATTATATTTCACAATGCATTTTGGCCGGCGGTGGGGTTATGAATTACAACTACATTAAAGGTTGGTATTTTCGCTCTATGACAGACCGCTCGCCAAGTTGGACGAGTGTTTCCTACCTGCAATCTTTTTTGTTAAGAGGGGATAACGGCGTTGGCGCTTTTGCCCAAATTTGTGAGTTGGGTGAGGTTGAAATAGGGGATATTATTCAACTTCGGCAGAATAAAACCCATTTTAATCACTCGCTTATTGTCAGCGATATAATCGGCGGGCAGATTTTTGTTTGTGCCCATTCAAATGATGCGCTTAATCGCCCCCTTAACTCTTATAATGCGCTTGCCCTTATGCCTTTGCACATAATTGGAATAAAAGTGTAACTTTTTGGCTGGTTTTGCACCCTTTTGAAATAAAATATACTTTGAAATTCTTAAAAAGTGTGCTATGATATAGCCATGACAATACAAGATGCAATCACCTCTTCTGCCGATTTTAAAAGGCAACAACTTGAAATTAAAGAGGGTAAAAACGCAAAAACCACACTTCTTATATCCAAAGATGAGGACTATTCGTTTGAATTTGCCCGTCTTTTGGCGTGTGCAAATTTCAGCGGTGGACAGGCGGTGGAAGATGAACACTTTGTAAAAGTTATGGCAAATTCTCACCCAGACCTTAAAGTATATCCAATCAAAAATCAACTTCTTGTTGCAGACAGCGAAGAGATTGTTTTTGAAAGCAGTGTTAAACCAATTTTTGCAGATAAGAAAATTTTTATAATAAAAAATATAGAAAAAAGCATGGAGTCTGCACAAAACAAACTTCTTAAAACACTTGAAGAGCCCTCAAAAGACGCATATTTTATTATAACAACCACAAATGCAGACCTTGTTTTGCCAACTATTAAATCACGTTGTTCCAAAGTGGAACTTGGCAAACTTGACCAGTCGGTTATAGCCCAAATACTTGCAGAAGATGAAAACAAGCAAATTATTCTTGCGTTAAGCGATGGCCTTATTGGTAAGGCTCAAAAACTTGCCCAAACAAAAAACTTAAAGGGGCTTTTTGATTGTGTTTTATCATGCCTTACCAAAATGTCGTCAAGCAAAGAGGTTTTGGCGTATGCAAAAAAACTTGCCCCTTTTAAAGATGAATTTTCCCTTTTAATGGAAACTTTTTCTGTTATGGTGGAAGAACTTATATTCATCCGCGCTGGCAGACGAAATTTAAGCAGGCTGGGAAGTTTTGGTGATGAACTTGCCTTTGCCTCTGGCGATTATACTTTGGACGCCCTTGTTGAAATTCAAAAACTTATCACAAAAGCGGTTAAAGAAATGTCTTACAACTGCAATTTCACCCTTGTTATTGAAAATTTATTACTTAATATTTTGGAGGTTAAATACTTATGCAAATAGAAGTTGTACGTGCAAAGTTTAGAAATGGCGTGCACAGTTATTCATTCAGCCCCAACGGCTTGCAACTTAATGTGGGCGACTATGTAATTGTTGACACAGAAAAGGGCAGAGATATTGTTCGCATCACTTCTGCGATTGAAAAGGTTGATGAAAGTGAAATTTTAGAGCCACTTAAAAACGTGCTTAAAATGGCAGAAGAAAAAGATTTGGCTATGGCGGAAGAAAACTATAAAAAAGCGGAGGCGCTTTACCCAGAAATTAAACAAATTGTGAAAGAAGAGGGACTTGAAATGAAGGTTATAAACATTGAAAGCAACTACAATTTCACACGCATAACTGTAAATTTCACCGCCGATGACCGCGTTGATTTTCGCGACCTTGTGAAAAAACTTGCCGACAAATACAAAACAAGAATTGAACTTCGCCAAATAGGCCCTCGCGATTGCACTCGCATTTTGGGTGGACTTGGCGTTTGCGGAAAAGAGTGCTGTTGCAGTCAAGGTTTTGGCATTGAAAATCAGGTAACAATAAAAATGGCAAAAAATCAAGGACTTTCACTTAACCCAAACAATATAAGCGGACTTTGTGGAAAACTTCTTTGTTGCCTTGCCTATGAAAACCAATATTATGTGGAAGTTTTAAAAATCATGCCAAAGGTAAACGCAATTGTTTCCACGCCAGAGGGCAACGGAACGGTTGTGTATAATGACCTGCTTAAAAAGGTTGTATCAGTTAAATTTGAAGATGATTCTTCAAGCGAAATAAAAGAGTTTCCTCTTGAAGAGATAAAAATAAAATAGGGGGTGCTATGCATATAAAATTGGATGAGGGAGAACGTATTGAGGACTTGCAATGCAAAGGGCTTAAAATAATTCAAAATAAAAACCTTTACACATTCACCTCTGATTCTGTAATACTTGCAAATTTTATTAAACTTAAAAAAGGTGATGTTTGTGCAGAAATTGGCACAGGCTGTGGCGTTATATCCCTTTTGCTTTCCGCCAAAACAGACTTTAAAAAAATTTACGCCTTTGAAATTCAAGACAAAATGTCCCGCCTTGCAGAAAAGAATGTTATTTTCAATAATTTGCAGGAAAAAATTGATGTCATCAGCGACGACGCTCGCAACTTTGACCACCATTTTAAAAAAGAAAGTTTTGATGTTGTTTTTTCCAATCCGCCATATATGCCGTCAACTACAACGCTGAATGAAAATGATGTGCGTGCAAAGGCAAGGCATGATAAAACTCTGCCTGTTGATGACCTTTGCCAAACGGCTTTTAATATGCTTAAATTTGGTGGTAAGTTTTATGTGGTTTACACCTCCACGCGCACGGCGGAACTTATTGCCACAATGAAAAAATTTCATTTAGAGCCTAAACGAATGTTTTTCACCCAAAACGGCAAAGATAGGGTGGTGCTTGTGGTTATTGAGGCGGTAAAAGGGGGCAAGCAAGGCGTCGAAGTTTTGCCTGCACTTGACACAAACGAGAAAAATGGAAGTTACCTTAAAGCCCTTCAAACAAGAAACTTTATAAAAGAATAAAAAAAGACGACTGAAAGTTCAGCCGTTTTTTTATCCTAATAAAAAGCCCTCAATAATAACATCTTCCGCCTCTTTTTCGGTAAGCCCCAGCGACATAAGTTTGACCATTGCCTCGCCTGAAATTTTGCCAATTGACGCCTCATGCACAAGGGAAGAGCGGTTGTTTAAGGCAGATACCGTTGGCGTTGATGTGATAACTGCATTATCCAAAAGCATACCGTCGCACTCCACGTGCCCAAAACATTCTGCCTTGCCAATCATATTGGACTTAAACTCTTGCACAGAATTATCCCTTGCCACACTGTGGCTTACAATTTCTGCACGGCTGTTCTCGCCCAAAAGTTCCACCTTAAAATCGGTTTTTGCCCACTGTTTATCGGTTGTTAGTATATTTTCTTTTACAGAAAGAATGGCGTTTTTTCCCACTTTTGCAGTCGTTTTGCGAATTGTGGAAGAAACTCCACCAAGTTGCGTGCTTTCCATAATCATATGCGAGTTTTCTTCAAGTATTATTTTTGTAATTGGGTTTAAAACCTTTTCGCCCTCGCCATCACCTTCGCCAATATGACGCTCGATATATTCAACCTTACTGTTTTTGCCAAGGTGAAAAGTGTGCACTCCATTGTGCTCACTTTTTTTGCAAGTTGCATTGTGAATACCGCACCCAGCAACAATCAATACGTCGGCATTTTCGCCAATATAAAAATCATTGTAAACAAGGTCAGTCAGCCCACCAACAGATATGATAACCGGTATGTGTACGCTTTTTCCTTTCACATTTGGGGCAACAATAATGTCTATGCCTTGCTTGTCGGCTTTCTTTTTAATTTCAATTTCTTTGGTGCTTTGCATTTTTTCACTTTCACCATTTTTACGCAAACTAAACGCACCACTTGGCAACTTGTGCAGATCGGTCAACTTTTCTAAAAGACTTTTTTCAAGGTTGTTCATGCCTCACCCCCAAGTTTGCCACATCTTGCATTTTGCAAATGCTTTTTCATTTGTTTATAACTTCCTCGTTTTGCGATTTGCCCATTTTCAAGCAAAATAATTTCATCTGCAATTTCAAAAATTCGCGATTGGTGGCTGATGATAATGTTTGTTGCTTTTTTCAACTTTTTAAATATGCTTGTAAGTTTTTCAAAACTCCAAATGTCAATTCCTGCCTCAGGCTCGTCAAATATGTTCACCTTTGCATTGCGTGCAAGGGTTAAGGCAAGTTCAATTCGCTTTTGCTCTCCACCAGACAACTTGTCGTCGAAAGGGCGGTGGATATAGTCTTTGGCGCAAAGCCCAACTGCCGAAAGGTATTCGCAAAGTCCGCCCACATTGTTTTCTTTGCCACTTGCTATGTTAAGCAGACTTTTAATTTTCACACCTTTAAATGTTACAGGTTTTTGAAAGGCATAACAAATTCCAGCCTTTGCACGCTGGGTGATTGAAAGGTTGCCAATATTTTGCCCGTCAAAAAAGATTTCACCGTGTTGAAGGGGGTTGATGCCCATAATAAGCCTTGCAAGGGTGGATTTTCCACTTCCGTTGGGGCCGGTGATTACATAAGTTTTTCCCTCTTCAAAAATCGCTGAAAGGTCTTTTAAAATTTCCCTTTCTTCCTGCGAGGTGCCTTTTACTGAATATGTGATATTTTTAAGTTCTATCATGGCTTTATTATATCACTATAATTTTTATGATGTCAACAAAAACCAGCCTTACGCTGGGCGATTATCGTTAGTAGTTTCTAAATTTTTGTTGTACTTGTTCCGTCATGAGCCTCTTCCGGCACTTCGTGCCACCGCTGGCGACTTTCAACCGCCAGCGACGCCCCTTGCCCCGCTCCGTACCAAAATCGAACGCTGTCCGCTTTTGACGCTCCGCTAAATAGGTGTCGCCCGCTCGGCGACTTCGCCCTGAGGGGCTGACCGCCTCGCCCCGCTCCGCTAATAAGGTAAGTTTAGTAATTCCGCATAAGCCTCCCGCGAGCCCGCGGGAGATACAAATTCAGTCGCACGGCAGTGCGTCCTTATGAAGGAGGGAGATTGGGACGGGGAACCGAACAAGTAGCGGTTAGGCATGGGCTTATCCCTGCCGTGCCCGCGTTAAACTTGTTTGGTGCCTCCCCAGGTTTTCACCTCAAACACCGCTTTCACGCGTGCATTGATTTCAATTTTGCCCACATACTTGCCAGACAACGCATCACAACTTCTGCAAAGGGTGTAAGGGCAGTAAGTTTGCTCTTCGGCAATTCGCACAAGCCGTATATCATCACTACCCAACAGAGAAACAGCCTTTTCACGTGCATTTTCAAAAGCCTGCGAAAGTGCATTTGCATATTCTTCCTCCATGCTGGAAACTTCATAACAAATGTCGCAAACAGAGGAAGTGCCATTTTCTGTCATAATGTCAACATACTTTTGCACCTTGTCAAGGTCTGCAACCTCAACGCAAAATGATGCACTTGTTACATACCCTACCAAACTTTTACCATTTGAAAAATCATATGTTGGCAAGCACCTGAAATTTTGCAAACAAAGCCCCTCGTCATCAATGCCACCCTTTTTAAGGGCAGAAAAAACATCATCAAGCCTTTCCATGCCTTCATTTTTGCACTCAACAAGGTCATTTCCTACAACCTCAATCATGCCATAAATTTTGGCGCTGTCCGGGCTTATCGACACCGCCGAACTGCCCTCAACACAAACAAAAGTGGTTTGCACACTTTCCTGCACCTCTTCGCCCTCATACTCTACAACCTCTTCGGCAAACGCCAACTTTTCTGCAATAATTGGCTTTCGGTCATCTCTCACAGGGGCAAATGCCAAACCTGTCGCCCCCAAAACAACCGCACAAGCAAGTGTGAATAAAGATTTTTTCATAATTTTTCCTCCTGTTTATTATCCTTTCAAAAAACACACAAAATATTTATCAAAAGCCATTAAATTTCAGGAAAAATAAAAAATTAAAAAAAATTAAAA
>JAGASX010000020.1 GCA_017621525.1 Clostridia bacterium
CAAGGAAACAGCAGTTATGCTGAAAACGCAGTTTACAGCATATCAACTACAAACAGCGAAAGCGATAAACTTTGGTTAATGTCAGTAGCAGAAGTATATACACTTCTTGGCGGAGGCACCATAGGTGCCGACGGCACAATTGCGTTATCATCATGGAGCACAGAAGTAAAAGCCGGCTGTAACTGGGATGCGGATAATACTTCGGATTATTATTGGCTTCGCTCTCCTGGCCCTGACGATTCCGACGGTGCGTTCGATGTCCACAACCTTGGCAATTGGTCCTGCAACCGTGTTGACCTTACCTTCGCTGTGCGCCCCGCTTTCAATCTAAATTTCTAACGACAATTTGGGCTTAAATAATACACTTAAATGCCGATAAACCTTTGTGGAAGTGAAAAAATACAAAATAGGCTTTTTAAAAGCCTATTTTTTTGTAAGCCACAATCCGTACTTATTGAAATTCTATTTTATAGAATTAAAAAAATCCGTACGTTATGGTACGGATTTTGTTTTTGGTAGCAGCAACTGGGCTTGAACCAGTGACCTCATGAGTATGAATCATGCGCTCTAGCCAGCTGAGCTATGCTGCCACATTTACTCCCAAATTATATAAGTTTTTGGCGTACTTGTCAAGGGAATTGCAAAAAAAGATTAAAAATCCTTTTTTTAATTTCTTTTTTTACCCTTTTTTACTTTGAAATTTGCCTGCAAAATTGTATAATCATGGTATTAGGAGGCAAATTTTATGTTATATGATGAAATTAAAAAGGCAAATGTTCAAGCACTTAAAGATAAAGACGCGGTTGCACGCAGTATTTATTCTGTGCTTTTGAATAAAATTAAACTTGAAGAAATTAAAAAGCGTGAAAAGGGTGAGGAAATTGCCGACGCCGACATTTCAAACATTTTGCAAAAGGCAATTAAGGAATTGCAGGACGAAAAGGCAAATTATGAAAAGGTTGGAAATATGGAAGAGAGCGGGAAAATTGCAACTCAAATTGAAATTGCAAGCAAATATCTTCCTAAAATGCTTAGTGATGAAGAAATTAAAGACATCATTCTTTCGCTTGAAGATAAAAGTATTCCAGCCGTTATGAAACACTTTAAGCAAAATTACAACGGCAAGTGCGATATGAGAAAGGTGCAAGAAGTTTTAAAGGGGATTTAATGAAAGTTTTTGCAATCAGCGACCTGCATCTTTCAGTCAACAATGATAAACCTATGGATATTTTCGGCCCTGTTTGGGAGGGTTATCTTGATAAAATTTTTGCCGAGTGGAATGAAAAAGTGGGCGATGATGATATTGTACTTCTTGCCGGCGACCTGTCTTGGGCAATGAAACTTGAAGAGGTTGTTCCAGACCTTGACCTGCTTGCCCCACTTAAAGGCAAAAAGGTGATAATCAAGGGCAACCATGATTATTGGTGGAAGTCAATTTCCGCCTTGCGTGCCATTCTGCCATTTGGTTTTTATGCCATTCAAAATGACGCAATTCGCTTTGACGGAGTTGTTGTTTGCGGTACGCGTGGTTGGAAAGGTGTTGAAAAAAATGTTACCCTTTCTGCCGACGACCAAAAGGTGTTTGACCGCGAAGTTATCCGTTTGGAACTTACCCTGCAAAGCGCACAAAAACTTATGCAAGAGGGCGATAAACTTATCTGCATGATGCACTATCCACCTGTTGGCTTTGCCAAAGATGACAGTCCATTTTCTGCCTTGCTTGAAAAGTATGGCGTCAGCCAAGTGGTTTATGGGCATTTGCATGGCTATTCCAACGCCGAAAAGCAGTTTGTAAAAAATGGCATAGAGTATTTTTTAACATCTTGCGATGAAGTGGACAATTCACTTATCCAAATCTGCGAAATTTAATGCAAATTGATTGAAATTAAAATGCGTGGATATAATTATTTAACCCCCTAAATGATTGACAAAAAGGGGGAATTATAGTAAAATCAACCTGAATTTATTATACGGAGCGAATATGAAAAAGAAATTATTATCAATTGTCGCCCTTATCTTCTGCGTAGCCATGATTTTTACAGGCTGTGCAACCGTTGGGGCAATTAAAGACAAAGAGGGCAACCCTATTTATTTTGATGACGCAAAATCTTTCGGCGGACATATTGCCGAAGTTGGCGATTATGTATACTACGCCAACTCCTATGTTGCAACAACTGACGAGGGCTTTGTGTATGATGAGGCATCAAATATTGCATACCTTTCAAGAATTGAAAACAAAAACGTTTACACATTTGATGAAGATGTTTTGCCAGAAAACTATCCAAACACCACTCCAAATGAGGCTGAAAAGGTGAAAGGTGGCAAACTTGTGGGTTATGAAAACCAACAAATGTATGCGCTTGGCAGTTACCTTTATTTCACTTCTGCAAACGTTCACAAAACCAGCGATATGGAAAATGACTATACCCAAGTTTCAATTTTTAGAATAAAATTTGACGGAAGTTCGTTCCAAGAAATTGCAACTTTTGCACATGGCGACAAGGGACAAATTGAACTTACAAAGGGCAGTGATGGCCAATACTATTTTGTTGCTGTTGTGCCAAATGGTGAAAAATTTGATATTAAATCTGTTAAAGTTGGCGACAGTTTCGGCAAGGTGAAAACTCTTGCAGAAGAGGTAAACACCGCAGTTATCGCAGATGAAAATTCAAGCATCAAAAATGTTATTTACACAGTTGATACCGAAAAAGATATGACAACCATTGCTGTTAAGGCGGTTGACTTTGCAACCGGAGACGACGAAACACTTGATGAGGGCGTTGCCGGAAGTGAAACAAAACTTATGGGACGCGTGGGCGACTATGTGTTCTATTCTTACAAAAACCCAGCCGACAATGTAAACCAAGTTTATTGGCAGACAATCAACGCACAAAACAACAATTTCAGCCCTGTAAACAGATTTTACAATGCAACAACAATCAAAAACCTTCAACCTGCATATCAAGGATACATCTTCCAAACTGAGGGCGGTGCACTTGTTTACAAAACACTTGACGGAGTGGAAGAAAGACTTTTTGCAGAAGATGAATACACAGATGTTATGTTTGTGGACGGACAATTTGTTTACACTTCAACCGACACCGCAATCACCCGCGTAAGCCTTGAGGACTACGCCAAGGAAAAAATTGTTAAAGACGTTAAAATGATTTCCGGCATGGGCGGAATTACAGAAGATTATATTTATTTCTACGCTCAACTTGGCGAACTTACAGCCGATGAAAACGACGAAGAAGAGGAAGAGGCTGAGGCCGACGAAAACTATTATATGTACCGTGCCGACAAAAACGGCAATCTACAAATTATTGGAAAAACCGCCAAAAAATAACAAAATTTTGCAGTTCTACAATATACGACAAATAAAGGCATAATTCGTTAAAAACCGCTACGAATTATGCTTTTTTTAAAAAATTAAATGTGATATTCTTTTGCTAACGGGAAAAACAACAGTGTTTTAAACCCCATAGGAGAAGAAAAATGGAAAGTAAAATTAAAATCTATTTTGCTGACGCAGACAGCGAAGAACTTACAAAAGAAGTGGAATTTTTTAAGTCGAAAAAAGAATTTGAGGTTGTCGGCTTTGCCGGCGATGGTGCAAAAGTTATTGAAGAGGTGGAAAGACTTAAACCCGACGTTTTGGTAAGCGAGGTTTTGCTTTCTGGCATTGACGGCTTTAAGGTTGTTGAAACTTTAAAGTTGGACGGCAAAATGCCAAAGGCGCTTTTTGTTTCAAATCTCACACATGCCGGTTTTATTTCAAAAGCCATGAAAGAGGGTATCAGTTATTTTATGATTAAGCCAGTTTCATATCAAAATTTGGCAGAACGCGTGGTTGAAATTTCTACAATTGATAGTGCAGAGGGCGAAAAGCAACTTGAAGAAAAAATTTCAAACATTTTCATCAGCATTGGTATTCCTGCACACATTAAAGGTTACCACTTTTTAAGAGAGGCTGTAAAACTTGCAGTAACCGACCCAGAAATTATTTCATCAATCACAAAAAGACTTTACCCAACAATTGCAGAAAAGTTTGCAACCAGCCCATCAAAGGTTGAAAGGGGCATGAGGCACGCCATTGAAGTTGCGTGGAACAGGGGCAAAATTGAAAATATCAACAACCTGTTTGGACTTCAAATTTATGGGGCAAATGAAAAACCTACAAATGGAGAACTTATCGCACTTATTGCAGATAAAATGCTTATGGAGGGCTAAAACACTTTTCTTTTTGGGCGGAGTTGTGATACAATCTTTACGAGGAAAATATGCTTCGATTGATTGATTTAAAAACAGAGGGCTATTCGGTTGAATATGCCCTTGCCATTTTGGAAATAGAAATTGAAAGTGCCAAAAAAGAGGGGCTTGTTGCCCTTAAAGTTTTGCATGGCTATGGCTCTCACGGTGTGGGCGGTGCAATTATGCTTGCCGTAAGAAAAGCCCTTGCCCTTTGGAAAAGAAGTGGCTTTATCGCCGACTATTTTGGGGGCGAAAAATGGGACTTTTTTGATAAAGATACCAAAAAAATTTTAATGGAAGATAAAACAATCACAGGCGACAGCGACATAGGGCACTCCAACCCCGGAATTACAATTGTTAAGTTGTAAAAACTCCACAAAATTTGTGGAGTTTTTTGTTTGCCACTTGCCTTTTTTCTTTTTTGGTTGTATCATAAAAGAAAGGGGAAAATATGTTAGAATATATTTTGGCGGTTGATGACACCGCTTTTGCCACAAATGAAAAGCACTATCAAACTTTAAAAAGTGAAGAATCTTGCTTTGTGTCTGTTGCAGTACGCAAAGATGTTTGTGCCGTGCTTAAACTTTATATGAAAGATAAAACCGATAAACTTTTTGAAAAGTTTGGCACCCGCGAATTTCATTTTACAGATATTTACAATCGCAGGGGATATTTTAAAGATATAAAAATTGAAGAAACATTGGATATTGTCCGCTCGTTTGCAAACGACATGAATGATGCCGGCATGATAATCACAGTGTCCACAATCAACGGCCGTTCTTACAAAGACGACAAACAGGTTGCCATTATGCAAGCCATTGAAAAATACATTGTGCCTAATCTTGGGTTGCCCGAGGGCAAGGAAAGTGTAAATTTGGTGCTTAATATAATTCGCTCTCAACAAATGGTGGAAAAAAACTTTGGCGACGCCAAAATAAGCGAGGCATTTTGTGATGAGGGGCTTAAAAAAGCAGGCAAAGATTTTACACTAAACTTAACCGGCGGTGATACAAAAGTTACATTTAAAAGTTCCGCAGACGCTCTTCTGCAATTTGCCGATTTTTCTGCATGGTTTGTAACAAGAGTTAAACATATTGCCGACAAGCACCCAAAAGATGTTAAACCATGGGAAAAAGAACTTTTGCAAATTTACTCAACCCTGCCATTTGCAAACTTAAAACCGGCGGTATATTATATTGATGATGACCAGCCTTTCGATTATGATAAAGAAATTGAAGATTTAGAAAACGAGGACAACTGATGAAAAAAGATAAGTTGAAAGAACTTCGCAAGTTAAGGGAAAGGGCGGGTATAAAATTTGATAAAAGTTTTCGTTGCCAAGATGCAGAAAAGAATGTTCACCTTTTCGACAAAGAAAAGTTTTTCAAAAAAATAAAGGAAAGACTTTTGAATATGGGCTATGTTTGCAGTGATGATTTTGAATTTTGGGCGATTGCTTTTAAGTTTAAATATGCCGAGCGTCATCATGTGGGGCAGGGCTATAAATGGAAATATTTTTACTCTTCCACATTTGAAATTTCACAAGAGATTGTTGACTATCTTTTAAGGCATAATTTTATATTCCCCAAAGAAGAGCAAATAAAACAAGAGGTCAAACAACAAGAGGAAAGGCAACAAAATAGTAAAACAAAAGAGAACAAGCCTAAAAAACCTAAAAAAGAATGGACAGTTGCCCAGCAAGAAGAGCGTGTTGAAAGATATAAACAGCATATTCTTAATTTTGATGAAAAAATTAAAGAATATAAAAAACTTAACGATGAAAAATTTTTAAAAAACTATATTGCCGCTAAAAAGCAAATGGAAGAAAAACTTGTTTCTGCCATAAGAAAACTTGAAGAAATGAAAAGTGAAGTTAATTAAAAATAAAGGTGCATTTTCGCGCCTTTATTTTAATATAGCCTTAAATATTTTAAGTTGAAGTTTTGTTGGCAGAAAATTTAAAAGTTTCAATTTTTTGCTGTTGTTTTTCTTGTAAATATGCTTTGGATTTTTCTTTTGTAAAATTTTTAAAACAAGTTTAGCAATCTTTTGGGCGGGTATTGTACCGCCTTGCTCTTTATCCACAATGTGCTTAAACTTGGTTATTGTGTTTTTGTATAGCGTTGTGTTTGCGTTTAAGTCCTCCATTTCTTTGTTGCTGTCCACTAAAATAGGGGTTTCAACCGCACCCGGGCGCAAAGTTACCACCGGCACGCCCAATAAACCCAATTCCATAGTAAGCCCTTGTGCATAGGCGTCAAGTGCCTTTTTTGAAATGGAGTATATTGCATTAAAAGGCAAAATTTTGTTGCCTGCAAGTTCGCTTGTGGTGATGATGATTTTTCCATTGCCACTTTGCACAAGCGGGAAAAAGGTTTTGTTTATGCGAAATGCACCAAAAAGGTTTACATTAAAAATTTTTATAAAATCTTCTTCACTTATTTCAATAAGTGAGTTCATCATAATAATACCCGCAAAATTTATCACGGCGTCAAGTTTGCTTGTTTTTGCGGACACAAATTCAAACGCTTTTTGCACGCTTTGACTGTCTGTTACGTCCACTAAAAGTTGAACAATGTTTTCTGCCTCTTCATCATTTTTCTTTATATCGCAAGAAAAAACTTGCCAACCATTTTTTGCAAGCAAAAGTGCGGTTGCCCTTCCCATGCCGCTTGCGCCACCTGTTATTAAAGCATATTTCATAAAAACCTCTTAAAAATATTATATATTTTCACAAATTTTAAGTCAACAACAAAAAGGCCTTTGAAATTTTTAAGTTTTTTGCTATCTTATTGATAATGGAGAGTTATTATGAAATATTATCACGCTTATGAAGATAGATATAAAAAAGTTCATGCAGAAAGGGGCAAACCTTGGGCAGGGGAAAGACCAAGCACCATTTTAAAAGACCTGTTGGTTAAATATGGTGCAACAGAAAATTCATCTATTTTAGAGGTTGGCTGTGGCGAGGGACAAAATGCGTTGTATCTTATGAAAGAGGGCTTTTCGGTTGACGCAAGCGACGTTTCACCCGAGGCAATTTCTTGGTGCAAAAAGTGGGCAAATGAAAGGGGGCTAAACGCTGACAAGTTTTTTGTTATGGACGCCTGTGAAAATGATTTTCAAGGAGAATATGATTTTATCTATTCGGTTGCTGTTCTTCATATGCTTGTTGAAGATGAAGATAGGCATAAGTTTTTAACCTTTATTAAAAATCATCTTAAAGAAAATGGACACGCCTTTGTGGTTGTTATGGGGGACGGAAAAACTTCATATCGCTCAGGCACAAAAGAGGCTTTCGACCTTGCCGACCGCCCATTCGAGGATAGCATTATTCAAGTTGCAACAACCTCTTGCAGAAAGGTAACTTGGGAAGAATTTTTTGCCGAACTTAAACTTGCCGGGTTTAAAGTGGTAAACCACTATCTTGACCATTCAATTTCCGGCTTTGACGTTTCAATGGTGGCGGAACTTGTTAGGGAATAGCGAAAATATCAAAAAATGTTGACAAAATGTCGAAAATTTTTTAAAATAACCACATAAGGATAGTTTTATGGAAAAATACATCAAAAAAATCAATGATAAAGTGCTCGCAAAAAATGATGAGGCTTATGCAAAAAAGGCAAAAAAAGTTTACCGCATAGTGGGCTATACATTGTTGGGCGTAGGGCTTGCAGGTTTTGTGGCGTCATTCATCACATTTATGGTGCTTTTCTTAAAATATAACACAGAACAGGCTTTCACCGCATGGATTGTCGCCGTCCCATTTCTGCTTATGCTTGTGCCCGGCTCGGTATGCGCACGCGTTGGCGATATGCTTTTGACGGAAGAAAAACAAAAAGAAGAAAAAACCAAATAGATGGCAACCCGCCATCTTTTTTTTGCTTTTCGTCGCACCTGCGTTGACCTGCGCCCAACGCAGACGCTCCCGCCCCGCTCCGCGCCAAAAGCGACCACAAGCCCCCCTCTTTGAGGGGGCTGTCGGCAAAGCCGACTGGGAGAGTTGAATTTAAGTGAAAAGTGAATAAATAAATCTCCCACTTGCATAGTATGTTTTAAATCTTTTTCGGTGGCATATTTGTCCACCTTTTTTTGTATATTATCGCAGGAGGCTTTTTTGGGGGCGATTGTAGTGTTGGGGCTTGTGCAGGGATTATGTGAATTTTTGCCTATTTCATCAAGTGGGCATCTTGTTTTGCTTTCACGCTGGCTTGGCGTGCAAGATTCTTTATTTATCAGCATAGTTTTGCACCTTGCAACGCTTTTGGCTGTTGTTGTAGTTATGCGTAAAGAGGTTTGGGGGCTGGTGCGACATCCATTTTCCAAACAAGGAATTATGCTTATGCTTGCAACGATTTGCACCTGCCTTATTGCCATTGTGCTTATGCCATTTATCAGTTCCTCATTCGAGGGAGCATTTCTGCCTATTGCATTTCTTATAACAGCAATTTTGCTTTTTATTGTTGGGCGATTTGTAAAAAAAACAAAGGTGCAAAAAGAATTTGGCTATAAACAAGCCGTTATCATGGGCATAGCGCAGGGCTTTGCAATCTTCCCCGGCATATCCCGCTCTGGAGCGACCATATCTGCCGGGCTATTCTCTGGTGCGGGGCGTGAAGAAAGTGCAAAATTTTCATTCATTCTTTCACTTCCGGTGATAATTTGCTCGCTTATTATGGAAATAATCAAAATTTTCCTATTCAAGCAACCCATTTCTGTTAATTGGCTGGGGCTTATCCTTGCTTTTATAGTTTCCTTTGTTGTGGGAATTGCAAGCATAAAATTTATGCTTAAAATCACCGGTCGCGGAAATTTTGTAGGGTTTTCAATTTATCTTTTAATAATTTCTATTTTGTCATTTATCTTTTAAAAGGGTGCAGTTGTGAAAGATTTTTATTGTCATAATATTGAAGAGGTGGTAAAAGAACTTCGCACCTCGGCAAGGGGTTTAAGCGAGGTTGAGGCAAAAACGCGTGAAAAGTTTAAGCCTGCCACGCAAATTAAAAAACAGGGGCTTGTTAGCAAATTTTTTGAGCAGTTTTTTGATTTTATGATTGTTATTTTGCTGATTGCCTCTGGTGTGTCTATTGTAATTGGCATTGTGGAACGCCATGCCGAGGAAATCATCGACGGTTGCATAATTCTTGCCATAGTTATCATGAACGCGGTGTTTGGAGTGGTGCAGGAGTACAAGGCGGAAAAATCGCTTGAAGCACTTGCAAAACTTACCCAAGCAGAATGTATGGTGTTGCGTGATGGCGTTTTGAAGAAAATTCCAACGCAAAATCTTGTTGTAGGCGACGTTGTGGCGTTGGAATCTGGCAGTATTTTGCCCGCCGACGTAAGACTGATTGAAAGCCACCAACTTAAAATAGATGAATCTTCGCTAACCGGCGAAAGTGAAATGGTTGAAAAAGATTGCAACATGGTTTGCACCAAAGATTGTCCAATTGGTGAAAGACGAAACATGGCTTTTTCTGGCACAAATGTTGGTTGCGGACGAGGACTTGGGGTTGTTGTTGCTTTGGGAGAAGATAGCGAATTTGGTAAAATTGCAAAAGTTATCAGCGAAAAGCAAAAAGAACTTACCCCTCTTCAAAAAAGCATAAAAGATATTGGTAAGGTGCTGACATACCTTGTTTTAATCATCGCCGTTGTAACCTTTGTGCTTGAAATTTGCATAACCCCAAACAGCATTATGGACGCCTTTTTAACAGCGGTTGCAATCGCCGTTGCTGCCATTCCTGAAAGTATGCCGGCGGTTATCACAATCATCATGAGCATGGGTGTTGCCCGCCTTGCCAAACAAAAGGCAATTGTCCGCAAAATGCATTCGGTGGAAACGCTGGGCTGTTGCGAGGTTATTTGCTCTGACAAAACAGGCACAATCACCCAAAACAAAATGGTGGTTGAGGGAGTTTTTTGTGGCGGAAAACTGCACTTTGATAGGGCGATAAAGGGCACGCAAGTTGCCAACCTTGCACAAATGGCTCTGCTATGCAATGACGCCAAGTTTGAAAATGGCTGGCTTGGCGACCCTACCGAAATTGCACTTGCCGAATTTGGCGAAAAACATGGGCTAAATAAAAGCCAACTTGAAAAAACTTGCCCACGCTTTGATGAAATACCTTTTGACTCTGCAAGAAAACTTATGTCTGTGCTTTGCAATGTTGAGGGCAGACAGGTTATGATTTGCAAAGGTGCACCAGAAGGTGTTTTGGATAGGTGCAGATATATTTTAATTGACGGAAAAATTCAACCCCTTTCACAAACGGAGGTTAAAGAGATTTTACGCGCCAATGACAAAATGTGCGAAAGGGCGTTGCGTACGCTGGGCTTTGCAATAAAAGCTATCACCAACAAGGCTGATTTTGACGAAGAAAATATGGCTTTTGTTGGACTGGTTGGCATGAAAGACCCGCCTCGAAAAGAAATTAAAAAGGCAATTCAAAAGTGCAGGCGGGCGGGTATGAAACCTGTTATGATAACCGGTGATTACAGCACAACCGCACTTGCCATTGCCAAAGAAATTGGGCTTGCCAAAAGTGAAAAAGAGGTTGCAACCGGCACGATGCTTGCCCAAATGAGCGACGCCCAACTTGAAAAAGAGGTTGAAAATTTTTCTGTTTTCGCCCGCGTTAGCCCGCAAGATAAGGTGCGAATTGTTGAGGCTTTTAAAAAGCGTGGAAGAGTTGTCGCCATGACCGGCGACGGCGTAAACGACGCCCCAAGTTTAAAAAAGGCAAACATAGGAATTGGTATGGGCAAAACGGGAACAGACGTTGCAAAAGAGGTTGCCGATATAATTGTTGCCGACGACAACTTTGCAACCATTGTTGTTGCGGTTGAAGAGGGCAGAAAAATCTATCAAAATATACAAAAAACGGTGAAATTTCTTTTCTCGGCAAACTTGGCAGAACTGCTTTCTCTGTTTGTTGTAACACTTTTATATCCGCAGTTTGTTTTCCTTTTTCCGGTGCAAATTTTGTTTGTAAACCTTATCACCGACTCTCTGCCGGCAATTGCACTTGGTGTGGAACAACCCGAGGAAAACCTTATGGACGTACCACCACGCGATAGCAAAAAGGGACTTTTTTCGGGTGGAATAGGCACTTCAATTGTTGTACTGGGGCTTGTGCAAACCCTGCTTGTTGTGCTTGCCTATGTGATAGGTATAAATTGCTTTGGCGAGGGTGTAGCCGTTACTATGGCGTTTTACACGCTAAACATAATTCAATTTTTCTATCTTGCGTCAATGCGTACAAATGCACCATTTTATAAATCAAAACCGCATAAAAACAAAATGTTTTTGCTGGCAGTTGCTTTCTGCTTTGGGCTTGTTGCTCTGTTTGCGCTTACACCACTTCGCAACCTTTTAAAACTTTCCGCACTTTCACCTTTGCAATGGGGGATTATATTTGCTCTGTCAATTGCAATGCTTTTGATAAGCGAACTTTATAAACTTTGCGAAAAGTTGATAAAAAAGAAAAAAGAAAAAGCGTCGCACCTGCGTTGACCTGCGACCAACGCAGACGCTCCTTTGCCCCGCTCCGCTAAATCAGTTACATTCAAACAAACCCCCTCCCGAGGGGGCTTTCAACCCAAATAGGTTGACTGGGGGAGTTTTTGTCTAAACGCCCCAAAACCTGTCAACAATTGGTTTATGGAAAAGGTTGTTCTGCCCTTTGGCAATGGTGCCGGTGTTTATGACGGGCAAAAGGTAAGTGTGTGTGCGGTTGATGATTATGGCGAAAAGGCGGTGGGTGGTTGTGTGTTGAAAAGCCCAAGCAAGGTTTGGCAAAAACCAATACTTCGTGGCTTTGCCTATCTTTTTTATGGGCTGTCTGCGTACTTTAATGCCTATATTGAAATGAAAGGGTTGCAGGGGCAGGAGGAGCAGAACAAAAGTTTTAAAATTGCCGGCAAAATAAACATTGCCTCTTCATATTTTGTTATGATTGCCCTTGCACTTTCATCTTTTATATTTGGTTTTGTGGTGTTGGGCGTTTTGCCCGCCTTTTTGTCCCGTAAAATTTTAGGCGGTGGTGCAAGTTTTTATTTAACCCGTTTTATCATCGCCCTCTTGCGGTTTGGGATTTTATATGCAACCTTTGTTGTGTTAAGGTTTTTGCCTTTCATGGGTGGGCTATATGGCTTTAATGGCGGTGGAAACATCTTCCTTTCTGGCGGTAAAGAGGGCTTTTCACCGCGCTGTCAACCTCTTAATTTTTTAAATTTTCTTTTAAACGTTTTTCTTATTTCCACTTTTGTGGTATCATTGGTTGGAATAAATGTGCATTGGTCGGTAAATTTCCTCTTGAATGGCGTTGTGATTTTTGCTATAATTCCATTATGCTATGAGTATCTGCGTTTTGCAAACTCACGCAAGGGCGGTTTTTGGGGTTTTATGGCAACGCTTACCAATTGGCTTGTAAGTGCAAAACCGCAGACCACGCACAGTGAGGTGATAAGGGTGGCAGGGCTGGAACTTGAAAACTACAACGATTTTGCAAAGGCAGAAAAAGGCATGGTGCCCATGTCGGCAGTTTTTGCGCAAATGGAAACCAAACTGCGTGCGGTTGACCGCTTTGAAGAAAGTGATGTCGATTGGATTATTGGCACCATTTTAAATAAAAGCCGTGCAGAAATCAAGTTGGTGCGATTTGTCAGCCAAAAGGAGGCGCGTGATATTTTGCGAGCAACCGAAAGGCGTGCAACCGGCGAGCCTCTTTCAAACATATTTGGTTGGGTTGAATTTTATGGGTTACGCTTTGACGTAAACAAAAAGGTTTTATCGCCTCGCATGGAAACTGAAATTCTTGTTGAAGAGGCGTTAAAGAAAATTGAAGAATATTCTGCACAAAACGTTCTTGACCTTTGCACAGGCAGTGGGGCAATTGCAGTTACCGTTGCCAAATACAGCAAGGCAAGGGTTTTTGCCAGCGACATATCCAAGCAAGCACTTATGGTTGCCTCTGCCAACGCCAAGAAAAATGGCGTGAAAGTGGAGTTTTCTCAAAGCGACCTGTTTAAAAGTTTGAAAAAGGGCAGAAAGTATGATATAATCATATCAAATCCGCCATATATCAAGCGTGCAGACATTGAAAAACTTGATATAGAGGTGAAAAAATATGACCCGCGACTTGCACTTGACGGCGGTGAGGACGGCCTTGATTTTTATAGGGAAATTATCACCGAGGCAAAAACTCGGCTAAACAAAAAGGGCTGGCTGTTTTTGGAAGTTGGTGCAAAGCAGGGGGAAGAAGTTACCGCACTTATGCAGGCAAACGGCTATGAAAATGTGTGTGCGGTGAAAGACTATAACAAAATTGAAAGGGTGATTTATGGAAGAACTTGCAAATGAACTTTTAGAAAAAACAGGCAAAACAAAGGCGCGTTATGATGCACTTACCGAAATGGTGTCTGACCCAGACGTGATTGCCGATAATCGAGAATGGAAAAAATTGGTGAAAGAGCGTTCCTCAATTGAGGACATTGTTTTTGCACATGATAGACTGCAAAAACTTGTGAATGAACTTGCTTTAAGCCAAAGTGAATATGAAAAGGAAACCGACCAAGAATTAAAGGATATGTTCTATGATGAAATTGCATCATTAAAGGGCAAACTTGAAGAGGAAATTGAAGAAATAAAAATTCTTCTTCTGCCAAAAGACGCCAATGACGACAGCAACGTTATCATAGAAATTCGTCAAGCGGCTGGCGGTGAAGAGTCTGCACTATTTTGCAGTGCGCTTCACAGAATGTACGTTATGTATGCCGAGAAAAAGGGTTGGAAAGTTGAAGTTATGGACTTAAATGAAACCGAACTTGGCGGTATAAAGGAAATAACTTTTATGGTAAAAGGCAAAGGTGCATACAGCCGTTTTAAATATGAAAGCGGTGTTCACCGCGTACAACGCGTGCCAGAAACTGAAAGTGCAGGGCGTATTCATACCTCAACTTCAACCGTTGCCGTTCTTCCAGAAATTGAAGAAGTGGAATTTGAAATTGAAGAAAAAGACCTTAAAATAGACACATACCGCTCTTCTGGTGCGGGCGGACAGCACGTAAATAAAACAGAAAGTGCAATCCGCATCACACACCTGCCTACCGGCATTGTGGTTGCCTGCCAAGATGAACGCTCGCAAATTAAAAACCGCGAAAGGGCAATGTCAATTTTGCGTTCTAAACTTTATGATTTCTATCAAGGACAAATTGAAAGCGAATATAAGGAAAGCAGAAAAAGTCAAGTTGGCACAGGCGACCGCTCCGAACGCGTGCGTACATACAACTACCCACAAGGC
Organism: Clostridia bacterium; assembly: GCA_017621525.1. Taxonomy (GTDB): domain Bacteria; phylum Bacillota; class Clostridia; order Christensenellales; family UBA1242; genus Caccovivens. The sequence goes on from JAGASX010000020.1 coordinate 14,556, forward strand.
CGTTGCACCGACCACCGCGTGAATGTTACCTCTTACAGCCTTGATAATGTGCTTAATGGCGACATAGACCAATTCATCGAGGCGCTTACCCTTAAAGACCGTGCAGAAAAACTTGCAAATGCGTAAATTGTTCCGCAAAGGCTGAAAAATTGTTCCGCAAAGTGCTGTTTTTATATAAAAATGTACCGCAAATGGCAAAAAGTGTTGACTTTTGTTCCGTTTGCGGTATAATTTATTTAAGAGGTGCAAAATGTATATAACTATTAAAGAGGCTTCGCTTAAATGGGAAATAAGCGAAAGAAGAATACGAAAACTCTGCGAGGAGGGAAGAATTGCAGGTGCTGTCAAGGTTGGCAAAAGTTGGAACATTCCAAAAGAGGCAAGCAAACCACAAAGAAAAAATTTAAGTACTGATATTTTTGCTGAAATTGAAAGAAAAAGGGCTTTACTTTCAAATAAACGTCCGCTGACGCAAGGGGAACTTGAAAGGCTTAATCGGCAGTTTATGGTGGAATACACCTACAACTCCAACGCCATAGAAGGAAACACCCTTACACTTCGAGAAACCGACATGGTATTGCGTGGGCTGACCATTCAACAAAAGCCGTTAAAAGACCACTTAGAGGCGGTTGGACATAAAGACGCTTTTGCATATATTTGTTCTGTTGTGGGGGAAAAACAGCCAATCAGCGAATGGCTTATAAAGCAAATTCATTCTCTTGTGCTTGCAGATAAACCTATGGATAGGGGTGTTTATCGCAGGGTTGAGGTGAATATTATGGGCGCTTTGCATAAGCCGGTACAGCCATACCTTATTCAAGAAAGAATGAAAGAGTTGATTAAAAATTACATTGCCGATAGCGATGAAAATTTTATACAAAAACTTGCCAAATTTCATATAGAGTTTGAGGCAATCCACCCATTCATTGACGGAAATGGTAGAACTGGCAGACTGCTTGTGAATTTTGAACTTATGAAAGCCGGCTATCCCCCAATTGATATAAAATATGCAGATCGCAATGCCTACTATCGTGCTTTTGATAGTTTTCATGGGGACGGCGACCTTTCACCAATGACCAATTTGTTTGCCGGTTATATAAATCAAAAACTTGACGAATATTTGAAAATTATCAATTAAAAAATAGGGCTTGTAATAAACCCTATCTTTTTTATTGTCCAATTATGTTAAGTTTAAATTTTACGCTTACTTCTGGGTGAATTTTTGCAGTTATGTCATAGGTGCCAATTGTTTTAAAAGGCTCTTTCACTTCAATTTTGCGTTTGTCAATTTCATAGCCAAGTTTATGCAAACCCTCGCTTATTTCCTTGCCCCCAATAGAGCCAAATGTTTTTCCGTTTTCACCACATTTGATTGGCAATGTTACAATCACGTCTTTCATTTTTCCTGCAAGTGCAATTGCCTCTTGCTTTTGCATTTCTTTATGATAGTCATTTGCAGATTTTTTCATATTGTTTTCGCTTATCGCGCCATTATCTGCCTTTTTCGCCTTGCCTGTTTTAATTAAAAAATTGTTTGCGTATCCGTCTGCAACCTCTTTAATTTCGCCTTTTTTGCCCGTTCCGCGTACGTCGCAAAGTAAAAGAACTTTCATATTTCCTCCTTATTTTACAGGTATTTTATCCTATTTCTGTTTAAATGTCAATCGTAAGGCAATAATATAAGCAACAAAAAAAACAAAAGTGAGGTGAAATTTTGGATATTCGTTGCAGAAAGGCAAAATGCAGATTTAATGATAGGTTTACCTGCCGTGCAAAGCAAATTGTTGTGGGCAGAGAGGTTGTTTGCTCCACCTTTGAAAGGGCAGAAGATAAACAGGTGCAAGACGTAACAAAAAGCCTTTTTGAAAAGCCACCATGCTTTGCCCCACAAAGGGATAGCAAGGCGCTTTCTATAAAATGCCGTGCCAACTGCCTTTTCAATCATAACGGCACCTGCGCTTCAAACGGAATTACCTTAAATTCAATTGAAGAAAAACCATTTTGCGTGTCCTATTTAAAAAAATAGGCAGTAAAAAACGCCCCTCTTCCGCCAGCCATACGCTGTTCGGGGACGGCAATAAACCAATGGAAGAGTTTTTGGCAGGGTATTTATTTTATTTGTATAAAAAATTGGTTAAGGGGGATTTGTGTGAACTTGCTTATTTTAAGAAGAATGTTTGCGTCAAAATTCAACCCCTTGTTTTTCACCTGCCGTAACTCACCCAAAGAAATTCCGCATCCACTGCAAAAAGCCCGCTTTGAAAGTTTTTTGCGTTTGCGGAAAAATTTAATCACATCATAACATACATAACAATTTTGATAGTCCATAACCACCTCGAACAATTGTTCTTATTATATGCGAACACGTGTTCGCTGTCAAGTAAATATTTACATTTGCGATTAAAATAATCTTAAAGGTGAAAAATGCTTAAATTTGCAGAAAGATTAAAAGAGTTAAGAACTGAAAAAGGATTAAGTCAAAGAAAACTTGCCAAGTTGGTTGGGGTAAGTGATAAGGCTATATCTTTGTGGGAAAATAATGAAAGGGTGCCTAATTTAGACGCCGCAAAAGCACTTGCTGTTTATTTTAAGGTAAGTATAGATTATTTGGCAGGCTTGGAGGACTAATTTTTTCTATATTTTTAATTATTTCTTGATATTTGCAAAATTTTGTTTTATACTCTAAATATGGGAAGTAAAAATTTAGATAAACAAATCGAACAATTGCGTAAGCAATCGCAACTTGTCGACAAGCAGGTTGAGGCGTTTGAGGCAGAGCAAAAGGCTAAGGCAGAGGCGGAAGAGGAAAAGAAAAAACAAATTCCACCTTATAAGGTTTTTGGCCGTGATTTTTCTGTTACAAACCCTGCGTATATAGAATTTTATAACGACCGCCTTGAAATGATGGTTGTTCAATATAAACTTGTGGGCAGAGTAAACCCTCAAAAGCAATATATCATTCCAGAAAAAATTAAAATGGACCTTGTTGCCATGCAAAAGGAAATTGAAGAAATGGGGGAAGATTACTATAAAGTAACCGCCCTTTACATGAAAAAACACTTCAATTTTACAATCAAACTTCAAATGCTGGAAGATAAAAAGGCAAAGGCGTCTTTGTTTATTGCTGAATATGTTGGCGAATATATCGACCAAAACACTCTTTACACGCATATTGCTGATTTTATTGATGTTTATGATGATGATTATCGCATAAAACTTCGTAAGGCTTTCAATCTTGTAGATGCAAACGCCAAGAATGACGACTTCAACATTCCAGAACTTGCTGTGCTTATGCAAGACCTTTTTGATATAGAACTATACATTGGCGGGCTTTACGATATGGCGTCGCAAATTTATGTTATGCGTATGCTTAAATTGCTTGAAGGTGGCGGTGAAATTGAATTGGAAGTTATCAAACGCTATCAAGAATTGCTTGCAAAACTTGAAAAGGGGGAATTTTCTCCTCGCGATATCAACACCAAACATAAAGAACTTTTGGATAAAGCCATAGACTCTATTGGCGGATTTGATAAACTTAACATTGATAAAAAACAACTTCTTGCCATTCTTGCAGAAATCAACAAAACCAATGACGCCATAAAAGGACTTTCTGTTGGTGGCATCTTGGAAATTTTAAATGAAGAAAATGCCGGCGGAGAGGGTGGCTCTTCTGGCGGTGGCTCCAAAGGTGGCGGGAAAGGTAAAAAGAAATCTGCCAAAAAAGGTGGCGGAAGCAAAGATAAAAAGAAAGACAAAAAGAAAGATAAGAAAAAAGATAATAAGAAAAAATCTTCTGCCGGTGGCGTATTCTGGGAACCAAGCGATACAACCACGCCAATTATTGAAATTCCTGAAATTAACATTGCTGATGAATTAGATTTTGATTTTGACATCTTTGAGGATATTCGCCGTAGGTTGGAAACGCCTGTTAAACCAGACGATGAGAAACCTGATGACGAAAGAGAACTTACCGAAGAGGAAAAAGATAAAAGGCAGATTGAACTTCTTGATAAAAGGGAGCAACAAGACGATATTCAAAACAGACTTGAGGGACAAGAAATGGCAGAGGAAATTCCATTGGGAAAACCTCAATCACACATTCCTATTGAAAGGGTTGTTCCACAAGTGCCACAATCACATAATGAGTTCAACCTTGATGACCTTGATAGGGAAATCGACCTTTAAAACTGAATAAAACATAATTTTACAAAAGCACCGCCATGGACTTTCAACCCATGGCGACGCTTTTTTGTTTGGGCATAAAAATTCTCTTTTTGGGTGATAATTGCTTGGTGGAATTTGTGGCTTGTGATATACTTTTTTCGCAAAGGAGATTATTATGGATTTCAAAGGCTGGAACGGATTTAAGGGTGAAGATTGGAAAGAGGGGATTGATGTTGCCTCTTTTATTCGCCAAAATTACAAAGAATATCGCGGGGACGATAGTTTTTTGGCTGGCAAAAGCAAAAAAACTGCAAAAGTGTGGGCAAAGTGTGAAAAATTGCTTGCAAAAGAGCGTGAAGTTGGACTTCTTGATGTAGACCTTGAACATCTTTCCGGCATAGACACATTTCCTGCCGGATATATCGACAAAAAAAATGAGGTTGTGGTAGGGCTACAAACTGACGCTCCACTAAAACGCATTGTCAACCCATTTGGTGGAATTCGTATGGTAGAAAACGCACTTTCTGCCTACGGCAAAAAACTTGACGACAAAACCGCAGGGCTTTTTAAAGAGATGGTAAGAAAAACCCATAACGACGGGGTTTTTGATGCCTACACACCAGATATTCGCCGTGCACGCCGTGCTGGACTTATAACCGGCTTGCCAGACGCCTATGGCAGAGGAAGAATTATTGGCGACTATCGCCGAGTTGCCCTTTATGGAATTGACAGGCTTGTTGAAGAGAAGAAAAAGGATTTGGCAAGCGACAACTTTTTAAATATTGACAGCGAAGAAAAAATACGCCTGCGTGAAGAAATAAGCGAGCAAATTCGCGCACTTGGCAAAATTAAATCAATGGCGGAGAAATATGGCTTTGATATTTCACTTCCCGCACAAAACGCAAAAGAGGCGTTTCAGTGGACATATTTTGGCTATCTTGCCTCTGTAAAAGAAAACAACGGCGCAGCGATGAGCCTTGGCAGAGTTTCCACATTTTTGGATATTTACCTTGAAAGAGAACTTGCAAACAGCGCTCTTACCGAAGAAGAGGCGCAAGAACTTGTTGACCAATTTACAATAAAACTTCGCCTTGTACGTCATCTTCGCACACCAGATTATGATGAAATTTTTGCCGGCGACCCAACATGGGTTACAGAATCAATTGGCGGTATGCTTGATGACAAAAAATCACTTGTTACCAAAAATTCTTTCCGCTTTTTGCACTCTCTTATCAATCTTGACCCAAGCCCAGAGCCAAACCTTACTGTGCTTTGGTCTGTGGGACTTCCAACCAACTTTAAAAAATATTGTGCAAAAATTTCAATTCTTACAGACTCTATTCAGTATGAAAGCGACGACGTAATGCGTCCAATTTATGGCAACGACTACGCCATTGCTTGTTGCGTGTCGGCTATGAAAGTGGGCAAACAAATGCAATTTTTCGGCGCAAGATGCAACCTTGCAAAATCGCTTTTGTACAGCATAAACGGCGGGCGTGATGAAGTTTCTGGCGACCTTGTGGTAAAGGAAGTTGCAAAAGTTGAGGGTGAAATTCTTGACTACGCACAGGTGAAAAAGAACTATTTTGATGTGCTTGATAAGGTTGCAAAAACCTATACCGACGCCATGAATATCATTCACTTTATGCATGATAAATATGCTTACGAGGGCGGACAAATGGCTCTTCACGACAGCGTGGTTGAAAGGCTTATGGCCTTTGGAATTGCCGGTCTTTCTGTTGCAACCGACAGCCTTTCTGCAATTAAATATGCAAAAGTTAAGCCTATAAGAAATGAAGAGGGGATTGCCATTGATTTTCAAATTGAGGGCGATTTCCCTAAATATGGCAACGACGATGACAGAGCAGACAAAATTGCAGTTGAAATTGTAAAGCATTTTATATCTTCTCTTAAAAAACATAAATTATATCGAGGTGCAATTCACACCCTTTCAGCCCTTACAATCACATCAAATGTTATGTATGGCAAAAAAACCGGCGCTACACCAGACGGCAGAAAAAAGGGTGAGGCTTTTGCTCCGGGTGCAAACCCAATGCATGGCAGAGATTGTTCTGGCGCGCTTGCCTCGCTAAACTCGGTGGCAAAAATTCCATATTGCAATGTCTGCCAAGACGGCGTATCCAACACCTTTTCAATTGTTCCAAACTCACTTGGCAAAGATGAAAAGGTTAGGGTAAAAAACCTTGTTGGCGTGCTTGACGGATACTTCGCGCAAGGTGCACAACATATAAATGTAAATGTGCTTAATCGCGAAAAATTGATTGACGCTATGAACAATCCAAACAAATACCCAACTCTTACAATTCGCGTTTCAGGCTATGCGGTAAACTTCAATAAACTTTCTCGCGCACATCAAGAAGAGGTTATCGCCCGCACATTCCATGAAAAATTATAGAGGACAACATGAGCGAAATTTTTGGCAGAATAAGCAGTGAAGAAAGCATGGGGCTTCTTGACGGGCCGGGCATAAGGTACGTTGTATTTTTGCAGGGGTGTCAACTTCGTTGCTTATATTGCCACAACCCAGAAACATGGGCTATGCAGGGGGAAAGTTACCTTATCACCCCACAACAACTTGTGGAAAAAATTTGCCGATACAAACCATATTTTGGCAAAGATGGCGGGGTTACCTTTTCTGGCGGAGAACCACTTTTGCAACCCAAGTTTTTGCTTGAATGTCTTAAACTTTGCAAAAGTAAAGGTGTGCACACCGCACTTGACACCGCTGGCGTAGGCTTTGGCGATTATGGCGAAATATTAAAGTATACAGACCTTGTAATTTTGGACGTAAAAGCGGTGGAAGAAGATGAATATAAAAAAATCACTGGCAAGCCAATTGCAGAGTTTAAAAGGTTTCTTTCTGCCTGTCAACTACAAGAAAAACCAATGTGGATAAGGCAGGTGATTGTACCAAATCTTAACGATGACACCCGCCATATTCAACTTTTAAAGGACTTTATCGCACCACTAAAAAATGTGCAAAAGGTAGAACTTTTACCTTACAAAACAATAGGTTTGCATAAATATCAATCTTTAAATTTACCAAACCGCTTGGGTGATATACCTGATATGGATGAAGAAAAGTGCAAAAAACTTGAAGAATTGTTATAAAAGCCGACAAAATTTTGAAAACTTTTGACAAAATATATAAAATAAATTAAAATAATAAAAAATCGACAAATTTCGCACAATAATAAAAGAGGGGGCAAAATTGAAACTTCTGTCAAAACACAAACTTTTCATATGGTTGCTGTTTTCTTTGGCTCTGCTTGCCATAGGAAGTTTTTTCGTGTTTGGGAATAAAACTACAAATGAAATTTCAGCGGATACCTTTTATTGTCAAATCACTTATAAAGCCTATTGGGGCGACGGAAAAACTGGCAAGTTTATAAGTGCTGATGGTAATGAATTAGATGCATCTGCAGGCTCAATTTAGTGTTCTAAAAGTGGTTGGTCTGACGATAATATACACTCATGGAGTGGTGGAGGTGCAAATACTACATATTCTTCAGGCTCTACAACTGTTAAATTTTCTATATCTTCAAACAGTTGGCTCGGCAAATATTTTGGTTTTAGTATTGAATTGTCCGCATCTGCAGCAACAGGATTTAGTCTTACAAATGAAAGTGGCACAGTAAAAGCATCTGTTTATAGTGATATTATTGGAGAGTTTCAAAATCCAAAGTCTGAAAGTTTTGAGTATAAAGCATACTTTACGCCAAAATTGTATACTATTTCTTTTAATGCAAATGGAGGAACGATTACAGGTGCCTCAAGTACTACCGTTTCTTACTACAACAACTATAAACTCTCTTCAGCAACCCGCACCGGTTACACATTTGCCGGCTGGTATACAGCAAAAAGTGGCGGTACAAAAGTTACAACATCAACAGTATATAATTCTGCATCCAATAAAACCCTTTACGCCCATTGGACGGCAAATACATACAATGTTACACTTAACAGAAACATAGCCACCGGCACAAGCGACTTTACAGGAGGCAGTTATGCCACAGGTACAACATCACTTACAGCAACATATGATGACACTTACCCAGACATAACAGTTCCGGTTAGAAATGGATATACCTTTAATGGGTATTACACATCAGCAACCGGCGGGACACAAGTGTATAACACAAGCGGGAAAAGCAGTACAACATGCACAACCGCAGAAGACCACACATTTTATGCACAGTGGACGGCAAATAAAATTAAAATAGGTTTAGATTTGCAGTTGGCAGGGGCGGACGGAAAAACTCTTGTTGCGGATACACTTAATAATGAAACATCAACGAAAGAATTCTGGTACCAATATGATACAAATAAATATTTCAGCGATGAGGCGTGTACGACAGAACTGACCTTTCAAGTTCCCAATAAAATAGGTTACACCTTTGGCGGTTACTATACAAGCACGGGCGGTGGAGGAACTCAATACATAACCTCAAGCGGAGGCTTTACAAACTCACCATTTAAAAACATATATGCAAGTTCAACCCTATACGCAAAATGGACAGAGAATTCATATACAATTGCATTTAACGCAAATGGCGGAAGCGGAAGTATGAATTCCATAACCGGCGTTTTGTATACGGCAAGCCAAACCCTTACAACAAACGCATTTTACCGCTATGGATACCTGTTTAAAGGCTGGGCGACCTCTGCCGTTGCGGTTGATGCCGACATATATTTCTATGACCAACAATCTGTGTCAAAACTTACGTCAACAAATGGGGCAACTGTAACCCTCTACGCTGTATGGGAGAAAACATGGGCAGCAGATACTGCAACCCCAAGCGGAGCGGGTACACAAACAAATCCATACTTAATATCTACACCACAACACTTGGGCTGGATGGCTTATCAAACGGAAACCCAAAACCTATCTGGATATTTTAAACAAACCGCCCATATATCCCTTACCGGAGAAACATATCTTCCAATAGGAAACTCGAGTTGGAGTTTTCTTGGAAATTATGACGGAAACAACTATGTAATCACAAACCTTACAACAACAGAAACAAGGATAAAATCAAATATCGGAAATTACAAGTATTCCTACCAAGGACTTTTTGGTAGTACCAGCAACGCAACCATAGATAATGTAAAACTACTTTCAGGCATAATTAAGGGTTACAACTATACAGGTGGAATAGTTGGTTATGCATACACTTCAACAAATCTTACAAACAGCCAAGTGGGAAGCGTGTCAATATATGCAGACGGAAATTACAATGGCGGAATTGCTGGATACTTCTACAACGCGTCAGCAACCGCTTGCTACAGCAAAGCACAAATATCAGGCGGTGGATATTATGGCGGAATAGGTGGATATATTTATGCAACAACCCTTACCGCTTGCGCCTTTGAGGGAACACTTGCAAGTATTTTTTTTGGTTATCAAATGATAGGGGGAATATCAAACAATGCAACAAAACTTTATGACTGCTTTGGCAAAACTGAAAAAAGAAATGGGTTTGTAAGAGGCTCATTTACAAAAGACGCTTGCTTGTATATTGCAGGTACGCATAAAAAATATTACGCTGGCAACTTTACAAACTGGGTAATCACAACAACAAATACACCTCTGCCACAAGGCTTATCTTGGCTGGCAACAGGTGGAACAAAAGTTACAAATGTAAACCAAATAACTGCACTCGGTTATACAGCGGTATAACAAAAAATCACCCAATTGGGTGATTTTTTATTGTGCGTTTTCATCTTCTTTTTTCACATATTTAATGTATGCATAGTTTTCAGGGACGTGGGCGCGGAAGGTCATGGCATTGTAAACTTCATCACGCAACTTTTTTGTTGCCTCTTTTTTTGGTAAACTTTTGTCCGCAAAGAATGGGCCGTCAATATATATGGTTGCAAAAGGTTTATCGCTCCAAAGTTTAGAAATTCCCTTGCGTTTTCTATAAACAATTGTTTGTGCAAAAACAGGGCTGTCAAGTTCCACGGGGTAGCGAAAAGAGGTGTCTTTAAAATTGCGGATTTGCGTGTTGTATGGCCAAATGGATGCCTCTGGATAAATGGTTACAGAGTGTTTATTTCTTATTCTCTTTTCCACGCAACCCTTCATAAGCCTCATGTTGTTAAGTGTGTTTGCAACAGATATTCCGCCAAGCATAAGCACAATGTTTTTAAGCCCCTTAATTGACACCGCATCTTTATGCACCATAACATAGTTACGTTTTGGATATACTGCCAATGCGGGCAAAAAGGCATCACAACCCTTTTGGGTGTGATTTGCGTAAACAAAAATTCCCTTTCTGCGAAAACCTTTCAGCGCCTTTTTGTTTTTAACTTTGGTGCGAAGTTTAAGCCAGCAAAACAAACTGCCAAAAGGCACGGCAAAAACATAATACAACAGCCACGCCATTGCATGATGAAAGGGGTTTCGTTTAACATATTTAAAGTTTTCTTTAAGTTGTTTGGTTTTAATTTTATTGCCAGAGAAATCATCGCTTATTTCATCGGTATAATAAACGATTTTTTCTTTCTTTTTCAATTTTGAGTGTTTGCCTTTTTGTGATTTTCTATGGTTTCAAACAACATTTTTTCCATATCGTCCATGCATTTTGCTTGGTTGTATTTTTCGCTTGATGCATAATATTTGTCGCCAATTTCCTTTCGGAGCGCTTCATTTTCATACATAAAGTCAATCACGCGTGCAAGGTCTGTTGCGTCATTGTTTTTAAATATGCACCTCTCGTCCACCGCAAAAAACTTTGTTGCCGACTTTTTACTGTCAGAAACAATTGTCGGTCTGCCACAGGTGATGGCTTCAAGGCAGGCTATGCCTTCAAGTTCCACGCGGGCAGGGTGAACATAAAGGTCGCAATAATTGATTACGTCGGCAATTTCACTTCTTGAAAACAAACTGAATTGCACAGGCACGCCCAATTTTTGGGCAAGTTTTTTGTATTTTGGTGCTTTTGGCCCTTGCCCTGCCAAAATAAGGTGAATGTTGTTTTTATATTTGCTTTTTGCAACCGCTTTAATCAGCACATCTTGTGCCTTTTCGGTGCAGTATCTGCCTGTTGAAAGAATAACAAATTTATCTTTTAAGTTCTCTGGCTTTTGCACATCTTTCTTTTGGCAGTTGGCATTTACGCCGTTGGAAATAACATATCCGTTGGTGCTTTTCTTTACACGGCTTTCAAAGGTCTGGCGAATGAAATCGGTTGGATAGTGCACTGCATCAACATGACGATATGTGTGTTTGTAAATAAATTTATATACCGCTGTGTTAAGTGGCTTAATTTTTTGCATTTTTATGTGGCAGGTAAAGTTTTCTGCCTGCATATGAAAACTTGCGGTAAGTGGAATATTGTACTTTTGGGCAAGTTTAATTGCGTGATTGCTCATAGTAAAAGGCAGGTGGCAGTGAATTATATCTGCATTTTTAATCGCCTCTTCAATCACTTTGTCGTCGGCTTTGGCAATGGTTACGCCCACTTTGCGTACATAATTATTAAAAGGTCCAAAACTGCGTGCAGGGCAAACATAATAGTTTTCTTGTCCCTTGCGGTATTCATCTGGGCACACTATAGTAACTTCATGTCCCTTTTCTTGTAAACTTCTTATAAAATTCATTCCGGCATGGGTGGCACCGTTGTTTTCTTCACCCAGCACGTCGCAAACAACTGTAATTTTCAAAATTTTCCCTCTTTTCCTATAGTTTTTTGTCTATACTGTTATAACACGCATGGCGTGTCCGCTTTCAGTATACAAAATTTTTGTTAAATTAACAAGCATATTTTAAGTTTTTGCCAAAATTTGCAAAATATTGCATAATAAATAAAAATTTTATTTGCTTGACGAAGATTTTTTTAAGTGCTATCATATCCACGTAAAGGAGGAAGAATTATGGACGTAAAAATCAGCACAGAAAAAGAGGCTTTTAAAATGAGGGTGGCAGGTTGCGTAATTAAAGACGACAAACTGCTTACGGTAAACATCTGCGATAATGGTTTTTACTGCCTGCCGGGAGGACACGTGCACGTTGGTGAAAGTTCTGCCGAGGCGGTTGAGCGCGAAATTGGCGAAGAGGTTGGTGTAACAATTGAAAACAAAACCCTTATTTCAATTATCGAAAACTTTTTCACAGGCAAAAACGGCAAAAAGTATCACGAGGTTTGCTATTACTATGTGATAACCCCAAAAGAGGATATGAAAACCGAGGACTATTCAATTGTTGAAAATGACGAGGGAGAACTTAAAAATCTTGAATTTAAGTGGGTGAAACTTGACGAAATTGACAAGGTAGATTTTCGTCCATCAATTCTTAAAGGGCAACTTAAAAACAAAGACTTTGCATTTAAGCATATAATTTACGGCGACTAAAGCCAAACAAAAGGGGAGATAAAATGATTAAAGAAAAACTTGAAAAGTGGGGACAAACCCAACTTTTAAAATTTGAAAATGAACTTACCGAGGAAGAAAAAACAGCCTTGTATAAACAAATTGAGGACTTAGATTTTTCTTACCTTAATGCAAGCGGTGATGATGTGCCAAAAGGTGAAATCACGCCAATTAAAGCCATGACTATCACAGAAATTGAAAATCAAAGGGCTAAATTTGAAGAAGAGGGCTTAAAAATTCTTGCAAGGCAGGAGGTGGGTGCACTTCTTCTTGCCGGAGGAATGGGCACAAGACTTGGCTCTGACAACCCAAAAGGTATGTATAATATTGGTATCACCAAAGATGTATATATTTTTCAGCGCCTTATCGAAAACCTGCTTGACGTGGTAAAGGCTTGCGGAAAACCCGTGCCACTTTTTATTATGACAAGCGACAAAAACCATAAGGCAACCGTTGAATTTTTAAAAGAGCACAAATATTTTGGATATGATGAAAACTATATTAAATTTTTCATGCAAGAAACAGCACCTTGCGTAGACCTTAACGGCAAAATTCTTTTGGAAGAAAAGGGTGTAGTTGCAACCTCTCCAAATGGAAACGGCGGTTGGTTTAACAGCCTGCTTGCCAACGACGAGGCAAAGGCAATGCTGGAAAAATTTAACATTAAATGGCTTAACGTGTTTGCGGTGGATAATGTGCTTCAACGCATTGCCGACCCTGCTTTTGTTGGTGCAACTGCCTGTGGCGGTTATGAAATTGGCAGTAAGGTTATTCGTAAGGTTGACCCTTACGAGAAAGTTGGGGTTATGTGCAACAAAAACGGTAAACCGTCAATTGTGGAATATATCGACCTTACCGAGGAAATGGCACTTCAAGTTGATGAAAATGGCGAAAGGGCATACAACTTTGGTGTTATTTTAAACTACCTTTTCAAAGTGGAGTTGTTGCAGGAAATTAAAGATAAAAAACTGCCAATTCATATTGTAACCAAAAAGGTGCCTTATGTGGACGAAAATGGGCAAAAGGTTACGCCAGAGGTGCCAAACGCACATAAGTTTGAAATGCTTTGCGTGGATATGATTGAATTTGCCTCTTCCTGTCTGCCATTTGAGGTTGTAAGGGAAAAAGAGTTTGCACCAATTAAAAACAAAACAGGTGTAGACAGCGTGGAAAGCGCACAAAAACTGCTTATTCAAAATGGTTACAAACTTTAATAAAAAATTTTTAAAGAGTTATACTTAATTTATGAAAAAAGAAACAAGGGCAAAAATTTGGAAGATATGCGTGGTGCTGGCGGTTGTCGCCATCATTTGCCTTGCAATTTATCTGCCACTTAAACTTACCGGCGCACTTGAAAAAATCAACAGCGCAGAAAGTTTAAAAGAGGTGATTTTAAGTTGGGGGGCTTACGGATATATTCTGTTTTTTGTTATTCAATTTTTACAAGTGGTGTTTTTGCCCATTCCTGCGGCGGTTACAACCGTTGCCGGCACACTTGTTTTTGGGGTGTGGGCAACATTTGGGTTAAGCCTTGTTGCAGTTATTTTGGCATCTGCCTTTTCATTCTTTTTGGGCAGAAAACTTGGCAGAAAAATTGTTGTTTGGGTTGCTGGTGAAAAGGACACAGAGAAGTGGAGCGAAAAACTTTCAAAGGGCAAATATGTATTTTTTCTTATGATGCTTTTGCCGGTTTTTCCCGATGACATTTTGTGTATGCTGGTTGGTGCAACAACAAATATGACGTGGAAGTTTTTTCTTGCCACAAACTTTATCACCCGCCCAATAGGCATTGCCTTTACCTGCTTTTTAGGCAGTGGGGTTATACCATTCACCGGCTGGTGGATTGCCCTATGGGCTATGCTTGCACTTGCTTGCGTGGTGCTGTTTGTGCTTACCTATAAGTATCAGCCACAAATTGAGGCATTTATACTGAAACTTGCAAAGAAGTTTGAAAGAAAGAAAAAACAATCACAAGAAACAGAAACACCCCCAACAGAAAAACAAACAAAAAAAGAAGAACTTCCAACAGAAAAAACAACCCAAACACAAGAAATTTCAACAGAAGAAAACAAGGAGGAATAAAATGGACGCGCCAATTATTGAACTTTTTGATGATGAGGGCATCATCAATGGCACTACATATGCAAACGCATCCGAGGGCTTTGCAGAAAAACAACAAATTTTAAGGGATAAGGGCATTGACACCTGCCTTTTCATATTCTCACGCGTTATGGTTGAAGACCTTGCGCCAGACATGGAAGAATTTTATCTTTTTAAAAACGCCAGCAATGAAAACAGGGCGTATATTTACAAGAACAAATTTTTAATTTCATTTGCACCGCTTGGTGGAAATTGCGCTGGCGGAATGATGGAAGAATTGGGCTTTATGGGCATTAAAAAATTCTTCGCTTGCGGAAGTGCTGGGCAAATTGACCACAGCAAAAATGGTTCTGCATTTATTTTGGTTGACAGGGCAATTCGCGATGAGGGAACATCTTATCACTATTTGCCGGCATCAATATACGCACGCACCGACAAAGAACTTACTTCGGCTCTTGCTCAATTTTTAAAAGAAAACCGCTTTGAATATTTTGTTGGCACCACTTGGACAACAGACGCTTTCTTCCGTGAAACTCAAAAAGCGGTGGATAAACGCAGAAGTCAAGGTGCGGTATGCGTTGAAATGGAGTGCGCAAGTTGGTGTGCAATTGCAGAGTATCGAGGCTATCAATTTGCCCAACTTTTATATTTTTCAGACGCCGTTAAACAGGACGCATGGGATTGGAAAATAGACAAACACGCACTTAAAGAGGCGGTTATAAAAATTATGGTTAAGTTTTTAGAGGAGCAATGCAAATAGCCCCTCTTTTAATTTTTTGTCGAAAATAAATTTAATAAATTTGCCCTATTATGTTGAATTTTGGCTTTTGTTGAGTTACAATAAAAATATGAAAAAGAAATTTTTGGCAAGCCCAGCAGGGCTTTTGGGTATGTTAAGTTTAATAGTGGCTTTTCTGCTATCATTTTTTGTTGGACTTCCCCTTTCCACAACAAAGGCAGAGGGTGAGGGTATAAAAATTCGTGCTTATGGCGATTCAATTTCAGCGGGCGCAACCCTTGACGGCTATGATGCATATATGCTTGAAGATGGCGCCGACGGCAAAACTCCAATTTGCATAAACAGTTATCCAGAGGTGTTTTCAAGAAAATATCTTTCCGCCTATGGTGGACAAGTTTTGGGCAGAGGAGTTTCTGGCGACACATCTTCCGACCTTGTTGAAATTTTGCTTCCATACATAAACGGCACGGCAGAAGATTTGGCTGACTTTAAAGAAACCGATATTTTCACCCTTTGCATTGGGGCAAACAATGTTTTAGGAAACGCAATTTCCAGCCTGCAAAACTTTCTTATGGGCACAATTACGGAAGAAGAGTATCAAGCACTACTTGACGCCGGCGTTGCACAATTCACGCAAGACTATCCAACCATTCTTTCTGCATTTGCCGGCAAACGCACAGTTGTTATGACGGTGTACAACCCATATAAATATCTCACCCTTGCCGACGTGCAAATTTCTTTGGGCAATGTGCAAATGGAGGCTATGGTTCGCAACGCACTAAACGGCTATCAACCAAAACTTGACCGTATGCTTGAACTTTCCATGACCGCTCTTCAAGAAATAAATGATATAATCCGCGAAAGTGCGGGCAGAGAGGTTTACGTTGCCGACATTTGGGAACTTTTTGAAACCTTTACTAAAACGCAGTACCTTGAATATATCAATTCGGATATATCACAACTTACCCTTTCAAGTTTTGATGTAACAACCCTTTTCAGCCAAGTTGCAACCGCTTGCGACCCTCACCCAACGGCAGAAGGGCACGCGGTGATTGCACAAGAGCACCACAACGCCTTTAAATATTTCACTCTTCACCTTGACGAGCAATTAAAGGAAGAATATGAGGGCGAAGAAACTATTTCATTTAATGTTCAAACAATTGAAACAGGGGAATTTTCTTATGAACTTTACAGCCAAAAGGGCTTTGTGCATACACGCATAGCCTCATCGGCGACACCAACAATTATTGTAAAAGCCTCATTGTTGAATGGCGACAACCAATTATACGTTAAGGTGTGCGAGGCGGGCGAAGTGGTGTACACAACAACCTCAATCTCCGCCAATGTGGCAGTTAAAGTGCCACCTGTTGTCAATACAACCGGCAATTTAATATTATACATTTCGTTGGGCTGTGTGGGTGCGTGCGCACTTGTTGCCTTTGTGTTCTATATTGTAAGAATGTCAAAAAGACTTCGATTATATTAAAACTTTCCGCAAAACATTTGCGGATTTTTTTTTGCATAACATTGACAATGCTACAAAGAAAAGTATATAATTTTGCTATAAAAGGATAAATTATGGCAAACAGAAAAAGCACAAAGAAAAAGATTGAAAAGGCTGTAAAAAAGGTTAAACACCCATACCTTATGCTTTTGTTTTTGGTTATTTTTGTTGGCGGTTGCGCTGGCGGATACTTTCTTGCAAACCACTTCACTCGCAACGATACTTTCGAGGTGATTGGCGAAAAAACAATAACTTTGGAACTTGGGCAAACCTATGAAGATGAGGGGGCAATTGCCATTTCTTTTGGCAAAGATGTGTCATCAAAAATCGTGGCAGAAAACAATATAGATTTCACCACCGCAGGGCAGTACTACATAAAATACACGGTTGAAGATATACGTTATTCTGGCATAAGCCGATACCGCACAATCATAATTGTTGAGGAGGTGGCGGGCAATGAATAAGTTCTTAAAATTCTTGCTAAACACACTTCTTGCAATCATTTTGGGCACGGTTGGCGTTGTTGCCGGCTTTGCGGTAAACGTGTTTATATTAAACCCACCAAAAGATGAAACCTACATAAGTGGCGACCTTTCAATTCATTTCTTGGAACTTGGCAACAAGTACACCGGCGACAGCATTTTCATTCAGTGCGGTGATTATGATATTTTAATTGACGCAGGCTCTCGCAACGAATCGGCAACAACAATCATCAACTATGTTGACCAATTTGTAACCGACAACACCCTTGAATTTGTTATTGCAACCCACGCCGACCAAGACCATATTTCTGCATTTTACAGCACAAAATCTCGTGAGGGAATTTTTGAGCACTATCAAGTGGAAACAATCATCGACTTCCCAAAAACCAACAAAACCACCGAAACTTATAACAACTACATAACATACCGCGATTTAGAGGTGCAAAATGGTGCGGTAAGATACTCGGCACTTGATTGCTATAACAACGATGGCGGGGCGAAACGAGTTTACAACCTTACCGAATTTGTGGAACTTGAAATTTTGTATAACTATTATTACGAAAACCAAACAAATGATGAAAACGACTATTCAGTTTGCGTTATGATAAACCAAGGCGACAATCACTACCTTTTCACCGGCGACCTTGAGGAGGACGGCGAATCTCACCTTGTTGATTACTACAAACAAAATCACGGCGGACTTCCTCACTGCGTGCTTTATAAGGCTGGACATCACGGCTCTGGCACTTCAAGCAGTCCAAAACTTCTTGCAGAAATCACGCCCGACTATGTTTGCGTTTGTTGCTGTGCGGGCAGTGATGAATACACCGATAATATTGACAATCAATTCCCTTATAAGGTTATGGTGCAAAATGTTTCGCAGTACACCGACAACATTTTTGTAACAACCATGATTGATGAAAATGGCAACCCTGTTTCAATGAACGGAAATATTGTAATACGGGTAAGCGGAGGCAAGTTGGAAGTTGATTGCTCCAACAACAACACAATTTTAAAAGAAACCCAGTGGTATAAAACCCGCTGGCCAAGTGGCGTGTAAAAGCACCGCCCTTGGAGCGTTGCCCCATGGCGACGCTTTTTTGTTGCCTTTTTGCTTTCAATGTGCTACACTTTGGGTATGAAAATTGAAAAGTATTTACAGAGTGAATGTGCAAGTTTGCAGGGCAAAGTTGTTGCCATAACAGGCTCCACCGGCGGTTTGGGAGAGGCTATTTGCAAATATGTTGCAAGCCTTGGCGGACAACTTATTTTGCTTAACCGCAACCCAAAGAAAACGCAGTTGCAAATTGAGAAATTAAAGGAAAAGTTTGGCACAACCGCAAAATTTTTTCAGGTGGATATGGCTGATATTTTTTCTGTTAAAAATTTGTGCCAAGCGATAGGCGAGCAAAAAATTGATTATCTTATTTTAAATGCAGGTGCATATAGTCTGCCACGCGAAAAGTCGGCGTTGGGGCTTGACAATGTTTTTCAAATAAACTTTGCCTCACCATACTTTTTGTGTAAAAACCTTTTGCCAAACTTGAACGGTGGCAAGGTGATTGTTGTGGGAAGTATCGCCCATAAATATTCAAAAATCAAAACTGACGACATAGATTTTTCTAAGGTGAAAGCACCTCGTAAGGTGTATGGCAATGCAAAACGCTTTTTAATGTTTTCACTTAAAAAGTTGCTAAAAAATTCTGGCGTGGAATATGTAATCGCACACCCTGGCATAACCCCAACAAACATAACTTCCCACTATCCTAAATGGATAAGTGCAATCATCAAATACCCTATGAAATGGATTTTTACAAGTCCACAAAAGGCGGGGCTGAATATTATGAAAGCAATGTTTACCTCAATGGAACAAAATACATGGATTGGCCCTCGCATTTTCAATATTTGGGGCAGGCCAAAGGTGCAAAAACTTAACACCTGCAAGGAAGAAGAGCAAAAGCAAATTTTTGAAATTGCAGAAGAGGTTTTTGATAAGGGAAGTAAAATAAACATTCACTCTTTGGGCGTACAAGAAAAATATTACAACCTTATAAAGTCTGGCGAAAAGATTTATGAGGGCAGGCTGAATGATGATAAAAGAAGATTGATTGAAATTGGCGACATAATCACAATTCAAAAAGACCCCGAAAGAAAGGAAAGTTTTAATGTACGCGTAGTGGATAAAAAGGAGTTTAAAAATTTTCTTGAAATGGCAGAAACTTTAGGCGCAAAATCATTGGGTTTCAATGGTTTGTCCCCACAAGAAGTTGCAAATATTTATCAAGAATTTTATTCACAAGAAAAGCAAAAAGAGTTTGGTGTTGTTGCAATTAAGGTAAAAAAATTTTAAAATATGTAAAATTTAAAAATTTTGTGTTATAATCGCTGTATGCCTTTGTTTTAAAAGGATACAGCGATTTTTTAATTTTTTTGTAATTTTTGTTTTTACACATTAAAAAACACATTTTCACCTTTATTTTAAAGGAGAATAGCGATTATATAAAAAAATTTAAAAAACCATCAAAAAATTGTTGACTATTTGTAAAAAATGAATATAATTGCTTGCGTAAAGTGTATGACACTATTTATAGGAGATTATTATGGATATTTTCAAAAAAATGGACGCAAAGCAAAGATATGATGAGGCAATTGAAGCAGGTTGCTATCCTTACTTTCACCAATTAAATTCTGGGCAAGATACGGTTGTTCAAATGGAAGGGCGCGAAACAATTATGATTGGCTCTAACAACTATCTTGGCCTTACCTCTCACCCTGAAGTTATCAAGGCTGGCGTTGAGGCACTTGAAAAGTACGGCTCTGGTTGCTCTGGCTCTCGCTTTCTTAATGGTACACTTGATAAGCACGTGGAACTTGAAAATGCGCTTGCAAAATTTTTGAATAAAGAGGCTTGCGTTACTTTCAGCACAGGCTTTCAAAGCAACCTTGGCATAATCAGTGCAGTTGCGGGTATAAATGACTATATCCTTTGCGACAAAGAAAACCACGCAAGTATTTATGATGGTTGCCGTTTAAGTTATGGCAAAATGGTGCGTTACAACCACAGCGACATGGCAGACCTTGAAAGAAAACTTAAAGAAGTACCAGCAGAAAAGGGAATTTTAATTGTAACAGACGGCGTTTTCTCTATGAGTGGTGAAATTTGCAAACTTCCTGAAATTGTGGAACTTGCAAAAAAATATGGCGCACGTGTTATGGTTGATGACGCTCATGGTCTTGGCGTTTTGGGTAAATGCGGTCGTGGTACAGCAGAACACTTTGGGCTTGAAGATGAAGTTGATATTATTATGGGCACATTCAGTAAATCACTTGCTTCACTTGGCGGATATATGGCATCAAGCAAACGCGTGATTGAATATGTTAAACATACTTCTCGTCCATACATTTTCTCTGCATCAATCACTCCTGCATCAGTGGCTTGCGCTCTTGCATCTCTTAAAATTTTGGAAAGAGAACCTGAAAGAGTTCAAAATCTGCGTGATATAAGCAACTATATGCGTGATGGACTTAAAAAATTGGGCGTAAACATTATTGAAAGCACAACCCCAATCATTCCTATTTACACATATGATGATGAAAAGGCTTTCATGGCTTGCAAACTTCTTCTTGACCGCGGTGTTTACGTAAACCCTGTTATCACACCTGCAACACCTCCGGGAATGGCACTTCTTCGCACTTCTTACACTGCAACACATACAAAAGAACAAATGGATAAGGCAATGACCGCCATTAAAGAAGTTTTGGATATTTTGGAAATTAAATAAATATAAATGTTATAAACAAAAAGCACCGCCGACGACTTTCAACCGCCGGCGACGCTTTTTTTAATTTCGCACCTGCGTTGACTTGCGACCACCGCAGACGCTCCTTTGCCCCGCTCCGCCCGCTGCCAGAACTTCGCCCTGCCAGCCCGCTTCGCTAAATCAGTTTTATTCAAATAAGCCCCCTCTTTGAGGGGACTTTTATTTCTAAATCCCAACTTTATTTTGCCTTCCCTTGGGGGAAGGTGCCTCGAAGAGGCAGAAGAGGGACAACTTCAAGTTAAAAGTGAAAAGTGAATAGCGAAAAGGTAAGTAAGCCCCGCTCCGCACCAAAAGCGACCTACGACCGCTTTTGACGCTTCGCTAAATAGGTGTCGCACCCAAACAGAGCGATGCCCCGCTTGGACGCTCCCAAAAACAAAGCACTTCGCTTAAGCAACCTTTCCCTAATGGGGGAGTTTTTTTTAAACTCCTTCCGTCAAGGCTTAACGCCTTGCCATCTCCCTCAAAGATGGAGGTTTAATAAAGATTTTTTAAATTTTTTTAAAAAAAATATTAAAATCAATTGACAAAATGCCAATGGGGGGGGGGCATAATCGAAGTGAAGAAATAAAAGTGAAGAGTGAAAAGTTAAGCCTCCCTCCATGAGGGAGGTGGCAGTGCGTGTGCACTTACGGAAGGAGTTAAATTATGCCCAAAACATTTAAAATATTTACCGCAATATCATTCACAGTAATGGCAATAGTGCTTACCTTTGTAGGCGTATGGGCACTAACCGACCTCGACTTTTCAGTCGGCGGGGATATAACCTATACGGCACCCAAAACAGAGGAGACGAAAGGCTACACTATCACCTTGCAAGTGGTTGAGGGAGATTACTCAACTGTTCAATACGCATCATATACAGAGGATAGTGGATTGGGTGAAAGGAAAACAGTGACGTCTGCGATTATGGTATTAGAAAATTGGACAACGCAAATGGTTATATTTGGGGGAAGCCTTCAATACCAAGGAGTTAGCTCGGCAGTTAAAGATATTGGTACAAATATACCCTTTGAAATAAATGAGGACGCAACTATATTGATATATGGTTTGAGACCGTTGTAGTTTTCTTTAAAATATAGTTTAAAGTTTTTATCTTCTTTTTCCACAAATCGCCTAAAAATCATTGACATAAGAAAAATTTTCTTGTAAAATGACTAAAACGCGTTGAAAAAGAGAAGTAGCATTTTCCTCTTTTGTTCAGAGAGGCGGGGTTAGGTGAAAGCCCGCTCAAAATGAATTTGTGAATAACACTTTGGAGCGGTCTTTGCAAAACAGCCTTTGGCAATAGTAGTGAAGAACGGGAAGCCCGTTACAGCGTAAATGAGATGGATTTGTCCAAAGTTAGGTGGCACCGCGAGTCATTCGCCCTAACGCTTTTAAAACAAAAAGTTTAAGCGTTTTGGCGGGTGGCTTTTTGTTTTGTAAGATAAAAGGAGAAATTTATGAAAAATTTAACAAGCATTTACAGAACTCACACTTGTGGGGAACTTGGCAAAAGTGATGAGGGCAAAGAGGTTGTCCTTTCTGGTTGGGTTGACACCGTACGCGACCACGGTGGCATAACCTTTGTTGACCTGCGTGATAGATATGGCAAAACGCAGGTAGTTTACAGCCAATTGCCAGATTTTAAACTTATTAAAGAGTCTGTTATCACTGTGAAAGGTGTGGTAAAATGCCGTGATGAGGCAACAATCAATGCCAAACTTTCAACAGGTGAAATTGAAGTTATGGTAAGCGAAAGCAAACTTCAAAGCGGTTGCAAAAATGTGTTGCCATTTGAGGTGGATCTTTCTCGTGAAACCAACGAGGAAATTCGTCTTAAATATCGCTATCTTGACCTGCGTAACGAGGGCATGAAAAACAACATTCTTTTCCGCAGTGCGGTAATTCGTGAACTTCGCAACAAAATGTTTGAACTTGGTTTTGATGAATTTCAAACACCAATTCTTACAGCATCTTCGCCAGAGGGTGCGCGCGACTATCTTGTGCCAAGCAGAATTCACCATGGAATGTTTTATGCTCTTCCACAAGCACCACAACAATTTAAACAACTTCTTATGGTGTCTGGTATGGACAGATATTTTCAAATTGCACCTTGTTTCCGCGATGAGGACGCAAGGGCTGACAGATGTCCGGGCGAATTTTATCAACTTGATATGGAAATGAGTTTTGCCACCCAAGAGGACGTTTTTGCGGTTATGGAAGAACTTTTACCATACATTTTTGAAAAGTTTGGCAAGTATAAAGTTGCCGAGGTGCCATTCCCACGCATCAGTTATCGTGAGGCTATGGATAAATATGGCAGTGATAAACCAGACCTTCGCAACCCACTTACAATCAAAAATATTACAAATGTTTTCCGCAACACAACATTCTCTGCATTTGCCGGCAAAACTGTTAAAGTTATCACCGCACCAAATGCAAGCACTCTTTCTCGCAGAACTTTTGATGAACTTACAACCTATGCAACCGACAATGGCGCAAAAGGTCTTGCTTGGGTGAAAGTTGGCGAAGATAACAGCCTTGTTGGCCCAATTATTAAATTCTTAACAGAGGAAGAACAAAAAGAATTGTTTGAGGCAAGCGGTGCAAAGGCTGGCGACTGCCTGTTCATTGTTGCCGATAAAGATGAACTTTGCTGTAAGGTGCTTGGCGGACTTCGTACACTTCTTTGTGAAAAACTTGACCTTCTTGAAAAGGATATTTACAAATTCTGCTGGATTGTAGACTTCCCAATGTATGAATATGATGAAGAGGCAGACAAAATTGACTTCTGCCACAACCCATTCTCTATGCCACAGGGCGGTATGGAGGCTCTCGAAAGCAAACAGCCTCTCGACATTCTCGCATATCAATATGACATCATTGTAAATGGTGTAGAGTTAAGCAGTGGTGCGGTAAGAAACCACGACCCAGCACTTATGGTTAAGGCGTTTGAAATTGCAGGTTACAGCGAAGAAACAATCAAAGAAAAATTCTCTGCACTTTACAATGCATTCCAATATGGTGCACCACCTCACGCAGGCATTGCACCGGGCGTTGACAGAATGATTATGCTTTTGCTTGATGAAAAAAGTATTCGCGAAGTGGTTGCATTCCCAATGAACCAAAAGGCACAAGACCTTATGATGGGTGCACCGGGCAGAGTAACCGAAAAGCAACTTCGTGAAGTGCATATTAAAGTAAGAGATAAACAATAGGAGGCAGAATGGAAAAAATTGATATTGCCGAGGTAAAGCGTCTTGCCAGCCTTTCGGCACTTGAATTTGATGAAAAAAGCCTTGAAAAATTTGTAGGCGATTTTGAAAACATTCTTAATATGGTTGGCGAAATTCAAAAGTGCGACACCTCAAAAGTTGAAATTAAACGTGCCTGTCACGATTTTGATGAACTTCGCGATGACGAGGCAAAAGAGGGCATTTCACAAGAAGAAGTTTTGCTTAACAGCCCAAAAAGTCGAAAGGGGTGCTTTGCCGTGCCTCAAATGTTGGAGGAATAAATGGAATATAATACCCTTTCACTCTTGGAGCACGTTGACCTTGTAAAAACAGGCAAGGTAACAAGCGAAGAACTTACAAAATACTACATTTCAAAATGCAAGGAAATGGAAAAGTACAACGCAGTGCTTGAAATTTTTGATGATGCAACCTCCAACGCAAAAGCCATGGACGAGAAAATTAAAAATGGCTTTAAGGGTGCACTTGCCGGCATACCTGTTATTATTAAAGATAACATTTTATATAAGGGCAAAAAATGCACCTGCTCTTCCAAATTTTTGGAAAACTATGTTGCCCAATACAACGCAACGGTGGTTGAAAAATTGCTTGACGCTGGTGCAATCATCATCGGCAGAGCCAACATGGACGAATTTGCAATGGGCTCTTCAACCGAAAACTCGGCTTTTGGCGTAACACACAACGCCGTAAATTTTGATTGCGTTGCGGGTGGTTCCAGCGGTGGAAGTGCTGTTGCAGTTGCTGGCGGTATGTGCCCACTTTCTTTGGGTACAGATACAGGCGGTTCTGTCCGTCAACCATGCGCAATCAACGGCATTGTAGGCATAAAACCAACCTATGGCAGAGTTTCTCGCTATGGCGTGATTGCCTTTGCCAGCAGTTTAGAGCAGGTTGGGCCTATGACCAAAACCGTTAAGGACAACGCCTATGCTTTGCAAGTTTTGGCAGGGCACAGCAAGTTTGATGAAACTTCTTCAAACCGCGAAGTTCCATCATATATTGAAGAAATTGAAAAGCCGATTGCAGGGCTTAAAATTTGCGTACTTAAAGAGGTTGAAGAGGCGGTAAAAGGGCTTGACACCGAAAAATCTTATCGCAACACAAAACAAATTCTTTCCTCTTTGGGGGCTGAAATTGTTGAAATGTCTATGCCAGACTTTTCTCTTTCACTTCCATGCTACTACGTTATCGCCCCAGCCGAGGCAACAAGCAACCTTGGCAGATTTGACGGCATAAAATATTCTCGCCGTAGCGAAAACGCCAAAAACGTTGATGAAATTTACACAAAAAGCAGAACAGAGGGCTTTGGTGATGAAGTAAAACGCCGTATCATGCTTGGCAACTTTGTGCTTTCATCTGGTTTCTTTGACGCATACTATAACAAAGCAAAAGCGGTGCAACAAAAACTTAAAGACAGCGCAAAAGAAATTTTTGAAAAGTGCGATGCAATTTTACTTCCAACAACGGCTGGCGGTGCATTTAAAATTGGCGCAAAAACCGACCCTGTAAGTATGTATAAAGAAGATTTGTTTACAATCATTGCAAACATTCTGGGTGTGCCAGCAATCACTCTTCCTGCCGGCAAAACAGAGGATAATATGCCACTTGGCGTGCAAATTCTTGGCAGAGAGTTTGACGAGGCAACCGTTTACCGCATTGCAAACGCCATAGAGGGCGAAAGGAGGAAGGCATAATGGAATATGATATTGTAATTGGCCTTGAAGTGCATGCAGAACTTAAAACCAACAGCAAGGTTTTTTGTAGTTGCAAAAACCAATTTGGCTCGGCACCAAACACCAATTGTTGCCCTGTTTGTATAGGACTTCCGGGGGCTCTTCCTGTGCTTAACAAAAAGGCGGTGGAACTTGTTATCAAAGCCGGCCTTGCCATTGGTGGAGAAATCAACGAAGAGGCGATTTTTGAGCGTAAAAACTATTTTTACCCAGACCTTTCAAAGGCATATCAAATAAGCCAACTTGTAAAACCAATTTGCGTAGGCGGACATCTTAAAGTGGGCAACCGCGAAGTGCAAATAAACAGAATACACCTTGAAGAGGACGCCGGCAAACTTACCCACTCTGGCGAAAGCGGACTTACAATGGTGGACTATAACCGCGGTGGCGTTCCACTTATGGAACTTGTTACCGAGCCAGACATTCACAGCGCCGAAGAGGCGGTTGAATTTCTTACCAACCTGCGTTCTATCCTTGTTTTTGCAGATGTTGCAGAATGTAAAATGGAGCAGGGCGGTATGCGTTGCGACGTAAATGTTTCAATCAAACCAAAGGGCAGTGAAAAACTTGGCAACCGCACAGAAATGAAAAACCTTAACTCTTTCAAAAGCGTAGAGCGTGCAATTAAGTATGAAGTTGAAAGACAGGCAGAAGTTTTGGATAAGGGCGGTGTGGTAACGCAAGAAACCCGCAAATGGGACGATGACGCGGGCATAAGTTATGCAATGCGTAAAAAAGAAACATCACAAGATTATCGCTATTTCCCAGACCCAGACCTTTTGTCGGTGCATATCTCTCGTGAAAAGGTGGCGGAAATTAAAAAGACACTTCCTCTTATGCCACATGAACTTAAAGAAAAGTATATCGCAGAATTTGGCTTGACCGAATATGAGGCAGATATTATAACTCGCGAAAAGAAAACAATTGCATATTTTGAAGAGGCCTCTTCAATTTGCAACCAACCAAAACAGGTTTCAAATTGGCTTCTTACAGACGTGCTTGCAAAGGCAAAAGAAAGCGATGGCGAAATTTTGCTTTCGGCAAAGGAACTTGGCTTGCTTATAAAACTTATTGCAGACGGCAAGGTAAACCGCGCTGTTGCAAAAGAAATTTTTGCCAAAGTTTGGGCGGGTGAGGGCGACGTTCAATCACTTGCACAAAAACTTGGCGGAAGTGTTGATGAGGGACAACTTGCCGGCATGATTGATGATGTGATTGCACAAAATCCAAAGGCAGTTGCCGACTATCACGCAAGCGAAGAAAAAGATAAACTTATCAAATGGTTTGTAGGGCAAGTGATGAAAGTCAGCCGTGGCAAAGCCAACCCAACACAAGCCGAACAACTTATTAAACAAAAACTTAACTAAAAAATGCAACCAAATTGGTTGCATTTTTTTGTTTGCATAAACAACAATTTAAATTTGTTTGTTTTTTAATCTTCAAAAAGGTTTCCGCCAAGGAAGTGAGGCTCGCTTGTTATATGAATACCAAGGCGTTTAAGGGTTATCTCTTCGGCTGGGGAAAGAAGATATGTGCTGTGTGCCTCGCAACCCCAAAGTTCAGGGATTTTTTCAATTGCCTTTTGTGCCTTTTTGTTGTGCTCTGCCGAAATTGAAAGGGCAATCAAAATGTCATCAATTGTAAGCACGCAGGTTTTAGATTTTAAAATATCCCTTTTAAGTTTAACAATAGGAAGTAAAATATCATCTGCGATTATATCAAAATCATCATTAAGCCCGGCAAGGTTACGCAGTGCGTTTAAAACAACCGCTCCGCCCGCCGAAACCATAGTTTTGTTTTTACCTGCAACAATTTTTCCGCAAGGCAGTTTAAGTGCTACGCAAGGGTAACCGCAAGTTTTTGCCAAATCTTTTGCAAATGGTACAGTTTCAAGGCTGTTTGGGTCAAGGTCAAGTTCGCTCATCAAATAGCGGTTGCGCTCCACCGTGTCAAACGACGCTTTGCCCCTTTTATAGTCGCCCTCTGCGCGGAAGTATCTGCGGATTATCTCCTTTTTGGCACTTTCCGCAACCACTTCTTCGTCCACAATTGCACTTGCAACCATGTTTACTCCCATTTCTGTTGGTGATTTGTATGGTACCATGCCGGTGATTTTTTTCATAATGTTTTTCACCACAGGGAAAGCCTCTATATCGCGGTTGTAGTTTATGGTAAGTTCCCCATATTCGCTGAAATGGTATGGGTCAATTTGATTGATGTCTTTAATATCTGCGGTTGCCGATTCATAGGCTATGTTTACAGGGTGTTTAAGTGGCAAATTCCAAACAGGGAAGGTTTCAAACTTCGCATAGCCTGCTTTCACACCACGCTTATAGTCGTGGTAAAGTTGACTTAAACAAGTTGCAAGTTTTCCGCTTGATGGCCCCGGCGCGGTAACCACAATTAAAGGGCGTGTGGTTTCAATGTAAGGGTTTGCTCCATAGCCCTCGTCGGAAACAATGGTTTCCACATCGCTTGGATAGCCCTTTGTGTACTTATGAAAATACACCCGCTCGCCATGCTCCTGCAACCTTTCGGCAAACTTAACCGCACTTGGTTGCCCCTTGAAAAGGGTGATAACAATTGCAGAAACATAAAGGTCAAGTTCGCGCAGATTGTCAATAAGACGCAAAACCTCGTTGTCATAACTTATGCCAAGGTCGCTTCTTATTCTGTTTTTCTCAATATCGTTTGCAGAAATGCAGAAAACAATCTCCGCCTTGTCTTTAAGTGTTGTCAAAAGTTTGGTTTTAATATTTGGGTCAAAACCGGGTAAAACTCGGCAGGCGTGCAAGTCATCAAAAAGTTTGCCCCCAAATTCAAGATACAATTTGTTGTTAAATTGGTTTATTCTTTCAAGAATTTTCTCACTTTGAAGTTTAAGATATTTTTTGCTGTCAAAGCCAATTTTTTGTTTGTTTTTGGTTTTCATAATATTCTCCCTACTTTCAGTATAGCCATTTAAAGTTAAAATTCAAAGCAAAAAGAAAAATTTTTGCCATTTACACCCAAATTTATGTTTGTGTTATTACACAATTTATGCTACAATAGCGATGAGGGGACAAACCCTTTTAAAGGAGAAAAACATGAAAAAAATTATGATTCTTACCGTTACGGCAGGAAATGGACATAACTCTTGTGCGAAGAGTGTAAAACGCAAATTAGAGGCAGAGGGAGAAGTTGAAGTAAAAATTGTTGACCTTGTAAAAAACTTCTCTTCAAAACTCAACTTTTGGACGGTTGATACCGGCTATAACCTTGCAGTAAGCAAAATGTTGCCACTTTATAATATGTTCTATAATCACTATAAGCGTGCAAAACCAGAAAACAGATATAAGTGCACCGCGCAAGGCGTTGCAAGTTCAACTGTTGACGGACTTCTTAAAGAAATTTTAGAGTATAAGCCAGACGTTATTTTCTGTACACACTTCTATGCAGGCATTGCACTTACCGACCTTAAACTTGTTTACAACCTGCCTTGCAAAACAGTTATCACCAACCTTGACTATGTAAATTCACCATTCTGGGAGGGCTGTGTTGGCGTTGACTATTTCAACATTCCAAACGAAGATTTTATTGCAGAATGTGTGGAAGAGGGCTTTAAAGAAAGCCAACTTCTCACCTTTGGACTTCCTGTTGATGAACGCACTTTGCAGGCAACAGAAAAATCAATTGCCCGCAAGGAACTTGGCCTTGAAGATGATGTTTTCACCGTTATGGTTATGTTTGGTGGCGGACATTGGAAAGGTGGCTTTAAAATTTTCAAAAACATAGTAAAAGCACTTGAAAAGAAGGGACAAAAAGCCCAAGTTATTATGATAAATGGTAAAGACAAATCTGGGTTTGATAAAGTTGCCAAAATGAAGTTTAAGGATAACTTAAAAGTCATCAATGTAGGCTTTACCGACAAGATACCTCTTTATATGTCATCGGCAGATATGATTGTAAACAAAATGGGTGGCACTTCACTTACAGAAATGCTCAACCAAGGCCTGCCAATGCTTATCACAGAAAAAATTCCTGCACAGGAAAAATACAACCTTATTTATATGAAGTCAAAAGGTGTTGCAACTTCATTTAAAAACAAAAAGCAACTTACCGAGGGACTTTATAAAATTATGGACGACAAGGTACTTCGTGAAGATATGGGCGCCAAAGCGTATGCACTTAAAACCAACGGAATTGAAAAACTTGCAAAGTTTATGCTTGACTTGCCAAATGCAGATTACAGCCAAATTTTGGCAGAGAACATCAATTTCGCAGAGGTGAAGAAAAAGGTTAAAAAAGCAATGAAAGTTGCACATAAGAAAGAGAAAAAAGGAGACAGATAAATGAAAATCGCGGTTGTAACTGACAGCAATGCCGGCATCACCCAAGAGGAGGCAAAAAACTTTCCAAACCTGCACATTATTCCTATGCCATTTATGATTGATGATGAGGAGTATTTTGAAGGGGTAAACCTTACCCAAGCAGATTTTTATCAAAAACTTGCAGAGGGTGCAGAGGTTTCAACCTCTCAACCATCAATTGGCGTGGTTATGGAAATGTGGGAAAATCTTTTAAAAGAGTTCGACCAAATTGTTCATATTCCAATGTCCAGCGGTCTTAGCAAGGCTTGCGAAACTGCAATGAATTTTGCCCGCGACTTTGAAGGTAAAATTCAAGTTGTAGACAACCGCAGAGTTTCTGTTACACATAAGCAATCTGTTTATGATGCTCTTAAACTTGCATCAGAGGGCAGAACGGCAAGAGAAATTAAAGAACTTTTGGAGGATACTGCCTCTGACAGCACCATTTACATTATGGTAAGCACCCTTAAATACCTTAAAAAGGGTGGAAGAATAACGCCAACCGCCGCCGCAATTGGCACACTTTTAAACATCAAACCGGTTCTTACAATTCAAGGGGGCAAACTTGACAGCCACTGCAAAGTTATGAATGAAAAAGTTGCAAAGGCAAAAATGATTGACGCCGTTAAGAAAGATATTCAAACCCGCTTTGCTTCGCTTGTTGAAAAGGGACAGATGAATATGTATGTTGCCCATTCAAATTGCCCAGAAAAGGCAGAGGCTTTTGCTCAGCAATTGCGTGAGGAATTTCCTAATATTCCACTCACATTTATTGACCCACTTGCACTCAGCATTGCCTGCCATATAGGAAATGGCTCAATCGCCGTTGCAATGGCAAGGAAGTTTTAAACATGAAAAATAAATTAAATGGCAAAGTTGCCGTCATCACCGGCGGTAGTAGTGGAATTGGCCTTTCAATTTCAAACGCCCTTTTTGCAAAAGGGGTAAGGGTTTATAATATTTCCCGCAAGGACTGCAAGGAACCTTGCTTTGCCGGCGACTACAACGCCGATGTAAACGAGGGCGAAAAAATACATTCTTTTTTAAATGAAATTGAAGAAAAAGAGGGTAAAATTGATATTTTCATCAACAATGCCGGCTTTGGCATAGGCGGAGCAGTTGAAAATGCAAGCGGTGAAAATATATATAAACAGATTGATACAAACCTTTCGGCGGTTATAAACCTCAGCCGTATTGCAATCAAATTCCTTAAAAAAACAAATGGAAACCTTATCAACATTTCTTCTGTGGGTGGGGTTATCCCTCTGCCATATCAAGCCTCTTACAGCGCAACAAAGGCGGGGGTTGATGTGTTCTCTCGTGCACTTGCAAATGAAGTTAAGGGGCAGGTTAAAGTTACCGTCATATTGCCGGGGGATACAAAAACAGGCTTCACCAAAGCACGCGTTATTGAAAATAATGGCGAAGATAAAGATAAAATACAAAAATCAATTGAAAAGTTTGAAATGGATGAAGAGAAAGGCAAAAGCCCAGATACTGTTGCAAAATGCGTGATAAAAGTGCTTAATAAAAAACGTCCACCGCTTCGCAAAACCGTTGGGGCGGAGTATAAACTTATTGTTTTTCTGCCAAGGCTTGTTTCCTGCAAACTTGCAAACGCCATTGTGCGCAAACTTTATTGCAAAAAATAATTTACAAAAGGGGATTATATGGAAAATACAGAAGTTTTATATAAAAACACCAGCAAAATGGACGCAAGCGAAATTTCAATCTTTCAGTCCTATGCTATGAAAAAAATAAACATCATTTCATCAATCGCATTTGCCCTTGTTTTTGCCGGTATTGGCGCTGGGGCTTGCTTTTGGAACCTTACCTGCGGAATTATTGTTATCGTCTGCGGTGTTCTTGGCGGTTTTGTTCTTCTGCCATACCTTATGAAAGACAGCATGAAAAAACAAAATGCACAATCTTATGGTGATAAAAAATACCTTAACACCTTTGAATTTTGTGATGAATATGTGCAAATCACAAGCGAGGCATCTGCACTTGATAAAAATGAATATCAACCAATTGCAACCCAAAAACTTTTTTATGAGGATGCACTTCAAGCGGTGCTATATCGCGACCACCTTTTCCTTTATATAAGCCCTCGCCAAGCATTTATTTTGGACTATAAAGGCATGACAAAAGGCACAATTGGTGAAGTGATTGATATGCTTAAAACCAAAAATATAAAAGTGATTGATAAAACAACAAAATAAAAAGATGATAAACAAAAAGCACCGCCATGGACTTTCAACCCATGGCGACGCTTTTTTTATTTCCCCACCTAAAGCCTTCCCTTTGGGGAAGGTGCCTGCTGGAACAGATAAAGTTGAAGATTTAGAAAATCTTAACGATAATCGCCCAGCGTAAGGCTGGCGGAAGAGGGACAACTTCAAGTGAAAAGTGAATAGTGAAAAGGTAGGGCAACCCTGCTCCGCACCAAAAGCGACCACAAGCCCCCTCTGTGAGGGGGGCTGTCGGCAAAGCCGACTGGGGGAGTTCCCGCCTCGCACGCTCCGCTAAATCAGTTTTATTTTAACGACCCTCTTCCGTCATTCGCTTTCGCTCATGCCACCTTCCCCGGTTTCGGGGAAGGTTTTTTTATAAAGATTTTTTAAAAATTTTCAAAAAACTTATTAAATTTGCTTGACAAAATGGCAATGGGGGGGGCATAATCGAAGTGAAGAAATAAAAGAGAAGAGTGAAAAGTTAAAACTTCGCTTTGGTTGTATGGAGGAATAAAAATATGACTTTAAAAACAAGATTGATTACAACAATAAGTATGTTCTTTTTAGTAGTAGCATTGCTTATCACAGGAGTATGGGCAGCAAGCACAGCAAATGTGAATATAGGTGGTACTATATCATTTAACGCAACCAATATATACGCAACCATAACAGGCAGTATATCAGGTGCAACAACAACCCCAACACTTTCACCACTAAACTATTCTGCAAAATCAAACCCAGGTACAACAGAACTTAACACTTGGAAACAGAACTTAACCTTTACAGATGCAACAATTCCTGCAATTAAATGGACGGTTACTATACAAAACAAAAGTGAAAGGACGTTGTATGTTACTTTAACCGACAACATTTCAACTCTAACCAATGCAACAAAAACATTGACATTTGATAATGGCTCTGCTGACGGTGAACAAACAATTCCAGCAAAAACCTCCAAAGTATACACAATGGAAATTAAGGTAACCGACACCAACGCAAGTGCAAG
>JAGASX010000021.1 GCA_017621525.1 Clostridia bacterium
TATATATATCTATTATATATAGGAGATGTGGATATGGACGAAAACAAAGACATCGCTTTAAATGAAAGCGAAGAAATAGGCAAATCTGTGAAATATGACGCCGGCGACATTCAAGTTTTGGAGGGGCTGGAACCTGTACGTAAAAGACCGGGTATGTATATTGGCTCTACCGATGAGCACGGTCTGCACCACCTTGTAACCGAAGTTGTTGATAACTCTATCGACGAGGCTTTGGCTGGCTATTGCACCAAAATTGAAGTTATCATCAATTTTGACGGCTCTTGCTCGGTTGTGGATAATGGCCGTGGTATTCCAACAGGCATCATACCAAAAGAGGGCAAAAGTGCGGTTGAAGTTGTTTTAACCAAATTGCACGCCGGCGGTAAGTTTGGGGGCGAGGGTTACAAAATTTCCGGTGGACTTCACGGCGTGGGTGTATCCTGCGTGAACGCCCTTTCTAAATATATGCGCGCTGATGTTTACCAAAATGGCAAGCACCACAAAATTGAATTTTCAAGAGGCAAAGCGCTTTCTTCTTTGGAAGTTGTCGGCTCAACTGAAAAACGTGGTACAACTATCACATTCCTGCCGGACGAAGAAATTTTTGAAACTGTTGAATTTAATTTTGACACAATGAAAAATCGTTTCCGTGAAATCGCTTTCCTTAACAAAGGGCTTGTAATTTCTTTGGAAGATAAGCGTGAGGGGCAAGAACGCAAAGAAGTTTTTGAATTTAAGGGCGGAATTGTTGAGTTTGTTGACTATCTTAACAAAAATCGCGAAACATTGCTTTCTGCACCTGTTTATTTTAATAAGTTCAATCGCAATAATGCTGGCGAACTTGAAAATGAAATTGAAGTTTGTTTTCAGTTTAATGAAGGTTACAGCGAAGTAATCAACGCATACGCAAACAACATTAACACCGAAGAGGGCGGTACGCATCTTGAAGGCTTTAAGTCTGGTCTTACAAAGGTTATAAACGACTATGCGGTAAGCAACAAACTTATTAAGGATAGTGAAAAACTTTCTGGTGAAGATTGTCGCGAAGGCATAACTGCAATTATTTCTGTTAAACTTAAAAACCCTCAATTTGAAGGACAAACAAAAACCAAACTTGGAAACAGCGAAATGAGAAATGTTGTTTACAAGGCTATGGTAAGCGAGTTTGGCGATTATCTTGAAAACCACCCAAGCGAAGCACGCAACCTTATTATGAAAAGCATAACTGCACAGCGTGCAAGAGATGCAGCGCGCAACGCAAGAGAACTTACACGCAGAAAGAGCGTGCTTGAAAACACTACCCTACCCGGCAAACTTGCCGATTGCAGTGAAAAAGATAGACGTTTCTGCGAAATTTACATTGTTGAGGGTGATTCTGCGGGCGGCACTGCAAAAACAGGGCGTGATAGACGCTTTCAAGCAATTTTGCCTTTGCGTGGAAAAATTTTGAACGTTGAAAAGGCAAGGCTTAATCGTATTCTTGAAAACAATGAAATTAAATCTATGATAACCGCTTTCGGTTGTGGAATTGGCACAGAGTTTAACGAGGACAAACTTCGTTATGACAAAATCATCTGCATGACCGATGCTGACGTTGACGGAGCGCACATTCGTATTCTTCTTCTTACATTCTTCTTCCGTTTTATGCGTCCTTTAATTGAGCATGGGCACGTGTATGCAGCAAAGCCACCTCTTTATAAGGTTACAAAAAACAAACAAGATTATTACTTCTATTCTGATGAAGAACTTGAAGAATGGTATAAATCACATGGTCGCGTAGGTTGCACGCAACAGCGCTATAAAGGTCTTGGTGAAATGAACGCCGAGCAACTTTGGGAAACAACGCTTGACCCTGAACACCGTATTCTTATTCAACTTACCATGGAGGACGCCATTGAGGCTGAAAAATACTTTAATGAACTTATGGGTGAGGATAGTGAACTCCGCCGAATTTTCATTGAACAAAATGCAAACCTTGTTGACGACCTTGACGTGTAGGAGGCAAACATGAAAATGCAAATTATTTTAAAAGAGGTGCAAAATGGATAATAAAAAATCTCTTGAAGAGTTGTTTGAAAACTCTAAAATTGAAAAAGTCGATACCGTCGACAACCTTAAAAAATCATTTATTTCTTACGCCATGGCGGTTAACGTATCGCGTGCCATTCCTGATGTACGTGATGGCTTAAAGCCTGTGCATCGTCGTATTTTGTTTGCCATGGGCGAAATGAACAACTTTTATGACAAACCTACAAAAAAATGTGCAAGAATTGTGGGTGATGTTATGGGTAAATATCACCCTCACGGCGATAGTTCCATTTACGACGCACTTGTAAGGCTTGGACAAGATTTCTCTATCCGCTACCCTCTTGTGGACGGGCAAGGAAACTTCGGCTCGGTTGACGGCGACCCACCTGCGGCTATGCGTTATACAGAAGCACGTCTTGCCAAAATTGCTGGGCTTATGCTTGAAGATATTGATAAAAACACAGTTGACTTTCAACCAAACTTTGACAACCAAGATGAAGAGCCAAAGGTGCTTCCTGCAAAAATCCCTAACCTTTTAATAAATGGTGCTGACGGTATTGCCGTTGGTATGGCAACAAATATACCCCCTCATAACCTTACCGAGGTTTTGACAGGACTTCAAGCACTTATTGATAATCCAGACATTGACATTGATGAACTTATTCGCATTATTCCTGCGCCAGACTTCCCAACCGGTGGTATCATCATGGGCAGAACAGCAATCAAACACGCATACAAAACCGGCCGTGGTGGCATTGTTGTGCGTGGGCGTGCTGAAATTGAAGAAATGGCAAATGGAAGAAGTAGAATTATTATCACCGAACTTCCTTATCAAGTAAACAAAGCGCAACTTATCATTCAAATTGCAGACCATGTGAAAAACAAGCGTCTTGAAGGCATCAGCGACATTCGCGAAGAAACCGACAGAACTGGCATGAGAATTGTTATTGATATTAAGAAAGATGCCAACGCGCAAGTTGTTTTAAATTCTTTATATAAAATGACACAACTTCAAAAAAGTTCTGGTATTATATTCCTTGCTCTTGTTGGCAAAACACCAAGAATTTTGAATTTGAAGGAAATGCTTTACTATTACCTTGAACACCAAAAAGAGGTTTTGGTACGCAAAACTCAATTTGACCTTGCAAAGGCAAAAGAGCGTGAGCACATTGTGCGTGGGCTTGTTGTTGCGCTTGCAAACATTGACGAGGTGATAAGAATTATTAAATCGGCAGATGATAGAGCCGACGCATCTGTAAAACTTACACAAAGTTTTGAACTTGATGAAACGCAAGCAAATGCAATTCTTGAAATGAAACTTTCTAAACTTACAAGTTTGGAAGTTGAAAAACTTAATCAAGAACTTGCCGACCTTGATGCACTTATTATTGACCTTGAAGATATTTTGGCAACCCCTGCCCGCGTACTTAAAATTCTTCGTGATAACTTTGAAGATATTAAAACCAAGTTTGGTGATGCACGCAAAAGCGAAATCAGTCTTGACGCAGGTGGCATAGATATTGCCGACCTTATCACAAAGGAAGATGTGATTATTTCTATGACGCATATGGGATATATCAAACGCATTTCAACAACAGAATATAAATCTCAAAACCGCGGTGGCGTTGGCGTAACCGCGCACAAGACCAAGGAAGAGGACTATGTTGAAAATATGTTTGTAACAAACACCCATGATGACCTTTTATTCTTCACAAACAAAGGGCGAGTATATTGCATTAAGGCGTACGAAGTGCCAGAAGCACAAAGAACGGCAAAAGGACGTGCAATTGTCAACCTTCTTATGCTTTCGCCAGAAGAAAAGGTTACAACAGTTATTCCTCGTAAAGATGATGCAACCGGCAACCTTATTATGGCAACAAGACGTGGCCTTATTAAGAAAACCGCACTTTCAGAGTTTGAATCTATCCGCAAAGTGGGCAAAATTGCAATTCACCTATTGGAAGATGATGAACTTATTGGTGTTGACGTTACAACCGGCGATGACGACATTTTGATTGCATCTCATAGTGGCAAGTCTATTCGTTTCAGCGAAAAAGATGTACGCAACATGGGACGCGACAGCCAAGGTGTACGCAGTATGAAACTTGCAGAAGATGACTTTATTGTAGACATGGCTGTTATTAAAGAAAACTCTCAAATTATCACTATTTCTTCAAACGGATATGGCAAACGCAGTGATGTAAGTGAATATCGTTTGCAAAGTCGTGGTGGCATGGGCGTTAAAGCGGGAGTATTTAATGAAAAAACCGGACACCTTGTTGCTTTAAAACAATCTTTTGTTGATAACGACATTCTGCTTATTGCAAATAATGGCGTGATTATAAGAACACCTATTGACCAAATTTCTTCTCTTTCCCGCGTAAGTCAAGGCGTACGCGTGATGAAATTGAAAGACGGAAACTTTATTGTAGGCGTTGCACTTGTTGAAAAAGAAGAGTGTCCTGCCGAAGAAAGCCAAAATAACTTGACAGGCGAAGAAGAAACAAGTACAATCAATAACCAAATTGAAGATAGTGTACAAGAATAGAGGGGCAATTTCAATTACCTCAATTTTGGAGGCAAATATGGAAAACTGCGAACAAATTTATTTACAAAAAACTCTTTCATGTCTTGAAAGCAAATTAAAGGATTGCAAGGCAAGGTTATCCCTTGCCCGCAAGCACCTTAAAAAAGGCATGGCAGAGTATAACGACGAATATGGCGACCTTTCGCGAGGTGGCGATTTATCCAACGCCTTTGCACATTTGGGGGCAATTGAAGAAAATCTTCTTGACCTTGAACGTGAAGAGAGAAAAATTGCCACACAAATTAAAAGCCCCTATTTTGCACGCATCGACTTTAAGCCGAATGGCAAAAAGAAAACTCAACAAATTTATATTGGAATTGGAAATGTACTTGACGGCGAAAAATTGTATGTCGCCGACTGGCGTGCACCGGTATCCAGCATGTATTACGATTTTAATGTTGGTGAGGCATCTTTTAAAATTGGCGAAGATGAATATCGTGGCAACATAGAACTTAAACGTCAATACAAAATTGAAAATTCTTCGCTTATATCCTATTTTGACACAGAACTTACAATCAATGATGAAATTTTACAGGATATTTTATCCAAAAATGTTTCAACAAAAATGAAACAAATTGTTTCATCTATTCAAAAAGAGCAAAACACCCTTGTACGCAATGGCAATCTTGAAAATGTTTTGGTGCAAGGTGTTGCAGGCTCTGGCAAAACGTCCATTGCTTTGCATAGGGCGGCTTATCTGCTTTATAGATATAAAAAACAAATTAAAAGCAATGACATTTGCATAATTTCACCAAATAACATTTTTTCAAGTTATATATCCGAGGTTTTACCTCAACTTGGCGAGGACAACCTTGTTGAAACAACCTTTGCACAAATTGCAAGGGCAGAACTTAAAAAACCTATTCAGCCTCGTGAAAATATGTTGGACGAAATTGCAACAAATCCTACACAAAAGATGTTGAATGAAATTTCATATAAATCTTCTTATGAATATCTTGACGACCTGTTAAGGTTTTTGAAGGGTGCATTTATTGAAACTTACTCCCCTAAAACATTGTCATTTGTTGTAAGTGAAAATATGGTGGGAGAAAAAGAAACAATATCTTTTTCAGCAGAGCAAACCAAAGAACTTTTCTTTAAAACCTTTAAGGGCTATGACTTATACGAGCGTATAAACAAAATCGCTTGGCAGTATGCAATGTATTTTACCGAACGTAGGCACTATAACAAAGAGCAAAACCGAGGTTTGAAAGAACGTTTTAAAAAGATTTTATACAAATTTTTACCAATACGCGATATTGAACGGGTTTTTGAAATTTTTATGGCACGCGAGGGCTTTGAAATACCAAAAGGGAAATCTGTAGCCTATATGGACAAAGGCGCCTACCTTGTGATTAAGCACTTTATTTATGGGTTTGACCATGACTTTTCAGCAAAATATCTTATCATTGATGAAATGCAAGATTTTACCCCTGTTGATATTTACGCCTTTAAAAAGTTATGGCACTGCCCTATGATTGTTTTGGGCGATGTAAATCAATGTATTGAAAAAAATGTAACCGACGAATACCTTGGGCTTACCGCAGACTTTTTGGGTTGTAAATTGATTGAATTGAAAAAAACATATCGTTCTACAAAACAAATTGCACTTTTCGCCAATAGACTTGTTGGGCTTAATGACATAGAATTTGTAAACAGAAATGGGCAAGAGCCTTATGTGATTGAAACAGCAGGCCAAAGCAAGGCAATTTTAAACCTTATTGAAAATGAATGTGGCGAATATGACCACATTGCAATCATTTGCAAGTGTAACAAAGAGGCTCGAGAACTTTACAAGCAACTTAAAACACTTCTTGACTGCAAACTTTTGCAAGAGCCAGAGGACTATGAACACCGAGTGTTGATTGCAACCTGCGCAACTGCAAAAGGCATAGAATTTGATGCGGTGATTGTACCGAATGCTACGCGAGAGAATTATCACAACACCATTGACAAAAACATTATATACGTTTCTGCAACAAGGGCACTTCACAAGTTGTTTTTCGTTGCAAACGACACACCTTGCCACTTCTTACAAAGTTTGGAGCATAAAAAAGTATAATTATAAATTTTATGCATGAATTATGACAAAATTTAGCAAAAAATTGTGCAAACTAACAGGTAAAATTATGCATTTTTATGAATTAAAATTTTTACAAAAATAAATTGTTTTTAAACTTCTTAAAAAAGGTGTCGAAAATGGCACCAAAAATCAATTTTGTTTGTGGAAATGTGGATAACTTGCTGTTGACAACTTAAAAAACCGGCAAAACTGACCGTTTTGCATAAAAATAAGCAGTTATGCATAAATATTTACAAGTGGAAATGTGGATAACTTGCTGGGGATAACTTGTGGATTTCTTGCCAAAAGTGCCCCGAAACTTACATATTTATAACCAATATGCTATGCTTTCAAGGGAGAAAGGATTAAAAATTTTTCTTCCGCAAAAAAATTATTACAATACCTAAAAATATACTTTAAAAGGAGCATTTATGACCGAGCAAAAACTTATTACCCCAAGAAAATTGTCGGGTTTTATGGAACTTATGCCAAACAAGCAAATTATCTTTGACAACATGGTATCAAAGATTAAAGAGGTGTATGCAAAGCACGCCTTTATGCCTCTTGACACCCCTGTGCTTGAATTAAGTGAAATTCTGCTTGCCAAAAGTGGTGGGGAAATTGACAAAGAGGTTTATCGTTTCAACAAAGGCGACACCGACATCTGCATGAGATATGACCTGACTGTGCCTCTTGCAAGATTTGTGGCTATGAACAGCGAAGTGCTTTCATTCCCTTTCAAGCGTTATCAAGTGGGCAAGGTATATCGTGGAGAGCGTGCACAAAAGGGACGTTTCCGCGAGTTTGTGCAGTGCGATGCCGACATAATTGGTCAAGATACTCTGCCAATTTCTGCCGATGCCGAATGTCTTATTATGGTTGGTCAAATTTTTGAGGCGTTAAACTTACCTGCCCTTAATCGCATATCCAATCGCAACATTTTGTTTGGATATTGTGAGGCACTCGGGTATGGCGAAAAAACCAAGCCAATTCTTACTATTCTTGACAAAATTGGCAAAATTGGTGAGGAAAACGCAAGGGCTGAACTTGCTTTATTGGAGGTAAGCGACGAGGACATAGATAAACTTCTTAAACTTACTTCTTTGAAAGGCTCTTTCCCTTATGTGCTTTCTGCAATTGAAAACCTTACCGACAACCCACTTTTTGTTAAAGGCGTTACCGAACTTAAAGCAGTTTACGCCATTATGAAAGCATATGGCGTTGATGAGGATAAGATTTGTCTTGATATTTCAATCATTCGTGGGCAAGACTATTACACAGGCACCATTTTTGAGGCAATCCTGCCCGCTCACCCAGAGTTTGGAACTGTTTGCGGTGGTGGACGTTATGACAACCTTGCCGGCTATTACACACAAAAGAAACTGCCCGGTGTTGGTTTAAGCATTGGGCTTACAAGACTTTTTGACCTTCTTTCTCAAAACGGCATGCTTGAAGATGTGCCAGTAACAAATATCACCCTGCAAATTATTCCGCTGGGCGACACACTGCTTAACTGCGTTGCTTTGCAAAGTTTCTTCCAAAAAGAGATTGTTTGCGATGTGAACAATGAGGAGCGTTCTTTTAAAGCAAAAATGAAAGATGCCGGCAAAAAGCAAATTCCTTATGTGTTGATTGTTGGTGAAAATGAAGTTGCAAGTCAAACCTATGCACTTAAAAACATGGCGACAGGCGAGCAATTTAACCTTTCAAAAGAGGACTGTTTGAAGAAAATTCTTGAAAAATAAAAGAAAAAAAAGAGTAAGTCATAGTGATTTACTCTTTTTTGTACCTCTTATTATCATTATAAGTGCCATGGTGATTGCAAAGGCTATCACAACAAAGCCTGTTGTCGAAAGAATTATTCTTTTAAAAAGCGGATTGTCCTCTCCCCCAAATGTTGTAAGCATTGTTGTTTCTAATGTAAGCATTGACACGCAGGCGGAAATTAGTGTTATTGTTTTAGATGCAGAATATACCGGGCTTTGATATTTTTTATATTTTACTATATTTATTATTGCAAATGTGAAAGTAACAAAAGTATAGAAAGCCATGGCGATTGTTGTTATCATATTATGTTGAAAGGTTTTGTTTAAATACACAATAAAGAAAATAATCACAGACAATGCCAAATTCATAAACAGCAAAAGCCAACCGCATAGTTTATATTTTTCAATCTCTTTTTTGTACTCCTCTTTTGCCTGATACCTTTTTGTATGGTTGAGAAGAAAAAATCTTATCACGGCAAGCAAAACATAATATGCAAACATTGAGAAAAACCAAAAGGACATATAGTAAAAGCCTAAAATCAGTTGGAAGATTGCATAAGCAACATTCCAAATAAGTGAGCCGTAAAGTGAAACTTTTATTCTTAAACGGACATCTGTAAACCATTGTTTTAAATATTTATTTTCTTCTTTTAGTGTTTTAAAATAGGTGATAATTCTTGGAACCCTGAAACAGATAACAAGCAAAACATAAAATGAAAGCAAATATGAAATTATTGCCAAAATAGATTGCGGGGTTAAGTAAATTAGGGATAATACCAAAAAGGCAATAGAAATTGGCAGTAATATTAAAATTACTGCAAGATGCGGATATAACAAATTTAAGCCTATCTTTTTCCAATTCATAAAAACCCCTTATAAATTATAGCATAGGTGCGAAGATTTTAACAAGTGAACGAAAAATTCTGTTGAATATATTTGTTTTAAGCATTTTAGGCGTGATTTTTATTGATTTATTTATTGTGTTTAATACATCTTCTTTTAAATTTTGTATGCAATCACAATTATATAGCCAAATGCCATTTTCAAAATGATGTACCAAACTTCTGTAATCAAGATTTATAGTGCCAATAATTGCAAAATTATCATCAGCAAGATATGTTTTTGCGTGAATAAAACCCGGTTGATATTCATAAATTTTAACGCCACATTCTATAAGTCTTTTATAAAAACTTTTTGTCATATTAAACACAATTTTTTTATCAGGTATATGTGGGACAATTATTCTTACATCAACACCGCGAAGTGCTGCAT
The DNA here is from genome assembly GCA_017621525.1 of Clostridia bacterium. Classification (GTDB taxonomy): domain Bacteria; phylum Bacillota; class Clostridia; order Christensenellales; family UBA1242; genus Caccovivens. The sequence goes on from JAGASX010000021.1 coordinate 9,716, forward strand.
TTTCTATGCTGGTGCAAAGTTCATTATCAATTATAAGATACGGCGTTGTAATGTAAACATATTTTGTTGCGGTTGTAAGCATACTTTGAATGATTGTTTTTCCAACGCGTCTTTGATATAAAGGTTTAGGGCCGTCGCCAAAAGGTATAACACAGCCATTTGCAGATGTGTGGCCGAGAGGATATAAATTTTCTGGAAGATGTATTGGTCTTTTTAAATTTATACCAAAATCTATTAAAAACAGTTTTGTAAGTTCCCAAACCGCCTCGCCAACAATTTTTATTCCAACATCTTTCCAATGGCCAAACCTTTCTTTTTCATTTATATATTCATCAGCGATATTTATACCGCCGGTATAGCCTATAATGCCATCAATAACTGTGATTTTTCTATGGTTTCTGTTGTTAAATTCATTATCTGCCTGACCTTTCATTCTTGAAAAAGGCGTTGCGTCAATTCCAAACTTTTTCAATTGTTTTGCATAATTTCCTGACAAGGTTGACATACAACCAATATCATCAAACACCACTTTTACGTCAAGGCCTTGTTTTGCCTTTTCTTTTAAAATATCTAAAATTGAATTCCAAAACTTGCCCTCTTCAATTATAAAATATTCCAGATATATAAACTTTTTTGCCTTGCGCAAATCTTCTATCATTGATTGACAATATTCCTCCCCACTGGGAAAATATTTTTGTTGAGTGTTGCAAAAAAGGTGTGTGTCGGCTGAATTTATAAGAATTTTCGCCTGTGAATGAGCAATTGGATTTTCCTTTTCTATTTGTTTTAAAAGACCTTCATCATCTTTTTTATAAGACAAATCTTTTAAATCTTTAAGTCTTTTTGTGTATTTCTTTTTTATCTTTCGTGAGCCAAATATAAAATACAACATCAATCCAACAACCGGAATTATTAAAACAAATAATATCCATGGAATTTTATAATCTGGGTTATCATCGGAGGCAATAATTTTTATTATCACCGCAAAAGTTGTTATGCCAACTGCAATATAAAAATATGGTACAAAAATGCATAACGCAACCATAACGCCTATAATTGCCAAAACTTCAAATAATGTGATAGCAAAAGCAACTATATATCTTACAGGTATATAGTTTATTTCTTTTTCTTCTACAACATTTCCTTTGTTTATTTTTAATTTTCTCTTCATTGAAAGCCCCTTTAAAGCAAAGTAAGCGAAGCATTTTGCCTCGCTTTTAAATTTACACCAAATTTGTTTTGTCAAGCACCGCTTTGCTTGCAAAACCTATGCCAACGCTGAATATTGCACTGCCCGCCAAACACAACAAAACATTTACAAATGTGCTGTTTAGTGGGGTTATGATTGGTATCATCATAAACATCAACATTCCTACACCAAATGCAATTATAAGTGATAACCATAACTTTTGTTTTGCAAATACGCTTGCCAAAATATATATTGATGAAAAAATTGCAACCAATAAAATTTTTGACAACAGGCACATAACCACATTTAATGCGGTTGCACCTTCTAATGCAAACGGCAGTCCTGCAACAGCGCCACCAATCATAGAGCCAATAAAGAAGGCAATTATCATGCTGGCACCTGCAACAAAGCAGGTTATTGATTTTGATACAACATAGTCATCTTTTTTACTTCTTACAGTAAATAAATTTTTTGTGTATCCACTTCTAAAATCATCGCCTACAAATATGCAAACAAATATGGAAATTATAAAAAACATCATATTTATATTGCACATACTTGTTATATCCATGCTTATGCTTTGTTTTCCGTCGCTTACAGCACCAATTATTTGCCAAACATTTTTAAATCCTTCCATAACAGTTTCTGTACCTGTTTGAGGGTCTGTTGCAACCATTCCGTCCATCATGCTTGTCATAACCAAAATCAGTATTGGCATAACAAGTGATATGCCCGCCATAATGTAAAAAAGGGGCGAAGTAAACATTCTTCTTAAATCTACACCCAACATACTTTTAAGTCTTTTCTTAAAAGTGTTTTTTTCAAAGTTTATAGGCATATTATTTTACCTCCTTGTTTGACATAAGGTTTATATAATATTCTTCAAGTCCTATTTTATCGGTTTTTAATTGGTTTACGATTATATTGTTTTGATATAGGTATTCAACAACCTCTTGTGGGGTTTTTGCGTCATAAACTCTTAAACTTTCATCTTGTTCATCTATTAAAACTTTTGAATATTTTTTACTTAAAACTGCTTTTGTTTTTGCATTATCTTTTGTTTGAATTGCAACAAATGTTGGGCAACTTTTTTCAAGTTGTTCTGCCGTCATTTCTACAATCATCTTTCCACCGCGTATGATGCCATAATGAGTTGCAATTTTTTCAAGTTCTCCCAAAATGTGCGATGAAACCAAAACTGTGGTGCCAGATTTTGAAAGGCCCGTAAGAATTTCTCGCATAATTCTCATGCCGTCAGCATCAAGCCCGTTTATTGGTTCATCAAGCACCAAAAGTTTAGGGTTGCCAAGAAGTGCCATGGCGATGCCAATTCTTTGTTTCATGCCAAGAGAGCAATTTTTGTATTTATTACCTGCCGAGCCCTCCATTCTTACCATTGTTAGCACCTTTCTAACTTCGTCTTCTCTATTTTTTATAGATAAGTTTGTTGCCTGCAACATAAGGTTGTTCCAAACGGTTAAATTTGCAAAGCAACCCGGGCTTTCGATAAGTACACCAACCTCTGCCCTAACATCTGCGTCTTTATAATCTCTGTCAAAAAGTTTAACTTGTCCACTTGTGGGATGAATAAGTCCGCAAATGATTTTTTCGGTGGTAGATTTACCACTTCCGTTTTCGCCGATAAATCCATAAATTGAGCCAACGGGAACTGTCATATTAAGTCCGGCAAGAGCCTGTTTCTCTCCAAAATTTTTTGTTAAATTTCTTATTTCAATTACATTCATAGTCCCCTCCCTAATACACGTCGCTTTTATTTAAGATATAGGTGCCCAAAAAGCCGTAAATAACTGACCACGCAACTGAAACAACCAAGCAAACTAAAACACTGACAAAGTTGCTTGATAGGCAGGCATAAACAGAGGAGCCATACAAAAATATATTTAAAATTGCACTGTTGCCTAAGATTGCCGCTGCACCAATGATTAAAATTCCTGTTCCAAAGAAAAATGAAGAGGCAATTGAAATCCAAAAACGTTTTCTAAAAATTATATTTAAGAAAACATAAAGGCTTGCCCAACCCAAACTCATAAACAGTTTACCCAAAAGTGCACATATCAGTGATCCGGCATTTACAGAAAATGATAGGCCTACAAAAAGACCCGCAAGAATTGTTGCCAACAAATAGGCAAGGCACATACAAGCCATTGCAAAAGCACAAACAAGGGTTTTGCTGATTATATAATCTTGTTTTTTTGAATGGGTGGTAAATAATTGTTTAACATATCCGCTTTTATAGTCATGGCCGATAAAAATTGAAACCATTATTCCGCCAAATATAAACACCATATTCATATTTGCGTATTGACCGATATTTTCAATGACATAAAGTGGTTTTTCTACTGCAATTGCCTGCCAAACGTTGGTAAACAAAGCGCCCGTTTCACTGCCTTGCATACCGGTTGTACCTATAATCATGGCAGGGATTATGGCAGCAATGGCAATAAAAATGTAAAAAAGCGGTGTGTGGAATAATCGGTAGAAATCAACTGACAACATACCTTTTATTCTTTTTACAAAAGTGGAAGCATCAAATTTTAAATTGTTTGCTTTTTCCATGTTATTCCCCCTCCTTTTGCGACATAAGTTGAATGTAATATTCTTCAAGCCCAACTTTGTTCTTCTTAATTTCAGCAGGAACAATATTGTTTTCAATAAGATATTTTACAATTTCATCAACATTTTCTTCATCATAAACCCTTGCATAGCCAAATTCTTCTTTAACGTTGGCATATTTTTTCTTTAATAATGAAATTGCATCTTGAAGATTGTTTACTTTAAATGATACAAACACTCTTGCCCTTTCTTCCATTTCTTTGGCAGATAGTTCTTGCACCATTTTGCCTTGACGAATGATACCATAATGTGTGGCAATTTTTTCAAGTTCGCCAAGAATATGAGAAGAAATTAAAACGGTGCAATTATATTTTTGCGAAATATCAACTAAAATTTCTCGCATAATTCTCATGCCGTCGGTATCAAGCCCATTGATTGGTTCATCTAAAATAAGCAAGGCAGGATTTCCAAGAAGTGCCATAGCAATTCCTACCCTTTGTTTCATGCCAAGTGAACATTTTTTAAATTTTAATTCTTTATGTTCTTCCATTCTTACAATCTTTAAAACTCGCATAATTTCTTCATCTGCATTTTTTATTCCAAGGTTTAAAGTTTGCATTTTAAGGTTTGTATATATACTTGACCCGGCAAAGCACCCTGCATTTTCAATAAGTGCACCAACGCGTGCTCTAACGCCAGCGTCTGTATAATCTTTGCCAAACAACTTTATTGACCCAGCATCTTTAACAAGATGACCGCAAATCAATTTTTCGGTGGTTGATTTTCCGCTTCCGTTTTCGCCAATAAATCCATAAATAGAGCCAATAGGAACGGTCATATCAAGTCCATTTAAGGCATACATTCCGCGAAATGACTTTTTTAACCCTTTTATTTCAATTGCGTTCATAAAAGTTACTCCTTTCATCGTTTTAATAATAAAAGTAGAAGAAGTCCTCGGTAATAGGACTTCTTCTTAAATAAATTGCCTATTTAGAGTTTAAATAGATAAATTATTTCTTCTTTTCAACTTTTGCAGATTCATATCTTTTGTTTGCAAGCCTAATTCTTTCGTTTGCTTCTTCAATTTGTTTCTTTTGCTGTTCTCTTATTTTTTCAGTTCTTTCCGCAGGGCTTAAATGAGCATCGTCCCAAGATTGCTTTGCTTGTGCTTTTGCCCTTTTTAATGTGTTTATACCACGATTTTCTTCAAAGTTTGCTTTTGCCTCTGCTTTTGCTGCTTTGAAGTTTGCTTTGTCAACTTCATGTTGTGCTTTTGCACTTTCTCCCATTTCTCTAAATGCCTTTTTCATAAAATTTTCTTTCTTTTCTGTCATAATGTTTCTCCTTTTCTTTTTCAAGTAAGCATTATCACAACACTTGACTTGTTAATAAAATTATAGTAAATTATTTGTAAGTAAACAACTTTTATAAGTTTTTGTTTGCTACAAAAATGTTTACTTTGTTGGAATAATGCGATTTAAGGGTGAAAAATGAATATTAAAAACAATTCAAGATACAAAATAAGCAGTCAAAAAATTGAAGATGCTTTTTTAACTTTAATTTTAAACCACAAATATGAAGATATAACAATAAGCCAAATTTGCAATCAAGCAAATATAAATCGTAGCACATTTTATTGTCATTATGATGATATAAATGACCTTATAATTAAAATTGAAAACAAATTTGCAAAAGGCACTGCATCAATTTTTAATTATGGAAATAGGCAAACGCACGAGGCTTTTATTGAAATGTTTACCTTTATAAAAGAAAACAAGTATTTTTATAAAGCGTTTTTGAATATTCCTTACATAACTCTTGCCGAAACCAACACAAAAAAGGAAGTTCTTAAAAATATAGAAGAAAAAACAAGCATTGATAAGGCAAGCAACATAAGTTTATTTTATCGAGCAAGTTTTTTTGGTGCAGGAATTAAAGAAATGTGCCGAATTTGGTTACAACGAGATTGCCATGAAAGTCCAGAGCAAATGGCAACTTTGTTGTTGGAAGAATATACAAATCGCGAATATTAAAAATTTGTATTCTTTTTCTTTGAAAAATTTTTATTTTGGAATATAATATTGTTATGAATGAGCGTATTAGGGACAAACTTAAAACTTTAACCACAAAACCCGGCGTTTATGTTATGCGCGACAAGGACGGCGTGATTATTTATGTTGGCAAAGCAAAAAATCTTAAAAATCGCGTAAGTCAGTATTTTCGCAACTCGCCAAAGCCCAGCAAGGTGCAGGCAATGGTGGATAATGTTTGCGACTTTGATTATTTTATTACCATAAGTGAAATGGACGCGCTTGCGCTTGAAAGCAATTTGATTAAAAAAGAGCAACCTTTTTACAATATTTTGCTTAAAGACGGTAAGCAATTTCCATATATTAAAATCAATTTAAAAGAGCCTTACCCTAAATTTGAAATTGTAAGGCGTGTAAAAAAAGATGGTGCAAAATATTTTGGCCCTTATTTTGCCGGGCTTGACCCTCGTGAAATTTTAAAAACAATAAATTCTGCTTTTAAAATTCGCACCTGCAACAGCAAAATCACCGACACTTCCGTCGCAAAGAGAGAATGTTTAAATTATTCACTTGGGCTTTGCTCTGCCCCTTGCACAAAGCGTTGCACGCGTGATGAATACAGGCAGGAAATTGACAAAGCAATCAACTTTTTGAATGGAAATGATGATGAAATTGAGGGTATTTTACAAGAAAAAATGGTAAAAGCCTCAGCGAATGAAAATTTTGAAAATGCAATTATCATGAGAGAGCGACTTAAAATGGTTGCAAAATTGAAAGAGCGAATTGTTGCCAACCTGCCAAAAGATGTAAGCAAAGATGTTTTTGCTTATCATACCAATGGTTTAAGTGGTGTGGTTACAAACATGGTGGTGCGTGGTGGCAAAATTTTAGGTGTTATTTCCTACCCTTGCAGTGATTGTGAATTGGAAGAGGGGCAAACATTATTCAACTTTCTATCGCAATACTATCAAAATTTGCTGGTGCCAAGTGAGATTATCCTTTCTCATCAAATACCATCGCAAGAACTTTTGGAAGGTTTGTGGGGCAAAAAGGTGAATTTTATATGCAATCCGCATGGTGTGAACAAAACTTTGCTTGACATGGCAAAAGAAAACGCCGTTGAGCATCTTGAAAAACACATTGAGAAATCGCAGATAAAATACAACAACACAATTGGTGCGGTGAAAGTTTTAAAGGAAAAGTTGGGCTTAAAAGAATTACCTATGCGTATGGAATGTTATGACATATCCAACATCAGTGGAACCAATAAAGTTTGCTCTATGGTTGTGTTTAAAAATGGAGAGCCAAGTAAAAAGGACTATCGAAAATTTAAAATTAAAACGGTGAAAGGGGCAAACGATTTTGCATCTTTGAAAGAGGCGTTATCACGCAGGCTGACACGTTTTATTCAGCAAAATGGTGCAAGTTTCAGCGAAAAACCAAATCTTATTGTTATTGACGGCGGTAAAGGCCAACTTTCTTCCACTTATGAAATTTTACAAGGTTTTGGGCTTGAAAATAAAATTGAAATGATAAGTTTGGCAAAGCGCATTGAAGAGGTTTTTAAGCCAAACAGTCCTATTCCTGTTATGCTTAAACCTTCATCTGCCGAACTTAAACTTTTGCAAAGATTGCGTGATGAGGCTCACAGATTTGCAATAACCTATCATAGAAATATAAGGACAAAGAAACAAACGGTAAGCGTGCTTGACAACATTGTTGGCGTGGGCCCAAAAAAACGCGATGCCCTTTTAAAAGCATTTGGCACAAGTGAGGAAATTGCAAAGGCAAGTGCCCAACTTCTTGAAAGTGTTGAGGGCATAAACGCATCACTTGCAAGTGAAATTGTAAAGTACTTTAAAACCCACCCTTTTGAAAAAGGCATTGAAGAATAAAAAAATCTTTGTCAAAAGTTTGGTAAAAATAAAAAAAATTGATATACTTTGTTTTAGGAGGATAAAATGGACAAAATTAAAATGGTTCAATATGGTTGTGGAAAAATGAGCAAGTTCACAATCGGGTACGCACTTGAAAAAGGCGTTGAAGTTGTTGGTGCTTTTGACATTGACAAAAATAAAATTGGAAAGGATATTTCCATTCTGCTTGAAAATTCAAAAGAATTGGGAGTAAAAATTCAGGACGCAAGCGAATTTGACGCTTTTTTGCAAAATAATCCTGTGGACATTGCAATTGTTACAACAACAAGCGTTTTTGCTGAAAACTATCCAATTTATGAGATTTGTGCCAAAAATGGCGTAAATGCAATTTCAACTTGCGAAGAGGCTTTTTACGCACAAAATTCCAACCCTACCCTTGCAAAGAAACTTGATGAAATTGCAAAGGAAAATGGTTGCACAATTTGCGGAAGTGGCTATCAAGATGTTTTCTGGGGCAACCTTATCAGCGTTTTGGGTGGCGCAACACACAAAATTAAAACTATTCGTGGAAAATCAAGTTACAACGTAGAGGACTATGGAATTTCTCTTGCAGAAGTTCATGGTGCTGGGCTTACTGTTGAAGAGTTTGAAAAACAAATTGCATCAGTTGACCAAATAAGCGATGAAGAGCGTCAAAAGTTGATTGACGAAGGCAATTATATGCCAAGTTATATGTGGAATGTAAATGGTTGGCTTTGCAGTAAACTGGGGCTTACACCTGTTCGCCAGTCGCAAAAAACAGTTCCTCACATTGCAAAAGAGGATATTCACAGCACTACGCTTAACATGACAATTAAAAAAGGCGACTGCACAGGTATGAGTGCGGTTGTTACAACCGAAACTGCCGAAGGCACAACTATTATTTCTGAATGTATTGGTAAAGTTTACGCAAGTGACGAATTTGACTGCAACGACTGGACCATTGAGGGCGAGCCTACTACCCGTGTTGTGATTGAGCGTCCTGCAACACCTGAACTTACTTGTGCATCTGTTATCAACAGAATTGTTGAGGTGCTTGTTGCCGAGCCGGGATATACAACAACCGACCAAATGCCTGAAAATATTTATAAATCACACAATCTTGACGAATACATTGAGTTTGTTGATTGTGAAGAGCATGAGTGCCATTGTGGCGAGCATGAGCATCATTGCCACTGCGGACACTGCGACTGCGAGGAATAAAGATAGGTGAACAAAGGAAAATTTATCACTTTTGAGGGTGGCGAGGCTTGCGGAAAAACCACGCAAGTGAATAAACTTAAAGAATATATTGCATCTTTACCAAACAGCGACCGATTTCTTCTTGTAAGAGAGCCCGGTGGTACCGCTTTGGGCGAAGAATTGCGACGTCTTATATTGAATTATGAAACCGACAAGCCAACTGCCATGGCAGAACTTATGATGTTTTTTGCATCTCGTTGTCAACTTGTTGAAAAGGTGATTAAACCAGCGCTTGCAGAGGGCAAAATTGTGATTGCTGACAGATTTTATGACAGCACAATTGCCTATCAAGGTGAAGCAAGGGGTTTGATGAGTGCCGAAGAAATTTTAAGTTTAACAAGGCTTATCATTGGCGACTTAAAGCCAGACCTTACCTTTTATTTAAAGTTATCACCAGAGGAGGCATTTAAAAGAAAAACTAATGCCCTTCCGCTTGACAGAATTGAAAAAGAGGGAATACTTTTTCACCAAAAGGTTGCAAAAGGTTATGACTATATTGCCAATCTTGAAAGTGAACGGTTTTGCGTGATTGACGCATCAAAGACCCCAGATGAAATTTTTGAGGTTATAAAAAGTAAAATCGAAGAGATGATGTAAAAAAAGTCCATGCAGGGCGAGGGTGTCCTCTGTTCGCATGGGCTTTTTTATTTCTTTCTTGCCAATTTTGCAAAAGATTTATAATCAAAATCTTTATATTTTTCATCGTTTGCAACTATTGTGATATGTGGTTTTGCATTGAAAATGGTTTTATATAGGTCATTTACCTCTTCATAAGAAATGCCCTTTCTTTTTTCAAGCAATTTTTTTCGATATTTTGTTGTGTACAACTTATTTTCACCGGTATACACGCTGTACATTATATCACTTATTCTTCCAATGCTTATAAAGTCAAAATCATATTGCAAAATGCGTTTTCTTTTATGCTTTTCAAACATTGACCTATCTATATCTTTTGGCAGACTATCCAAAAATTCTTTATAACATTCAATAACTTTATCAAGGCAACTTTCTTGACACTCTAAATAAAATTCATTTGAAAAATAGTTTGCGATACTGCAAATGCCCATAGAGCATGAATAGCACAGATTTTTTTGTTCTCTAAAAAACTTAAAAGCATATTCATTCAGCACCATAGACAGCATATCCCCTATTGAAAATTCGCGAGGCACCTCGTACGACCAAGGAATATGTTTTAGGTTATAGAGGCAGGTAATGATAGCCTTGCCCTCTTCAACAGCCTTTTTATAGTGAAATTTTGGAGCAAATATTGTGTTTACTTCTTTTGGCAAAAAGCCTTGTACGCTTGAAGAGCCAATTCTTGTTTCAACAAACTTATGCATTGCATTTTTTACACGTTTTTGAGATATATTTCCGCAAACACAAACTGTAAGATTGTTTAAGGTAAGGTAGTTGTTTTTAAAATCTACCAAATCTTGCAATGTGATATTTGCAAGCGTTGTTTCAGTGCCGGCAGGACTTGTGATTGCGTTTTTGAAATGTTCATCTTTAATAATTTCAGTACGGACTGTAACAGAAAGTTCATTTGCATTTTTCTTTACGCGGGTTTTTATTTCATTTTCAATGATTTTATATTCTTTATCAAATTCCTCTTGCGTAAGTTTTATTGAACTGAATGACTCTGTGATGAAGTCAACTGCATCTTCAAAATCTTCCTCTGTCATTCTAACAATGAAAGCCATTTCGCGGAATGACGTTCTTGCATTGAAGTATGAGAACTTTCTGCGATAACTATCACGCTGTTCTCTTGTCATTTTAGCATTTGGAAAACCGCACATGGCGTGTTCTAAAAAATGTGCAATTCCAAGTTTATTTTTACCATCATTAAATGCACCTGCATTGAAAATAAATTGAAGGTCTATGCCTTCAATTTCTTTTTGTCTGTTAAATAAAACTTTTCCGCCATGTTTAAGATTTATGACTTGTGTTTTCATTTAGCCCTCTTTATTATTCTGTTTTATCTGTTTTTGTGTCTGTTGATTTAAGGTTGAGGTTTGCTTTCTTTTGGAATTTCCCGTCTTTTTTGTAAACTACAAATTTTGAATCTTGAGTTTGGGAAAGTTCTTGAACGCGTGCAAGTGCTTCTTCTTTTGTTTTCTTGCTGTCGATTGTGCGTTTTGCGCCGTCTTTTTTAATTTTCCAAAGTTTTTCTTCTTTATCAAATACTACGCGATAAACGGCCTTGCGAGACTTTTCCTCTGTTTCTAAGACTGGTTGTTCTGCTGGTTTTTCTTCTGCCTTAACTTCCTTTTTTGCAGTTGTTTTTGTTGCAGTTTTTTTAGTCGCTGGTTTTGCCTCTTCTGTTTTTTCAGCAACTGCTTTTTTAGTTGTTTTTGGGGCAGGCTTTTCTTCCTTTTTTTCTTCTACCTTAACTTCTTTTTTTACAACAACCTTTTTTACGGTAGGTTTTTTCTTTGCCTCTTCTGCCTTTTTTGCTTTCTTGGCTTCTGCCTCTGCTTTTGCCCTTTCTTCGGCTTCCTTTCTTTCCTCTTCTTCGGCAGCAAGGCGAGCCTCTTCTTCTGCCTTTGCCCTTGCCTCAGCCTCTGCTTGAAGGCGTGCTTCTTCCGCCTTTCTTTTTTCTTCTTCCTTTTTTAATTTTCTTTTCTTAAAAAAACACATAATTTCATCTCCTTTTTACAAATTATAACAAAAAAAGTGCCTTTTATCAAGGCATTTTTAATACTTTTTTAAAAAACTTTTTCACCTTTTTTAATTTTTTTGAAAAACGTGGATTTATTTTATTTCACGCGTTCCCCTAAACTTACATAAATTGGTAAGAACTTCATATTCTGTGCTTTCAATAAGTGGGGCAATTTGTCTGGCGTCATTAAAAATTAAAACGTCATCACCAATGTTGCATTTAATTTTGCTGACGTCTATCATAAATGCATCCATACAAATATTGCCCACGCTTTTTGCATTTTGTCCCTTTATTTTTACCTGCAATTTATTTGATAGTTTACGTGGCAAACCGTCGCCGTAACCGAGTGGAATTGTTGCAACTTTCATATCTTCTGTTGCAGTATATCCGCAAAGGTAGCCAATGTGTTCACCCTTTTTTACACTTTGAATATCCACAATTTGGCTGTGGGCTGAAAGCACTTTATTTACATTTTCATCACTATATCCATACACTTCAAAACCAACGCGAAACATATCGGCAGAAAACTGACCAAAAATACTTTTCCCACCGCCTAAGTGTTTGATTGTTTGCCAATCTTTTGGAATAAGTGAAGAAAATTCTTTGAAAATTTGATATTGTTTTTTTGTGTATTCTTCATCTGTTGTAAGGGAAGAAAAATGGGTGTAAATTCCTGCAAGTGGAATTTCTTTTTTCTGCAAAAAGGAAATTATTTTTTTACATTCTTTAATTTCCCTTACGCCATATCTGTTCATTCCCGAGTTAATACACAGGTGCATAAGTGGTTTTTTGTCGGCGTTTTTTGTTTTTGAAATTATTTCTTTTGCATGGTCAAATGAAAAAAGTGAAAATTCAATATTTTGCTGTGTGCAAGAAAAATAATCTTGGCACCTGCCAAAGACAATTATTTTTCTGTCAGTCATTTCGCGTAGGTCAAACGCCTCATATTCATTGGACACGCCCAAATAATTTACATTGTCGCCCAACATTTCTGTAATTTCACGACTGCCATGTCCATAAGCGTTTGCTTTTACCATAACGCAAAGTTCCGCGCCCGCTTTTTCTTTAAGGTAGTTTACGTTGTTTAAAAGATTTTCTTTATTTAATATGATTTTTGAAAACATATTATTTTATATTCTTAAAATTTATTTTTTGTTATTTATTTCATCAAAATTTATTATATATGGCAAATATTCCTCCCACCTATGATTACGAATTGGCATAGGGCGAGAATTTTTAAAGTACAGCACAAGTGCTGGGGATATGCCGTTGTATTCATCAACAAATTCATATCCTATAAGTTCTCCATTTAGAAGTTTCTTTTTCACCTGTGCATGATAGTTGTAATACATAATTCTCCTAATAAAAATATTTTGCATAAAATGCTTTCATTTATTCTTTTTTCAGCCCAAGGCAACATCTAAAATCATCATAAGTGTAAAGCCAATAATAAGCCCCCACGCACCAATATTTGATGGGTGATTTGCTTTGGTATCTGGCAAAAGTTCATCGGCAACAACAAACAGCATCGCACCAGCAGAAAATGCAAGAAGCCACGGCATAGCCGGTGAAAGAACTCCTGCAAGCAGTATGCCAATAAGTGCCATAATTGGTTCTATAAGCCCGCTTAACATACTGTAAACAAAGGCTTTTTTGTTGCTTTTAAGTTCACTGCGAAGTGGCAGGCTTAACGCACTGCCCTCTGGAAAGTTTTGTATACCTATTCCAATTGCAAGCCAAAGGGCAGAATAAAAGGCTGTGATTTCGCCAGACAAAAAGGCATTACCAAATGCAAGTCCCACAGCAAGCCCCTCTGGAATGTTATGTAAGGTTACTGCAAGAAAAAGATTTGTATGTTTTGTTATTGTTTTTTCAGTTTTTTTACCTTTTTTTAATAAATTGGGCAGTGTTTTTGCTGTTAAAACTAAAAATCCTGCACCTAAAATAATGCCTATGGCAACAGGCAAAAAGTTTAATTTACCAAAATTTGAAGATTGTTCCAATGCCGGCAAAATAAGCGACCACACCGACGCTGCAATCATAAGCCCTGACGCAAAACCTAAAAAAAGGCTGTGCCATTTGCCGTTTAAATCTTTTTTGAAAATAAAAACCACGCTTGAGCCCAAGGTTGTCATAAGAAATATAAATGTTATTCCAATTGCAGATATAAGATATTTATTCACATTTTCTCCTTTGTGCATTGCCCCCAATTTCAGTATATTTGTTTGTGAGAAAAATGTGAAAAAATCACCCAATTGGGTGATTTTTTTAAATGTTTGTGTTTATGCAAGGCGTGCCAACATATTCAAGTTTTTTACCATAAAATTCTTCATAGCAACCCTTCCACAATTGATAATTCTTATTTTTAAGTGCCTCAATTGCCCTCTTTTCTGAAAGAGAAAGGTCTGGATAAATTGGCTTTGATATATGAATTGTATATTCTTGAATAGGAAATCCGTCCTCACCTATTTTGTCGCTGTCCTCCATGGTGATAAAGCATGGCAAAATTGGCACAACTGCACGCACAGCAAATTTGTATGCACCATTTTTAAGTGGCTTAGGCTTGCGATAGTTCCACCACATACTTTGCTCTGGGTATACAAGCACATAATTCCCTTCCTCCAAAATTCTTTGCACGGCAGTCATAAACTTGCCCATTGTTTTTGCGTTTGAAGAAAGTGGCAGTGTGTTGCAATTGCGAAAAAGCATACCATAAAAGCCGGAAAAACTTGTATAGTTGCCCTCCCTGACAACTTTGTACATTTTTTTATTTTTTTGCAGGCTGGCATCAAATGCAACCTGCATTGCAAAACTATCGAATGGGTTGAAATGATTGCAGGTTATCACCGCCCCTCCTTTTAAATTTTGCCAATTTTCTATACCAACAATATCTTTTATAATCAATTTTTCTTCTTTTACAATTTTATTTAAAAACTTTCTTGCAAGCCCGTTTGCAAATTTCGCCTTTAATTTTGTGCGAAGTTTGCTTTGCAAATAATCAACTTCGTCAGGCATAAGTGTGCGTGCTGGCGGGTCATTTTCTACATCTTTATCAAACCAACCATTCTTTTCATAAGATTCAATCTTTTTCAATATTTGCACTCTGTCCTGTGCCTTTTTGTGGCAATCGTTTTTCACCAAGTGTACAATCTCTGCAATTCTGCGATTTTCAAGTTTTTGCGATGCCTCTTCTTTTGCAAGTGCAAGCAAATTTATTGTTTGAGTTTTTGCGCGTGTTTGTTTATATTCATCAAAATCTTGCTTGCCTTTTAAAATTTCATAAAAATAGCCTGTATGTCGTGCATACTCCCAAAATTTTTCTCCATACATGATATTATCTGCCTGCCATGGTTTGAAAGAAAGATTGTAATGAATAATTGCAATTTTTTTGTATTTTTTTTGTTTACCAAGGGGCATTTGGTTCCATTTCTCGTCCAGCATTTTTGTTTTTCCTAAGCAAAGTGCATTTAAATAGTCTTGGTCTTGGGCAACAGAAAATGTTACTTTATCTAAAAGGCTGACAAATTGATTTTCAAAATTTTCCTCCCTCATTTTTGCAAGGTTGAGAAGTAAAATACCGGCGTTGAAATATTCTTTCTCGCTTTTTACGCCAATTTTGTTTTTTACATAATCAATAAATTCGCTATGTTGTGCCACCGCCATATCTGCAACACCTGCAAGCAACTTATCACCAATTTTTTGCTTATAAAGTTTTGCAATGTCGCGTAAAAGCACAATGTCGCTATCCAAATAAATGGCTTTATCATATTGCGGAAACATATTTGGAATAAACATACGAAAATATGTGCTTTTTGAATAGTAATCGCGTGTGTGCAATTTTTGTGAAAGTCCATTGATTTTGGCAGAAATATCAACAAATTTTATTTTAATATTTTTATGGCAATATGTTTCCTTTATTTCTTCCATGTTTTCGCGTGAAATAGAATTTGCGTGCAAAATGTGAATTCTGTAAATGAATTTTTTTGATGCGTTTTCTACAAGCGATTGCAAAGCGGTTGCAAAGTATGGAATATATTTATCATCGCAAGAGAAAAATATAGGAATTTGTGTGTTTCTTTTCATTTTATTATCTCCTTTTTGAAAGCGGTTTTCTTCCGCCTTGGTTTGATTTTATAGCAAGTTTACCCAAAAAATAAAGGAAATAATCTTGAGATTTTTCTAAACCTTTCCGACCAAACTCTCACGGCGTCAATCGCCGTTCTCACAATGTGAGAATGTTTGGTATTTATGTTAAAAACACTTTACCAATTTTACAAAGATGTTGTATAATAGATGCATGGAAAAGATAAATTCAATCATCGCTTTCAATCTTACCTATCTTCGTAAAAAGGCAGGTTTAAAGCAAAGCGACATTGCAAAAAAACTTAATTACAGCGATAAAATGATTTCCAAGTGGGAAAAGGGCGACATTGTACCCAGCGTGGAAAATCTTTGTGCACTTTGCGATATTTATGGCGTTTCGCTTGACGCAATGGTAAGAAGCAAAATTGAGGACGCCGACGCAATTGAGGCAACAAACAAAAAACGTAACAAAAACAATAAGATTATTATATCTCTTTTGGCAATGTCTGTTGTATGGATTGTTGCAACTGTGTTTTTTGTGTACGCAACCCACCTAACTTCAATTACAAACGCATGGCTTGCTTTTGTTTACGCGGTGCCCGTTTCTGCAATTGTTGCACTTGTTTTCAACTGTGTATGGGGCAAGCCCTTATTCAATTACATTTTGATAAGCATTTTTATTTGGACAATAATAACCTGTTTTTACCTAACATTTTTAAAACACAATCTTTTTGCTTTGTATTTTATTGGTATTCCTGCACAAATTTCCGTGCTTTTATGGTCTAAATTGAAAATTAAATTCAATAAAAAAGATAAGTCCAATGTAAAAATTGAACAAATTGAAGAAAACAAAAAAGAGGAGTAATCAATCCTCTTTTTTTATAAAGTTTTTTATAAATGTTTGGCGATGAATTGGGCAGGCACCAAATTTCTTTAAATTATCTATATGCGTTTTTGTGCCATAACCCTTATGTTTTTCAAAATTATAGTCAGGATACTTCTCTGCCATTTGCACCATAAGTCTATCCCTATGTACCTTGGCAAGAATTGAGGCAGAGGCGATGTTGTATGAAAGAGCGTCGCCTTTTATTATGTTTTCTTGTGGAATTTCAGTTTCTATTTTTACCGCATCTGTCAAAACAATTTCTGGTTTTACTGCAAGATTTTGAAGTGCAAGTTTCATACCTAACTTTGTTGCGTTTAAAATGTTTATATCATCAATTGTTTTTTCATCTATTTCAACAACCGAATAGGCAATTGCGGTTTGTTTGATAAGTTCTTCCAAATGTACCCTCTTTTTCTCTGACAATTTTTTGCTGTCGTTTATACCGTCAATAATCTTGTCATCATTTAGTGGCATGATAACGCAGGCGCACACAACCGGCCCAGCAAGTGGCCCTCTGCCCGCCTCATCTATGCCGGCAATAAGTTTTCCGCAATATTTATTTTCATAGTTCAGCATACATTCCTCTTTTGCGAATATTGTAACATTTTTTAGGCTTTCTTTCAAGTTTTTGAGGATATTATAAAAATAATCATAAAATTTTATTGCAAAAACAAAAAGTATATGTTATAATATTTGAGCGTTGGAAAATACATTAAGTATAATGAGCGTTGGGCAACGCGTTAAGTGTGCACTTACTTTACTTCATCACAATTTAATATGCGTTCATAGCTCAGCTGGATAGAGCGTTGGTCTACGGAACCAAAGGTCTGGGGTTCGAATCCCTATGGACGCACCATAACTTCACTTACGTGAAGTTTTATTATATAGTTATGGGATTCTCACCCCAAGGGGTTCGATACCTGTCGGCCCAGACCGCGTCGGGGACGCTCCCAGGCTTTGGCTACAAACAAGCGCACCGGCTTGTTTGCTTAACGCGTCGCCCCCTATAGACGCACCATAACTTCACTTACGTGAAGTTTTATTATATAGTTATGGGATTCTCACCCCAAGGGGTTCGATACCTGTCGGCCCAGACCGCGTCGGGGACGCTCCCAGGCTTTGGCTACAAACAAGCACACCGGCTTGTTTGCTTAACGCGTCGCCCCCTATAGACGCACCATAACTTCGCTTACGTGAAGTTTTATTATTTTATAAATAATTTAAAAGGATTTTAAATGAAAAAAGCAAAGTTTGTTGGTCCTGTTTACCTTATCGCATATATTGTACCTATATTTTTAGCAATGTCTATCGTCTGCCTTGTTTTTAAAGAATATGTTGGTGCCGGTTGTTTATTTGCGCTGTTTGTTTTAACATTTGCATTGGTTGTTGGATACAGAAAAATTTTGTTTAGAAAACTTTTAATCAACAACGAAGGAATGACACTTTTTTATTGTAAAAAAGTGGTTAAAAAATTAAAATGGGAAGAAATTGCCTATGCACGAATTAGCCAACCTACAAAGTGGGTTGTTATCACCTTTTCAGACCGTCCTCTTTATTCTGGTAAGGAAAGTTGGAAAAATAATGAAATTGGAATTTCCATTTCAACAAACTTTTCTTCTTTTAAAACATTGTTTTCTTACAAAGAGCGTATCCCGGTGGAAATTGATGGGCTTGCCAAAATGCCAGAGTATTATATTAAAAACTTAAAAAAATAAAAAATCTCCCACAATAGGGAGATTTTTTTGTTTTTCCCCGCCTATTATTTTATTTTTCAAAATTAGTATGTTATAATGACAATATTAAGAGGTGGTTTATGAGCAAAATTAACTTTGGAACAGGCGGTTTTCGTGCCGTTATTGGCGAAGATTTTACAAAAGAGAATGTGCAACTTGTTTGCCAAGCAATTTCAAACATAATATTGAAAGAGGGCAAAAAGCGTGAGATTTGCATTGGTTATGACAACCGCTTTATGTCGGAAATTTACGCCATATGGTGTGCCGAAGTTTTTGCTGGTAATGGCGTGGAAGTTGAACTTTTTGACGAGGCAACCTCTACCCCTGTTGCAATGTACGCAAGTAAGTTGAACGGAAACGATTTTGGCATTATGATAACCGCAAGCCATAACCCATATATTTACAATGGCATAAAAGTTTTTATTGAAGAAGGGCGTGATGCTGGTGTTGACATAACAAACTTAATTGAAAGGGAAATTGACCTTGTTAAAGAAGTGAAAACAATTGACTATAAAGAAGGCTTAACCAAAAACATAAGGCTTGCCAATTATGTAGAAAGTTATGTTGCAAACATTGTAAACGCACTTGATTTAAAATCAGTTTCTTCCAATTTGAATGTGGTTTTTGAGGCAAAGCATGGTTCCACTGTAAATGCAACCCATTTGTTTGCGAAAAAGATTGGACTTTTAAACTACAAAATAATAAATTCAAATCGCGATGCTTTTTTCTCATTTAAAACCCCTGCGCCAACTGTTGACAACTTGCAAGAACTTAAAGACGCAGTGAATGAAAGTAACGCAAA
This sequence comes from Clostridia bacterium, assembly GCA_017621525.1. Taxonomy (GTDB): domain Bacteria; phylum Bacillota; class Clostridia; order Christensenellales; family UBA1242; genus Caccovivens. The sequence continues at coordinate 28,830 of JAGASX010000021.1, forward strand.
CATTGGTTTTGCCTTGGACGCAGACGGCGACAGGCTTGCTGTGATTGACGAAAAAGGTAACTATATTGATAATAACTACATTTTGGCGATTTCTTATTATTTCCTTGTTAAATATTGTGGCAAACACGGAGGCTCAGTTAAAAATATTGCAACTTCAAATCTTCTTGACAAGGTAACCGAAAATTTGGGCTATCAGTGCGTTGAGGTGCCTGTTGGATTTAAATATGTTTCTTCGGCAATCATTGAAAACAATGCTGTTGTCGGCGGTGAAAGCAGTGGTGGTTTGGCGATTAATGGACACATTTGGGGCAAAGATAGTTTGCTTGCAATTGCAATTTGTTTAAAAGCAATGTCTATTATGGGCAAAAGTTTCAGCGAAATTTTACAAGAAGTTTTGGATTTTGCAGGCGGATATACAAAGGTTATTTTAGACAGACAATACACATTCACCATGCAACAAAAAGAATTTATTGACGATGTTTTATTTAAACAACACAAACTGCCCTGTCATAGATTTGAAGTAGAAAAAGTTGTTTGTGAAAATTACATAAAAGTTTATTACAAAAATGGAAATTGGTCGCTTATTCGTTTTTCTGGAACAGAGCCAATCATTCGCATTTTTGCCGAGGGCGACACCTTGCAAGAGGCAACAGATATGATTGATGACTTTGAAAAATTTTTACATTTAGAAAAATAAAAAATCTCCCTTTAGTGGGAGATTTTTAATTGGTTATCATGTTTACATTTCCAAAATTACCATTTTGTATGGCTATCGGCGAAGTTTCTTGTAAAATAAACTGACAACCGCCTAATTTTTTACGTATAATTGCAAATTGTTTGCCATCAAGTTTGTAAGTTGCGCCCTCTTTATATTTGCAATTTTGGCATGTTGAATTTAAGTTTTCTTTGAATGGGCAATGTTTGAAATGCATAAGATTTTTTTTGAAATTATTTTCAACAAACAACTGCGCATCACTTTTTATGTTTGAAAAATTAAAATTTTCTTTACTTAAAATGATTTTATCATAACCCAAGTTTTGATAAAATTCTACCGCATAACTGTTTGCAACATTCATATCACTTCCCACAATTGTTTTTTGTGGAGAGGTGAGCGAAAAGCAATAATAATTTGTTGCAACAACGCCTAAATTTTGTACTTTTTTATATAAATCTTTTAATATGTTAAGCATATTTTGATTGCAAATTATTGGAAGTGAAAGGTAAATGATTTTTTGAGGATATTTATTGCAAAAATCTTCTATTTCTTTTATGTTATATTCATTTGGATTGAAAACCAAATAATTTTGGTTATTTATATATTTTTCAAGGGTTTTTAGTGAAGAAAAATATAAAATATCTTTTTTATTACCATTTTGATGATTTAATTTAAGTTGAAAATCAACCTCATCAATTTTTAGTTTTTCTTCATTTTTTAAGATAATTTTCTCTTTTAATTTTTGCGTCGCCTCCCGTCTTAAAGCATTTAATTGAGATTTTGCAATAAAAACATTTTCCCCATTAAAGTCAAGTGAAGTAAGAGAAAACTCTTCCCCCATTTTTGAGAGTTGATTAAAACATTCCTCCTCTGTAAGTGGGCTGGACGAAGCCTGTTGTAAAACATCGCCTTTTTGTGTGATTTCAACGTCATCTGCTTTTAATTTTAATATCGCATTTTCGCCTGCATTGCCAATAAAGGTTGCGTGAACGCCAATTTTCTTTTTATTTGACATAATTTCTTTTTCAAATTGGCTATCCAAAATAAGGTGGGCGTCGGCGTTTGGTGGAACTTTTGTGGTTGTTGTAAAAAGGTATTGATTTGGAGATATTTGTTGCACATCTTGCACATTTAATGAACACACTTCCCTTTCTTTATCAAAAAATTTAAGGCTATCGCCTTTGCAAAGATTGTGTGTACTTTGAATTTTTATTTCATTAAATTTTTTGCCATTTTTTACCCAAATAACCTTTCCAATTTTTATTCCCATATGGTTTTGGGTTTTATTGTATATGATATTTTCATCATCTAAATATCCGCAGGCAAAATTTCCGCGATTGAATAATTTTTTAAGGTTTATTATATCTTCGCTTGTGAAATTAAAATTGTTGTCTATCACTTTGCGATATACATTGACAACACCGCCAACATACCCGGCGCGTCTTGCCCTGCCCTCTATTTTAAGGCTTGTAACTCCGCTTTGGGCAAGGTCTTTAATTTTTGGTAGCATACAAAAATCTTTTGTGCTTAACAAATAGCCCTCTTTTCTTCCATTTTCGCCCTCGCATGAAATTGGCAGACGGCAGAATTGTTTGCATTTCCCCCTATTACCGCTGGCGTTGGCATAAAGTGAGCACAAATAGCAATTGCCGGAAAATGAAACGCAAAGTGCACCTTGAACAAAATATTCTATTTCCACATTTGAGTTTTCTTTTATGCGTTTTATTTCATTAAGTGGAGTTTCTCTGGCAAGCACCACCCTTTTATATTTAAGAGGTGAAAGAAATTTGACAGCCTCTATGTTTTGAATACCCATTTGTGTGCTTGCATGAAGTTCTATATTGGGGAATTTTTTACGCAACAAATAGGCAAGCCCTATATCTTGCACGATGAAAGCATCAACTTTTGCATCTATTGCCATGCGAACAAGGTTTAAAACTTCTTGTACTTCATCATCACAAATTAAAGTGTTTAGGGTAACAAAAACTCGCACTCCAAAAAGGTGTGCCTTTTTTACGCTTTCACGCAAATTGTTTTGATTGAAGTTTTCTATATTCCCACGTGCATTGAAGGCGTTTAAACCAAGGTAAATGGCGTTTGCGCCGTTATTTATTGCTACGTCAAAACTTTCAGGGTTGCCGGCTGGGGCAAGGAGTTCTAATTCTTTCATGACATAATTGTAACACAATTTGAAGTAAAAGTAATGTTTTTTGCAAAAAAGTGTTAAAAAAATATATTTGGGGCACACTATTTTAAGGAGGTACGTATGAAATTTAATCCATTTTTGGAAAAACCAAAGAAACTTGAAAGCACTATTATGAGTTTAAAGTCTCTTTCACCTAAACCTTATGATAAAAATGAGGTTGACCCTTACACGCGTGTTCGTTGCATTTTGATGAATGGCACAGAATATGAGGCTGTATGGTCAAAGCACCATTTCAATAGGCACTATGGCGACAATGACGCCCGCCGTGCAGTGGCGTTGGTACGCAGGTTGGAGCAAGAACAGCAAAAACTTATTGCATCGCTTAAACCTGCCGATGAAAATGTTTTGCAAACCACAATTGGTTATGAGCAACTTGCTGTTGACCTTACAGCCATTCTATCACGCAGACAAACAGACAAAAACATTAAAAATGCACTTGATTTTGCACTTTTAGAGGACTTTGACCACCTTTATAGATACGCAAACTTGCTTGAAACAGACATGGGCGAGCACGCTGAAAGATATGTGGGCGGTTATACCGAAATTATGCCTGCAAGACCAACTGTTGCACATCACAGACACCCTTTCGACTCTATCAAGCACCATATTGACAACAAAAAAGCAAGTCCAATAAGCAAATGTGATGTTGCAATTATCACAGCGGCAGAGCAACAAACAATGAATTACTATATGAACCTTGGTGCCTTTTATAAGCATCAAAAAGGGCGTGAAATATATAATGAAATTGCAATGGTTGAAGAACAGCACGTAACCCATTATGGCTCGCTTATGGACCCAAATGTTACGCCTTTTGAGGACCTTTTGATGCATGAATATGTTGAATGTTATTTATATTATTCAATGATGAATGACGAAGTGGACGGCAACATAAAAGGCATTTGGGAAATGCTTTTAGAGCAAGAAATTGCCCACCTACACGAGGCAGTGAGACTTCTTCGCACCTATGATAAAAAAGAATGGGAAGAGGTTATACCTGACGGGAATTTCCCTGAACTGCTTTCCTTTAAACCTCAAAAGGAATATATCCGCGAAATAATTGCAAAAACAATAAACAATACTACAAACCGCGAAAGTTATGCAAACATTGACAAAATGCCTGATGATGCAGACTTTTTTAGATATCAAAACAAGTTTGTGAAAAATGCAGACAAAATGCCTTCGCACATTGTAATTTGCGACCATATTAAGAAGTATGGTGAAGATTATCGTGTGCAAGATAAAGAACACCCTATCAAAAGTTTACGGGCAAGAGATGAGGACAATACACAACTTGCAAGAGTGAAAAAAGGACAAGAGAAATAAAAAAAGAGCAAAAACGCTCTTTTTTTTGTTAGATTTTTAAAACAAAGATGACAAAAGTCGCATGATTGCCTGAAACATTTTTGTAATCCATCGTTTTTTCTGAAAATAAACTATACTAACCTTTTGGGAGTTTGATATATCTTCCTCAAAAATTTGTTGATGTTGTTGGTTTAATTTTTTTGAGTAAATAAGTACGGTATCTTCAAAATTTAGTGCAAATGAACGGTTGTCTGTGTTGCAAGTGCCAATTGATAATTTGTTGTCATCAACAATCATCACCTTGCTATGCAAAAAGCCATTGTATAGGTATATTTTTGCGCCCAAACTTGCAAATTCTTTTAAATATGAAAGCGTTGCCATATAAACTGTGCGTTTATCTGGAATTTTTGGTACCATAATTCTTACATCAACACCGCTTTTGATTGCTATGCGAAGTGCCGAGAAAAACACATCGTCAGGTATGAAGTAAGGGGTTTGAATATACACCCTTTCTTTTGCATTGGTGATAAGTTTTACGTATGTTTCCTTTATTTTTTGCACATGGTCATCTGGACCCGAAGAAATAACTTGAACAATTTCATCACCCTTTATTTCAGGGCTTGGAAAATAGCCGTTTTCAAGATACAATCTTGGTGGTGTGTTGTCATTTTTGCAATATCGCCAATCATCTAAAAAAATGTTTTGAAGGGCGTATACGCCAGAGCCCTCCATACGCAAATGTGTATCGCGCCAAGGTGTAAGGCGTTTATGATTGCCCAAATGGTCATCACGAATGTTTATACCGCCGGTGTAGCCTATTTTGCCATCAATAACCACTATTTTGCGGTGGTTGCGATAGTTTAATTTAAGATTGATAAGTCTTATATGCATGAATGGTGGAAAAAACTCGGCAACTTGTCCGCCAGCCTTTTCAAGTTTTTTGAAAAATCGGCGTGGGGCTTTGCGAGAACCAACTGAATCGTATATAAGTTTTACGTCTATTCCCTCTTTTGCCATTTTGCAAAGCAGGGACATAATTTCCTTGCCAACGTCATCATCTGCAAAAATATAGTATTCCATATTTATTGATTGGGTGGCATTTAAAATGTCTTGTTTAAGTGCCTCTATTTTTTCATTGCCGTTGGTGAAAATTTTTATGTCATTTCCGGGAAGTGGATAACTGCCAAAGGAATAGCCAAGGGCAACAAGGCTTGCATCTTCTTTTGAAATATCCTTTGTGCTTGCCTGTTTTATTTTGTCTATGCCTTCGATATTATGGATTATATCCCGCTCTGAAATTGACTTTTTTCTTATCATGCGTTTTACGCGAACTGAAAGTCCACTGCCAAACACCACATAGAATATAAAGCCAATGATTGGAAGAAATGTTAAGGTTGTCATCCACGCGATGATGTTTTCTGGTTTTTTCTTTTCCAGAAAAATCATACCTAAAAGAAGGAAAAAGTTGAGTATTGCACCGCAAAAGATAACCCATCTTAAGACTTCGCCAAACATCTTTTCCCCTCCTTTATTATGATTGAATTATACCCTTTTTGTACTTAAATTAAGTGTGCCAAGGTAGTAGTAACTTACGTCATCGTCTTTTGCAAGTATTCTGTTTGCACCAGAAACCGCCATGTGAAGTACAACTTTGATATATTGGTTTTCATTAAAGTTGTTGCCCAATGTGATTGTACCGCTGTTGTTGTCAATGGTTGCACTTCCAATTGTCATACCACTGATTGTACCGGTGGTGTTGTCAATTGAGTATTCCATTAAATCGCCCGCGTCAAGATTGTCGTTTGCAACTCTTACGCTTCCGTTTACATATTCTGCACTGCGAAGTGTGAAGGCATCACCCTTCCAATTTGCAAGCGTTACAGAACTTCCGGTTGGGTTCATTGCAAATCCAATTTCTGTGATATATTCTTGAACCATTGTGTAGTAATATCCTGTTACTACATAATCTCTTGAAACTTGGTAACTGTAAACAGAGCCGTCTATTACGCAATTCATAATATAGTATTTTCTTACGTTGTAGTAGCCAACTTCACCAAGAAGAGCCTGATTTTCTACATACACATAATCATTTGTTATTGCACCAATTGTAAATTGAGTGCCACTGATTGTGCCTTTTGCGTTGTCAGTTGTGATATAGAAGAATGTTGCATTGTTTGAGTATGTGATTTCCACTTCGTCGCCCGCTTGAACGTTTACGCCAAAGTATTGTGAAAGTGAAATATATGAAGTTTTTGCGTAAGGTCTGCCTGCGTTTTGAAGTGTAACAGATGCACTGCTTATTTGACTGCCAGACCTTGAAAGCGTCATCTCGAAAGTAGCAGTATTGTTTTCATCAACAAGTACTTCTATTGTATCATTGATGAATGTTGCTTTGCCGTCTGCGACATAATCGCCTTCAACTTGAACTCCGCCATCAACTTTAACGTATGGCACTTCAAACTGCTGGGTAAGTCTTATTGCTTGTGCATCTTGTGCAATTTTTGTTGCCTCTACCTGATTGATTGCAAGTGCCCTTATAAGGTTTACATTTACATGGCAGTCATAATATTCTGTCATGCCAGATGTGCTGTATTTAAGGGTGATAACAAGTGTGATGTCCGCTGTGTTTGTACCTGCAAATATGTCGGTGTTTGAAAGTCTTGGAACGTACCAAAGTTTGTCTGTTTGGTCAATTGGATTTCCGCCATCGTCTGTTGCAGTTTTTGTGTAAACACCACGATTTGTTATGCCGTGGAAGAATGCTGTGCCAGATTCGGCTGTTGCAAAATCGCTTTCAGCGTTTGGTTTTGTAAGAGTTTCAAGTTCTTCGCCTGTGTCTGGGTTGTAGAATTTAATTGTGTCAATTGAAATTGTTGCAAGTTTTGGAAGAAGTAAATAATCCTTATCTGCGTCATCAAATACAACTGTTGCATCTTTTGGAGAATATCCGCCGTCTGCATTTTTAATCAAACATTCACCCTCTGCCGAATAATCTTTATTAAACAGCCAAGCCTCTATGCCTTGAATGTTGATAAGTTTTACTTCGCCGTCATTTGATGCTGGAAGTGATGGAAGAGAGTTGATATAATATGCACCATTATCCTCTTCTATTGATAATTGTTGATATTGAACGCCAATATCAAAGTATCCGTCCTCTATAAGTGAGATTGTGCCCTCTACAACAGGTGTTCTGTCGCTTGCTTGAAGAATGAAGTACAGTTTATATACATATCCGTAAGGGTCTACGCCAGAAATCATATAGTATTGATTGCCGAAAATAACCTGTTTTACGCCTGTGAACACAGCGCTTGCCTTGCTTGCAAGTTTATAGCCTGTGCCTGTTGCACTCCACATTGTTTCATCAAGGTTTGCAGAGCCTGCAAAGAAGATTTTTTCTTCAATGTTTGTTTCATTATTGTATTCGGTTGCCTCATAGCGATAGCCAACTTCCATAGTTGTTGCAAAGTTGATTGCAGAAAGTTCTACATTTGTTGAACTTCCGTTTTTATGTTTGATTGAAAGGTATCCACCTTCGCCTGTCATAGCGAAATCGCTGAATACAAATTCGCCCGGTACAAGTGTAGGCTCTATATCTGCGACAATGCGAATGTTGTTTATATTTGAAATTGAGCCGTCATCTTCTGTTGTTGCGTTGTCTACGCTTTCACCAAATGCAACAACATAGTCTGGTAAGATTTTTACAACAACATAGAATTCTTTTGTAAAGCCACTGCTTGTGTATGTGATTTTTGTAAGTACAAAATCACCGCTGTTTTTTGCACCAAGTGCAAGAAGTGCATAGTCGCAAATGTTGCCAGATGCGTTTTCTACGCCAGCATAGAAAAGATAAATGTTGTTTGCATCACCATTGCTTGTTTTCTTGAAACTTGTGATTGCAAGTGAACTTGTTGCAATGTATGCATCGGCAATTGCAATGCCGTTTCCGCTTGTATAGTCAAGCACTTCAAATTGAAGTGAAGTTGTGTCGGTGGCAAAATCTGATGGTGAAATCACCTTGTTGTTTGTTGGGTGATGTACACCGAAAAGGTTTGCCATACTTAAATTTTCTTTGTTTACTTCAAGTTGTAAATAGTTGATTGACTCGCTTGCCTTTTGGGCAACGTCAATATCTATGCTTGGTTTGAAGTAATATTTTACTGTAAATGTTGTGTTGGCATTGTTTGAGCCGTCTTGTCTGTCAAATGATGACATTGGGTTTACACCATAGATTGTATCAATTGTGTAAGTGCTTGAAGTGATGTTGAGGTTGTTTACGCTGTCTGCATACCAATTGTAATCTACAAGAATATCCTTGCCGTCAAGTTGACCATAAACAAGTTGTATTCTGTTTGCAAGCGAAACAACGCCGTTTTCAAACAAGTTGAGTGCAAAGTTTGTGATTGAGGCAAGTTGACCTTCAACGCTTGCGTCTGCACCAGCAATTTCTGTGTTTATTGTTATGCCAGAGTTGTTCTGTGCGCCCAATCCTGCATCTTCAAAGTTTGAAGTAAGGTAAGCGCCAACAAATTCATAACCTGTCATGCTGTAACCAAGGTCATAATAAAGGTTTTTGCCTTGGTCGTTTGGTGCAAGGTAAATTGGGTATGAAGCATAGTAAGTTGCACCGTTTTTGAATACAAGATAGTATTCATTTGAGAAGTTTGCCATTGTATCGGCAAGTTCTGCATAAACCAAACGTCCGCCTGCGAACATATCTGCTGTTGAAGTTTTGTCGATGTAAACAGTTTCATAATTTTCTGTTTCGCCGTCAACCTCACCGCTTGATACAAAGTTGCTTACAAGGTTGCGTTTGATTGTAAGTGAATTTTTAAGAATGTACACTTTGTAAATTACGCTTACTTCTTGATATGTGATTGTAAATTCTACATAAGCATCTGTGCCTGCATCGGCATACAAACCAGAATTTTGGTTGTAAGTACCGCGTTTGAATGTGATGTTGGCGTCGCTTGCAATAGCAGAATTTGTAAGGTAGTGTCCGTCAGCATACGCAAGAGATGCGTTTTGAAGATTTGATACAACAATAGTTGGTTTTTCTGCCAAAGTTGTGAAATCAACTTTACTATCATAAACACCTGCGGTTGTGCCATTTTTGATGACAAGTCGGCTGTCGCCTGTGTCATTAAAGATTGGTGCATGGCCGAAGAAGTTTGTAAGAATGTTTGCAAAGTTTGCTCCCTCTTCAACATATTCAAATGTAAGTGAAGTATCATTTGGAATTGGGTAGTTTGAGGTAAGCATTACGCTTGGCTCTACCACCAAAGAGTATGCAATGGCAAATGATTGAGTTGCGCCTGTGTGGAAATGCAATGAAACTGTAACATTAAGTGTAAGAGTTACGCTTGATGAAACATATTTTGTTTGAATAATCCAATCGTTTGCAACTTTTGTTATGCCGTTGTATGCAGGGCTTGAAGATTCCACCGCTATGTCAAGTGTGGTGTTGTCCGGTATAGTGCCGGTGTAAAGGTTGGCAAGTTCCAAAGTATGTTCCTCACCTGCGATTACCTTAGTGGTTGAAGTATAAGAACTTACTGCGGTTATGCTTGTTTTAAGTGTAAATTCATGAGAGAATTTAAACACTTTGCCAGCGTTTGTGCCGTTAAATTCAATTACAAAATCAAATGTAACTTGTTTATCTGCAATAAGTGGAGCAACTGCGATTTGTCCGTCCGTCCAATAAACAAATTCTATATCGCCTGCGGTTGGAGTTGCAGTAACTGTATATTCTGTGTTCTCTTCGCCGTCAAGATTGATTGTGAAGATGTCTGCGAACGGAACTTTTGTTCCGCCAGCAAGTTCTGCTTTTGCATATTCATCTTTTAAAGCATAGTTTGCATTTGCTTTAAGGTCAAGAACAAGAGTTGCAAGTCCGCCCTGTTCTGTGAAAAGTGCAAAGTAAACTTTTTGGTCTGCGTCAAGGTATTCATTAAGAACAACAGTAAATGCACCTGTAGTGCGGTTGTAGCCCTTAAATGCACCGCTTTCATCAAAGTTTTCTTCTGCAATGTAGCAGAAACCACCCTCTTTCTCTTCTTGCGACATAATGTATTGAATATTTAAAAGGTCTGGAACAATTGTGCCGGTTGAAGAAGAGCCTGCTGTGTCATTTTCGATAAGGAAAATTGACATTGAGTATGAACTATGGTCGCCATTATTAAGTGATACAACATATTCATCTGTTATTGTTGAAGTTCCGTCATCATCAAACCTTACAGTAAAGTTTGAAGAAGAGCCGTTAAGAATGATTGTATAGTATTGTTCACCATCAACAACTGCAAGGTCATCTATGCTTGCAGAGCCAAGGTAAGAATGTTTTACAACAATTTCAATTTTGTTTTCAACCTTTGGACGATAGTACAAAATTGAATAGTCTGCCGAGAATGAAAGTGATACCTTTTCCTCCCAAACAGCAGGGTCTGTGATTGCGTCTTCATCGCCAACTTTTACGCTGTAAATTGCGTTTTGGTATTTAAGGGTTTTAAACACCTTTTCGCAATTGTATGAAATTTCAGCCTCGCCTGCCATAATCATAATTTGAACAGGGTTTCTGTAAGAAAGCACCTCATCAAAATATTCGGCAGAGCCAAGTTCAGCAACCGCTTCACCTATTTCATAAGTTTTGATGATTTCGCGATTGTTATATGTGAATTTGATTGTAGTTTGAGAAGTTGCTGTGATTGAAACTTCATCAATAACATCTTCGCCAACATGTGCAAGGTAAATTTCCTTGTTTACGTTAAAGCGTTTATAACCCTCATTTAATGTTTCTTCGCTGTACAATGTGTCAAGTGCAAGTTGACCTTGAATATTTTTCTCGCTTTCAAGGTATTCTGCATTGCCGTTGTATGCGTACACCGCATCGCCAACAATTGCGTCTGGGGTAACCTTATATAATGTATAGAAGGTTTCTTTTATGCCCACATCGCTTTTTTCAATTGTGTAGGTAAATGCAATGTAAACTGCCTCATCACCCTTTGCAAGGTGGTTGAGTGAAAGGTTGCAATATGTGTTTTGAATTGTTGTTTCTTTGATAAGATGAGAATAGTTTGCGTTTACGCTTGTATCAAACGCATAATACTTCACCGTTGGCATAAAGCCTTCCAAAATGTAAAGTCCGCCAGCAGTTGGTGTTTGGTCATAAGTGTAAGTTGAAAGAATTTGTGTAAGTTTGCCCGCTGTGATTGTGTTGTATATGCCCTCGTTAAGCAATTTTTCTGGGTTTGAAAGTGCGGTTTCAAGTTTGCGGTTAAGTTCTACTTGTTCTCCCTCATAAACAACGCTTTCGTAACCAATCATTGAAACAATCATTGGCACGTGCACGGTTGCAAGAAGTACGTTTGAATCTTTTGATGCGTAAACCTTGATTACCATATACACATTTGTGTCGTTAAGGCCGGCAAGAAGTTTGCTTTGTGAAGTGAAGTTGATTGTAAGGTCGCTTACACCGCTGACTTCATAATAATCATTCATATTGATATTAAAGAAGTCGCGTTGAGATGGTTTTAAGTAGTATGTGCCAAGGAAACCAAGTTGCCATGATGCACTACCCGATACGTCAACCATCATATATTTTGTATCGCCAACAATTTGTGTTTCTGCTTTTACGCTTGCCACATCATCCGACGCAGTTTTTGATGCCATGGCGTTTGCAATTTCACGATAAATATCATCTGTTTGATAAAGTTTGATGTTTACAGGAATTTGTGAAAGCACTGTGCCTGACGCTGGCAGTGTGATTGTAAGCACCGATGAAAGTGTATCTATGTTATAGCCAAAGAAGAAATCAGAGCCTGTTTTCTTAACAACTTTGCCATTGTCATAATCGAGATAGTCATTGAATGAATAGTTGAGGGAAAGTTCTGGAATTGTACTGCCACTGCTTTTTCTTGTAACTGAAACATAGTCATCAAGTGGTGATGAAATGTTTGTGCTTAATACATAGAATGTGCCATTTTTTGATTGAATGTTAAGGTCGCGTGTAACCGTGAAAGTTATACCATGGTTGAGTGCGTAATAGTTTGCACCCTCTGGTTGGAAGTAAACCCTGAATGTGTTTGTTTCCACGTCCCAGAAATCTACAAATTTAATTTTACCTTGTGTGAATGTTGCAATATATGCACCAGATGCTGGCAGAGTATCTGTAAGAACATATCTATCATTATTATATACAACATAATATAATGTTCCGTCCACATAAAGTGAGTTTGCAAATGTTCCGTTGTCTGTGCCTTGATTTATGTTTGCAACCTTGCTTGTAATTGTAAATTCACTTCCTGCGTATACAACGTCGCCGGCAAGTGGATAGTTTTCTGCTGAAACTGTGATGTTTGCAAGCAGGCTTAAATCAAGGTTTGTGTTTACTGCACTGATTGAGTCTGAAACAATAAATTGAAGTGTTGGAGAAAGTGCAAAATTTTTGTTGATTTTAAGTTTTGCAATAGGAGTTGCAAGTAAAACACTTCTCATATTTGAAGTTGCATAGTCGTTATTAAAGTCGATTACCGCACCGTCTTCTCCGTAAAGGGTAAGCATACCGTCAAGTCCAAAAAGGTCGGTAAGTTGTGTGTTTGAAAGTGTGCTTTCTGAAATATATTGTGGGTTGAATTTGAATGACACCCTTGTATATTCTTGAGTACCGCCACCAATATAGAATTTTACCATATTTGACAGAGTGATATAGTCATCAGCCCCGCCAACAGCACCATATTTTTGAACAGATGCTTTTGCAATATTTTCTGTTTTTGCACTTAAACTGTCATCATAAGTGTATGGAGAATCTGCATAAGCGATATGTGTTACGCCTGTTGAGATAATTGAGAATGCAATTGATTGTCCTTTATCTGCAATTGACACTTCCTTATCGTTTGAAGTGATTGTAAGGGCAACATTGTCTCCATCTTCATTTGTGTTTTTAAATGTAAATGATTTGCCGTCTGCTGAAATGCTGATGATTGAAGAATTGCCACCAGATACTACAAACGACCATTGACCAGCCAAAGTATCAGTTCTACCCTTTTGGTCTGTGATGATAACACGGCTGTTGTTTGCACCCAAAAGTGCTTCAAGGAAAAGGCCTACGCTTGTATATTGTCTTTCGCTTCCACCAACCATAACTTTGATTGTTGCAATAAATTCGCCGTCCGCTTGAAGTGTTTGAGATACTGTAACAGGTGTGATGCCAGCAAGAACGTTGCCAAATTCATATCCGCCCTCATCGCTTACATTGATTGAGATTGAAAGTGGTTTGTATACGCAAACGTTTTGTTCTGCACCCAAAGAGTATTCCCATTCAAGAGTTTTGCCCTCTTGGTCATCATAAGAAAGTGCAACATAGCCAAAGTATACGCCGTTTATGCTGTCAATTTGAACGGCTGACTTAACCTTAAAGCGATATTCAAGTATTCCGTCGCCACTTTCACCGTCTACAACAAAGTTTTCGCTGTCGATGATGAAAAGGTTTGTTATATCATTGTTTGCATTGTCAAGTATGCTTGGTGTCATGTGTCCGCGTCTGTATTCATCTTCAAATACAGGAACAGCCTCTCTGCTTACTGCAAATTTTACGCTGAATGAAAGGTCGCTTCCTTGATTGATGCTTACTTCTCCGTTTTCGCCCGGTGTGAAGTTGTCGGTGTTAAGAATTCCAGAAGTTACAGAATCTTCATTTAAAGATTTTTCACAAGATACCCTTACGCTACCTTCGCACATAAGTACAATTTGGTAAAGGCCGTCTGCATCATATTGATATTGTCCGTTGATTGTTGCAACAGTTGCATAGTAAAGTGTAAACTCCCCTGTGCTGTAAAGTGTAAGGCTGTCGCCTTCAAGGGCAAACAATGTGAAGTTTCCGTTTTCTGTTGAGTAAACACCAGACTTATCATAGTTGTATCCCGAAGAGCCTAAAACGCTGTCGGCAAGGGTTTGATAGGCTGATTTATCTTGTGTGCCAAAGCAGGCAAAGAAAATTACATCTTGGTAAAGGTTTGTTGTTGGCACATTTGTAAGGCTTGCAAGGTCGATTGTTTGCGGAATGATTGAGCCATCTGTGTCATAGTCAAGCATAACATTGATGTCGGACATATCCGCCCATGCAAGGTCAGCCTCTGTGTGCTCTACAATATTTAAGTAAATTGGGTATGTTACTATTTCATCGCCAATTTCAAATGGAACCAATCCGTCGCCGTTGTCAACAAGCAACATGGTTTTGATTGTAAGTGATTGTGCTTTGATTGTTTCTATATCCCAGAAAGAATATCTTGGGTTTGCAACCGATGAAATTGGTTTATAGTATTTAAGACCGCCAACTTCATAATAGTCGCCACCATTTACAGCAAGGCTGGCGTTTGCGCCTGTGGTTGCATCGGTGCCGTTATACTCAAAGGCAATTGCAATGTTTTTAAGCATACCATCAAGAAGTACGCCGTTTTGTGCGTTTTCTGTTTTGGTTGAATATACATCTACGCCCAAAAAGTCGCTGTTTGCATAGTAATCATACTTATTCATGAAAAGGCGAAGAGTTTGACCAATTTTAACATCGTCAAGTGTTTGAGTTGCCCTTGAAACTGTATAGTTGCCAACATTTGCCTCTTTGATTGCAAAGTTGATGATTGCAACATCATCGGCAACAGTTTTGCCGGCAATATTTTCAAGCATACGAATATAGTAATCAACCGCTGTGCTTTCTGCGTCTAATGTTTTTTCATAGTCAAGTTGAGCGCGTGCAGTTTTGTATGTATAGCCGTCAATTTCAACATTTGATGCGCTTTCATTGCCAACGTTGAAACTGATTGTGTATTTGTCTTGGTAAATTGGAGTTAAAGTTGTGGTGTTTGCACTTTCAAAGAATGTCTTTTTTGTCCTCCAAGTGCTTGCATCTGTTCCGCTTTTATCATCGCTGAACATATATTGGCTTTTTGCTGGAATAAATTTGCTTTGAAGTGTGAATGTTTCATTTGTAACAACTTCATCAGTTATCTGTCCGCGAGAGTTGATGATTTGTGTTTCTGTTTTATAAACAGGCACGTCAACTGCAACTTTAAGTGAAATTGGTGATTGTTGATTGTCTTGTGATTGAGCATAGATTGTGGATATGCCACCTTTAATCCAGTCGATATACTCGCCGTTTTCATCAAGCACATAATCTGTTGAGGTTTCAGTTTCTTTAAGGTCCTCTTTTAAAAGTTCTACTTCAAAAGACTGACCGATTGTTACAACCTGTGGTAATCTTATTATGGTATTGGAAATATAGCCCATGGCGTCTGGGGTGTTGTAACTATCTTGTCCTACAAATGAAAGCGTAACCTTATCTTTTGTTACCCTTTCTGTTGGCGAAGTGATTTTAAGAAGAAATGTTTGTTTCTCTTCCATATTAAGTGGCTCGGTTGCCGACACTTCAAGTTGGCCATTATCAAAAAGGCTTGCGTCATATTCAAACGCAATACTTTCTGGCATGATAACCTTTTCTTCAAAGCCCCCTGTAAGGTAAACGCCCAGCACGGTTGCGCCTGAAATAAGCGTAACACCTGCAAACACGCCCAGTGCAGAAAGCCAGCCATTTAATTTGCTTTTCTTTTCAACTTTTGTTTTTTTGTCTTTTTTTGCTTTTTTCATTAAAGACACCTCAACTTTAAAATAATCTAATCATATTGTAATATTTATTGTAAAAAAAGGCAAACAATTTTTGCGGTTTTTATTATTAAATATTTATTTATTATTTTTAAAAATAACATAAATTATTTACGCGAAAAAATATTAAAATTAAAAATAGGTAAAAAATATTAAAAAAATATTTATTTTATAAATAAAAAACCTTTTTTAATTGATTTTTAAGGGCTTTTTATTGACTTTTTATTTATTTTTTTATATACTTTTGTTTTAGAGGAGATAATAATGATACAAGCAATAAATATTTCACTTGCATTTGGCGGACGAGTGCTTTATAAAGACGTAAACTTAAAATTCACAAAAGGCAATTGTTATGGAATTATTGGCGCAAATGGTGCCGGAAAATCAACCTTTTTAAAAATTCTTACAGGCGACATAGAGCCTAACACCGGCGAAATTTTCATCACGCCCGGCGAACGCATGAGCGTGCTTGCACAAAACCAAAACGCCTATGACAATGAAACAGTTTTAAACACTGTTCTGCTTGGGCACAAACGCCTTATGGAAATTCAAAAAGAAAAAGATGAATTATATATGAAACCAGATTTTTCTGATGAAGACGGTATTCGCGCAGGCGAACTTGAAACAGAATTTGCAGAACTTGGTGGCTGGGAGGCTGAAAGTGAAGCAAAAAGCCTTTTGCAAAGTATGGGAATTGGCGAAGAGTTTTTTGAAACGCTTATGAGTGAACTTGACGCCAAACTTAAAGTAAAAATTCTTTTGGCGCAAGCCTTGTTTGGCAATCCTGACATTTTGGTATTGGACGAGCCAACAAACAACCTTGACTTTCAAACAGCGCGTTGGCTTGAAGAATATTTGCTTGAATTTGAAAATACGGTGATTATTGTATCACACAACCGCCACTTTCTTAACAAAGTTTGTACACATATTTGCGATGTCGATTATGGCAAAATAAATATGTATATTGGTAACTATGACTTTTGGTATGAATCAAGTCAACTTATTTTAAGACAGATGAAAGACCAAAACAAAAAAGCAGAACAGCGTGCAAAAGAATTGAAAGAATTTATTGCAAGATTTTCTGCCAATGCATCAAAGTCTAAACAGGCAACAAGCCGTAAAAGAGAACTTGAAAAACTTACCCTTGAGGATATTAAGCCTTCTTCAAGAAAATACCCTTATATCAACTTTGAATACACCCAAGAAATTGGCAAAGAAGTTTTAAAAGTTGACCACCTGACAAAGGCAGGAATGTTTAAAAATTTATCTTTCAACATTGAAAAAGGGCAAAAAGTTGCATTTTTTGCAAAAAATAGCCAAATTTTAACAACTTTGTTTAATATTATTCTTGGAATTGAAAAACCAGACCATGGACAAGTGTTTGTTGGAAAAACAATAAAAATGACAAACTTGCCACAAAATAACAATGAATATTTTGAGGGAAACACCAACTCTATTGTGGACTGGCTACGTCAATTCTCTAAAGACCAAAATGAAACTTATATTCGCTCTTGGCTGGGCAGAATGTTGTTTACAGGTGAAGAAAACTTAAAACCTGCAAATGTGCTTTCTGGTGGTGAGCGCGTACGTTGTATGCTTGCAAAAATGATGTTAGAGCAAGGAAACCTTGTTATTCTTGACGAGCCAACCAACCACCTTGACCTTGAATCTATCACCGCCCTTAACAAAGGCATGGTAAACTTCCGTGGAAACCTGCTTTTTGCAACGCACGACCAAGAAATTATTGAAACGGTTGCTGACAGAATAATTGACATTGTTGATGAAAACAAAATTATAGATTTCACCGGCACATATCAAGAATATGTTGAAAAATATCATAAATAATTAAAAAAAACACAAAAAAAGCATATTTTTTAATAAAATATGCTTTTTTTATGTAAAAACCAAAGCCAAGTTTGTTACAGAATATATATCACGGGTTTTTAAATACTCTACACAAAGTTTAGAGCCCTTTGGTGAAAAAATCATCTCTCCCCATGGTGCTTTAAAACAAATGTTTTCCGTTACTGTAACAAACTTTTTCTCTTCCCAAACAGGTTGAAAACTTCCATTACCCAAGTTTTTGTATGTATTTTTAAACTTTTCTCCCTTAACGATATACTCCTCACCGAGAGGGTTTGTTACAATCATACATTCATCATCAATATCTTTTGGGGTAACTACTTTTTTTGTTTCGCTGAAATAATAAACTCTGCCATTTATTACGCACCTTGGGCTTGTGTCAACAGTTTCGCCTAATATTGCCTTTCTTGCTTTTACGCAAACGTTTTTTAAGTCGAATATAACCTTGCCGTCTGTAACTTCATTTAAAAGTTTTTCTAAATTTTCACTGCCTATTAAATCAATTTCTTTAAATTCCACTTCAATATCATCATAATCACCCAGCACATAAAATGTTTTTATCTGCATTTCTTCCCCCATTTATGATTTTATTAAATTTTAATAAAAATTTTCCATAAGGTCAATATATTTTTAAATTAAATGCAAATTACTTGACAAACACTTTTAATAGGTTTATAATTTGCTTATAAATGTAGACGGAATTGGCAACTCCCGAGTTTAACGCGGGTCGGCGTAAAGGCAATAATGAAGGCACTTTTTGTGCGAATTAGGGTGGAACAGCGTTTTATACACGCCCCTATGTCAATTGGCATAGAGGCGTTTTTATTTGTCCTTATGCTAAAAAAATTTGCTAAAAAAAGGAGAAAATTTATGGAAAACAGCAAAAAAACAATGGAAAAAGTGGTAAATTTGTGTAAATCACGCGGATTTGTATTCCCTGGAAGTGAAATTTACGGCGGATTTGCCAACACTTGGGATTATGGTCCTATTGGCGTTGAACTTGAAAACAACGTGAAAAAAGCATGGTGGAAAAGATTTGTGCAAGAAAGTCCAAATACCTATGGAGTTGACGCGTCAATTCTTATGAACCCTCGCGTTTGGGAGGCAAGTGGACACGTTGCAAGTTTTGGCGACCCAAAAATGGATTGTAAATCATGCAAACAACGTTTTCGTGCAGACAATTTAATTGAGGACCATTCAAAAGGCTCAGTTTGCCCAGACACTATGACAAATGAAGAAATGGAGGCGTACATTGCCGAGCATAATGTAAAATGTCCACGTTGCGGAAACTTTAACTGGACACCTATTCGTACCTTTAAACTTATGTTTGAAACAAGCAGAGGAACAATTGAGGGCGAAAAAGATGTTGTTTATCTTCGTCCAGAAACCTGCCAAGGCGAATATGTAAACTTCCTTAATGTTCAACGCACTGCAAGGGCAAAACTTCCTTTTGCTATTGCACAAATTGGAAAATCTTTTAGAAATGAAATTACACCTGGAAACTTCCTTTTCCGTACAATTGAATTTGAACAAATGGAACTTCAAATGTTCTGCAAAGATGAAACTGCCGTTGATATTTACAATGGATATAAAGAAAAAGCATGGCAATTTGCAAAAGATGTTGGTTTGAATGAAGAGCGTTTACGTTTCCACGACCATGACAAACTTGCACACTATGCAAAATGTGCGTGCGACATTCAATATAACTTCCCAATCGGCTGGCAGGAACTTAACGGCGTGCACCACCGCGGAACTTGGGACTGCTCTCGTCATCAAGAATTTAGTGGCAAAAGCATGATTTACACAGACCCTGTAACAAATGAAAAAATTCTTCCAACAGTTATTGAATATTCAATTGGTGTTGGCCGTCTTACCCTTGCCCTTTTGTGTGAGGCCTACGACGAAGAAGTGCTTGAAAATGGTGAAACTCGCGTAGTTATGCACTTCCACCCTGCAATTGCACCTTACAAAGTTGCAATACTTCCACTTCAAAAGAATTTAGGCAACAAGGCAAAAGAAGTGTTTGCATTGTTAAGCAAAGAATTTATGTGCGATTATGACGAGGCAGGTTCTATTGGTAAAAGATACCGCAGACAAGATGAAATTGGTACACCTTTCTGCGTAACAATTGACTTTGACACACTTGAAAATGGCACAGTAACAATTCGCGACCGCGACAGCATGGAACAAATTAGAATTGAAATTGACAAATTGGTTGAATATATTTCATCAAAAATTAAATTTTAATTAAAAAAAACAAAAAAAATCACAAAATTTTGTGATTTTTTTTAATCTCTGCGTGAGGCAAGAAGTAAAAATACAATTCTTAAAAAATATGCAAGGGTTACGCAAAGTGATGCAACATAGGTAAGGGCTGCAGAGTTTAAAAGGTTTGCTGTTGCGTTTTGTTCTTCCTCTGACGTGTTGCCCATAGCAAACAACAACTTTTTCGCGCGGGTTGAAGCGTTGTATTCAACCGGAAGTGTTACAAGGCCGGCAAGCACAGATAGTCCATACAAACCGCACATGATATATATAATTAAATTGCCGGCGGTTGAGAAAAATACAAGTTCCAATATCAAACCGATAATAATTATTGGAATAAGCATACCCGACATGAAGTTGCTTACCTTTACCACTGTTTGACGCACCTTATATGCGCCATAATTTTCTGCATGTTGCATGGCATGGCCAAATTCATGGGCGACAATAGATTGAGCCGACAGCGATTTTGAATAATAATTTTCCTCGCTTATGTTTATACTTCTATCCTTTGGGTTATAGTGGTCTGAAAGTTTGCCTCTGCACATTTTTATTGAAATGTTTATTCTGTTTTCGGTTGCAAGTTTTTGGGCAAGTTGCGCACCAGTAAGGTCAATGGAAGAGGGCTCTTCCTTATATGCGTCATATGTTTTAGTTACCCTGTTTTGAACAATCAGCGATGCAATAAATGCAAGCAAAATTGCAACGCCACATATACAATATCCTAAATAATAGTCCATATTTGCCCCCTTAATTGAAAAGTTTTGTTTTGCGCGACATTGTCGTCCAACCCAAGCAAATTTTTAAAAAGTCTGCCCAATAGGTAAGGCGAGCGTCATTTAAAAATGATTTGCATTTTTTTAAGTCATTTTCATCAAAAAATTCTTTTAAAAACTTAATTGCGTTTTTTGATGCATCTTTTTCTATGGAAATTGTGCGAAGTTTTATAATAAGAGCCAAAATGAAGATAAAAACGCCAAATGAGGCAACGGCTACGCCCCAATAAAAGAGGTTATGCCCCAAAATCATAAGCACCACACCTGCAATTATGCTTGGCGTAAGCAATGTGCCAACCAATCTGCCGATTTTGCGTAATCTATTTAATTTTTTAAGTTTTTTGCCGGTTTTATCTTGAAATGCGTGCCCAATTTCATGAGCAATAATTGTGAATGATGCGTATGACGGATTTCTTAATGTTTGGGTTGAAAGAAAAAGTTTGCCCTTGGCGTAGCAATCTTTTGCCACTTCTGAAATTTGCACCACCTGTAATTTATTATTGAAATACAATTTATTTAAATGAGATATAAAGGCAAGCGGGGTAAGATTGTTGTTTGGGTATTGCTTATTCACCTCTTCATATTTTTCCATAAATCTTTCGCCAGAAAAGTTTGCCACCGCAAGCAAAAAGCATAATAGTAGCAACACGCAAATTATAACTAAAACAATTCCCCACCACATAATATAGTTATTTTAACAAAAAATGTTGAAAAATACAAATAAAATTGGCTATTCGCTGCAAATTTGCACAACAGTCCCCTTTTGAAGTGTTGTGCCCGCCGGCGGAAGTTGGGTTGAAATATACCCACCGTCTCCATCAATTTCATACTGCAAGCCCGCTTGTTTTATAAGTGAAATTGCATCTGCAAGGCTTTTGCCCTCTACAAATGGCATGGTTGTATATTCGGTGATTACGCTTGGGTCTTGTTTTTCTTCATTTAAATAATCAAAAAGTTGGCTGAATATTTGTTTTCCATAAGGGGCGGCGACAACACCACCATAGTAAGCGCCAGCCGACGGCTCGTCAACCATTATAAACAAAATATATTGTGGGTTATCTGCCGGGTATGTGCCCACAAAAGATGAAATATATTTGCCTTGTGCGATACCGCCACCCTCTTTATATTTTTGTGCGGTACCTGTTTTTCCGCCAACATTATAGCCCTCAACAAAGGTATATTTGCCTGTTCTGTTTTCGGCAAATTCCAAAAGTTGATTTACCTGTTTTGAAGTGTTTGAAGATACAATAGAATTTTTGCTTTTTAAAGGCTTTTCATCTTTTACAAGGTGCAGGCTGTTGTAATTTCCACCATTTGCAATGCTTGACACCGCGCAAATCAGTTGCAAAGGCGTAAGGGCAATGGCGTGTCCAAAGCCCATGCGTGCAAGGTCAACATTTTTTACAAGGCTTTTTGCCATTAAAATTCCGCCCGCCTCACCACTTGCATCTATGCCTGTTTTTTGTCCCAAACCAAATTTGTTTAGGTAACTGTAAAATCTGTCTTTGCCTATTCGCAATGCCAAATCCATAAAACAGCAGTTGCATGAGTTTGCAAAAGCCTCTTTAAGTGTTTGTGAGCCATGTCCTATTGTACGCCAACATTTTATTCTTACGCCGTCAATTATTCTATAACCAGGGCAATAAAACCTATCTTCCATGTTTGTAAGTCCCTCTTCAAGTGCCATGGCAACAGTGAGAATTTTAAAGGTAGAGCCCGGCTCATACACATCAGTTGCAACTTTAAGTTTACTTTGTTCAAACAACGCGTTAAGGTCATCGCGAGGCACCTCGTTTAGGTTGAAACTTGGTTTGGTTGACACCGCCAAAATTTCTCCGCTGTTTATATCAGCCAAAATACCCGAAACCGATTTTGCTTTTTGCTCGGTCATAATTTGTTCAAGACTTCGCTCTACAATAAGTTGCATTTTGCTGTCAACCGAAAGTGTCAAGTCGTCGCCTGCCGTGGCAGGAATATAATATCGCAAACTGCCACCAATTTCTTTGCCCTGCAAGTCGCTTTGCACATAACTGCAACCGTCTTTTCCTTGCAAGTGGTTGTTATAGTATGCCTCAACCCCTGTTTGCCCCTTATTATCAACGCTGATAAATCCCAAAACTTGTGTAAGCAAATTGCCGTAAGGATAGTATCTGTTGCTGTTTTCTGCCAAATACACACCCGGCAAGGCGAGTTTGTACACATTTTCCGCCTCTTCTCCCTCTATTTGCATTTTTATAAGCACTTCGCTTACCGATTTTTGAGTGATTTTTTGATATACTTTTTCAAATGGCAAATTTAAAACTTGGGAAAGGCTTTGTGCTGTTTGAGAAGATTGCCCAACCTCCCTTGGGCGAACATAAACGTTGTAGGTTGTATAACTTACAGCAAGTGCAGAGCCTGTGCGGTCATAAATTCCCCCGCGAGGTGCAGTTATGGCAAGGTCGCGGGTCCATTGGTCGGTTGCGCGTGCTTGCAAAGAATTGCCGTTTATTATTTGAATAACAAAAAGTCGCACGCAAAGTGCACAAAAAAGAAAGGATATTGCCAGAAAAACTGCCAATATCCTTTTTTTGAATGAATATAATGAAAAGGCTTTTTGCAAGTTTAACCTCCAAATAAGCCTGCTATGAAATTGCAAAATCTATCAAACCAATTTGATTTTTTTAGTATCTCACTTGGTGAGGTATCCTCATCTGGAATGGTTTGAAAAAGATTTTCCATATTGCTTGAATTGGTTGCGTCAAGGGTGGTAAGATTTTTAAGATATTTTGGAAGATTTATTTCATAATACTCTTTTGCAACCTGCGTAATTTGACTGCCCAAATTATCTATTTGCGCAACATTTACAAGCCCCCAAACGCCAAAAATGGCAAATAAAATTGAAATTATTGCAACTTTTAAGCGTTTTGGCTTTGTTTGGGGTTTTACCTCTTCCTGTTTTTCTACCTTAAAAATTTTTTCACGTTGGGTGTCGGACAAAGTTTCTACAAAATCATAGTTTGGCTTTTCTATTATTTGAGAATTTTCACTTGCCACTTGCGGTGCTGGTGATGTTTCTTTCACCTCTTCAATTTCCGCCTGCCTTTCTTTTGCTTTAAGGACAATTTCTTCACCCTTAAAACTTTTGGAAGAAAAGGCGTTGAAATATTTTTTTTCGGCTTTGGGATTTTCTTTTGCCTTTTTACGCTCTGCCCTTTCTCTTGTTTGGGCAAGTTTTTTTTCTACTATTTTTTCTTTATCTTTTTCAAGTTCTACAAGCAAAGTTTTCTCACCCATAGTATATTATTCCTCCATAAATAAAATAACAAAACTTTAAATCTTTTTAGCCACACGAAGTTTTGCACTGCTACTGCGAGAGTTGTTTTTAAGTTCTCCCTCGCCCGCCATGATTGGTTTTTTGTTGACAAGTTTAATCTTTGCACGATGTCCGCAAATGCAAACTGGGGTTTTAGGTGGGCAAATGCAATCGGTTGAATTGTCTTTAAAAACATTTTTTACAATTCTGTCTTCAAGGCTATGGAAGGTGATAACTGCCATTCTTCCGCCCTCTTTTAATAAGTCAATCATGTCGTCAAGTGTTTGGTCAAGGCCGTCAAGTTCTTCATTCACCTCAATTCTTATTGCTTGAAATGTTTTCTTTGACACTCCGCCCTTGCCGTAAATCACCTTTTTAGGAAAAGATGCTTCAATTATTTCGCGAAGTTGCCCTGTTGTTTCAATTGGTTTAACCTCTCGTGCTTTGCAAATGTTGTCTACTATACGGCGCGCATTGTCTTCCTCGCCATAGCGGTACAAAATTTGTATAAGTCTTTCACGCGAATAGTTGTTTACAACATAATGGGCATCAAAGTCTTGGGACTTGTCCATTCGCATATCAAGTCTGCCGTCATTGACAATGCTGAAACCACGCCCAGCACAATCTAATTGATAAGAACTTACGCCAAGGTCAATTAAAATGCCGTCAACTTGCGTTATGCCCATGTCCCTTAAAATTTGTGGGGCGTCTTTATAGTTTGCGTGAATGATTGTTACATTTTCTTTGCCCTGAAATTTCTTTTGGCAGGTTGAAATTGCGTCCATATCCCTATCAAAGCCAATAAGTTTACCCTCTGGGCAGAGGCGAGCAAGAATTTCTGCCGAATGTCCGCCACCGCCCATAGTGCAATCTATATAAATTCCATTTTCTTTTATTTCCAATCCCTCTAAAACTTCATTTAAAAGAACGGGAATGTGTTTAAATTCCATAATTTATCCTATATTTGTATTTTATTCAAGTTCTGCAAGCATTTCAAGCAATTTTTGATAATTTATTTTTGAATAATTTTCTTCGGCAAGGCTTGTTACGCCAAGTGCCTGGTAAAGTGCGTCTGGGTTTGCTTCAAGAAGTGCAACTTCGGTTGCGTATTCTGTTTTAAATTGTGCCATAAGTGAAATGAAGGTGTCTTTAAAAATGCCCTCTTGTGTTTTGTAAAGAAATTGTGTGCGATATGCATTTATCTTCATGGTTTCAAGCGTTGCACCCAAAACTGTTTTATCCACGCCGGTAAGGTCGCCAAGTGCAAGTGTATAACTTTTCTTTAATGGTATAAGTGCTTTAAGAACATTTGAAACTTCAACCGCTTGATTTTCACTGCTGTCTGGGTTGAATGTTGCGCCATCAGCAGAAATTGTAAGGTTTGTGTTGCGCGTGATAAGACCAAAGTCATTTTGAAGTTTTGAAAGCACCTTATCCCTTACTCCGCCCGTTGATTTAGCGTAAAATGCTGGCAATATGATTGCGTCAACATCTTCCATGGCAAGGTCATCAATAATGGCATCAAATTGGTTGTTTAATGCAAGATTAAGGTAAGTTTTACCCAAGGTTGTTGTGCTGTTTAGCGTTTTAAGCAATGAAGAAATGTAGTTTAAGTCGGTTTTCCATTCATTATAGTTTGAAAGTGATGAAAGGTTGATAAAGTCGCTTTGAAGTCCGTTTGTAAGTTGATTTACAATAAGCGTTTTGCTTGGCTCTACTTGATACAAAGGCATAATTATATCTGTTAGCAGTGTTTGATTGCCCTCTTTTGACACAATATCTGCAATTGCCTCTATCTTTGCATTTGTTGCCCCCTCTGCCGTGATGATTTCATATAAGCCGTTGTCGCGAAGAGAAGTAAGAGATGGTGAAATAAACTGCATAAGTGAATGATAGTTTTCAATTTCAACTTCCTCGCCGTCATTATCATAAACGGCATTTGTTGGAAGTGAAATGTTGAATTTACTTAGAAGTTTATCAATAATTGGATTATTTTCTGCCGTTTGAAGAAGGTTTACTGCCCTTGCTTCATCAATAAGAAGTCCAAGTTCGCTTAAAATGCTGTTGATGTTATAATTTTTTTGGCGGTCAAGCAATATTGTTGGGTTTTCGGCAACATCAAGTACGGCTACGCTTTGAGCGATATTGCCATATCTTTTAAAAACGCCTGAAAGTGAAGTTGAAAGGCTTTGCCAATCTTCATCAGTCCAATCATCGGTGGTTACGCCAATTGGGTCTACATATTCAGTTATTTTATCGGTTATTTTTGGCATAACTGCGGTAAGGGCATCGCGAACGATATTCATATTAAACAGGCTGTCAACACCGCCTTTAAAGGTATTGTAGTTTTCATCTTTGGTAAGAGTGATGATTATGTTGTCGGCGTCCATATTTTCAAGTGCAACAATTTCGTCAATTATGCCTTGTTCCCCAAAAGTTAATGCAACGTTTACAAGGGTTTCTATATCGCCAACAAAATAGTCGCTTACGCTTCCACCCGCCTCTGTATATGCTTTAAGTCCAAGTGAAAGGGCGTCCAAAATTGGTGCGTTATCCTTTGCAAAACTGCTGTCTGCGATAAAGGCATAGTCTTTATAGTTGATTATAATTTCGCCCAAAGTTTCTGCTATAACATTTTCAAAAAGTGGGCTGTTTGTAAGGTTATCAAAAGTGGTTGCAATTTTTTGGTAGTTGAAATCTTTAAAAGTTGTTTCTTTATTTATATTTAAAAGTTGGCTTGAAAGGTCAATCACTTTGTATGTGTTTACAATTTCCTTTCTTACAGCGATTTTCTCGCCCTCTATTTCAACATTGGCATAATAATCAAAAAGTGCGTCGTCAAGTCCAAAAATTCCGCTTATTTTTGTAAGAAAATTGTTTTCAAGTCCGCCAATTATTGTTGTAACCGCCTCTGGCAAAATGCCCTCTTGTGCGATTTCTTCTTCGGCAGGCTGTTCCTGAGTGGCAACCTTTACAAGCATGGTTGTTTCAACTTCTTCGCTTTGGGTTTGCGAAATTCCATAATCGCCGGCGGTTGTGCAGGTATGAGCCGTGCCAATTAAACTTGCAAGTGGCATAAAAGCAAACACAACCACGATAAGGGTTTTTACAAGACCAACTACACCGCCTGAAAGTCTGCGTTTTTTCTCATCATCGCCAAGTTTAAAGGCTGTGTGGGCAAGAATTTTATATACAATATACAAAATTCCCTCAACTGCAATGGTAACAAGCAAAAACAGCACAACATTTACAATTGCAGATGGCAAATTTAATATAAACTTTTCAAGATTTGGGTTTTTCTCGATAAGTGAGCCTACTCCCTCAATTGAAGAAATGTAGGTAAGAATTACGCCATGCAAAGTTGTCGCCTCGCCCTCAACCGTAAGAGGTATTCCCAAAACCGCCTTTGTGATAAGCGGTGTTACAAAAAAGGCAACAACCACGCCAATTAAAGAAATTACAAGGCTGACGGTAGAGCGTTTAAGCCCCCTCCAAAATCCAATAAAAAATCCGACAACCAAAAATGCTATGAAAATTAAGGTGATAATCCAACCGATTAAACTTGCACTCATAATGCCTCCTTTTTTATATATTAACATTTTTTTATATGAATTTACAATATTTTAGCAAAAGTTTTTAAAAAATCAAACTCTTTAACCTTTAAATAGGCAAAATGACGGCAAAATTGGGTTATAATAACTTCACTTTTCTTTATCTTAAAATTTTTTAAAAAACAAAAATTTATTGTTTTATGTGGGCAAGGTGTCATCAACAATTATATTTCAATAACTTATACCCAATTTGTAAGAAAAAAGCCTTGATTTTTGTTTGACAATTATTTTGAAAAGTTTTAAGATATATCACGAAACGCACTATATATGCCGTTTAAAAATGCATGAAAACACAATATATAGTATGAATATTCAAACCACACAAGGAGGAAATCATGGTAAAGAATATACTTAAAAGAGATGGCAGAATTGTTGAATTTAATTTATCTAAAATTGAAAACGCCATTTCAAAGGCTATGAATGCGGTGGGAGAACGCGAATTTAAAACTGCAAAAAAACTTGCAGAAGCGGTTGAAGAAGAAATTAACCTTCAATTTTCTGACAAAACACCTGCCGTGGAGGAAATTCAAGACATCGTTGAAAAGGTGCTTATGAAAAAGGGCTTTGAAGATGTTGCAAAGGCATATATTCTTTATCGCGATAAGCGAAACACCGTGCGAGAGATGAACACTTCGCTTATGAAAACCTTTGAAAAACTTAACAACAGCGACGCCAAGGACAGCGACCTTAAACGTGAAAACGCCAACATTGACGGCGATACACCAATGGGCGTTATGTTGAAGTTTGGAAGTGAAAGTGCAAAAAACTATTTCACCCATGCTGTTATTGACCCAGAGCAGGCAAAAGCGCACCAAGCGGGCGATATACATATTCATGACTTTGACTTTTACACCCTTACAGAAACTTGTTGCCAAATTGACGTTGAAAAACTTTTTAAAGGCGGTTTCCACACAGGGCATGGTTTTGTAAGAGAGCCAAACGATATTCGCACCTATGCTGCACTTGTGTGCATTGCAATTCAATCAAACCAAAATGACCAGCACGGCGGACAAAGTGTGCCAAACTTTGATTATGGCTGTGCACCCGGCGTTGCAAAAACATATAAAAAGATTTACCGCACAAACTTTGCCAAAGCCTATGTTTTAACAGAGGCTGGAATACTTGGTGAAGAAGAAGTTTGTGAAATTTTTAAGGCGCTTGAAAAAATTAAGGGCGTATATCCTACCCTTACAAAAGATGAGAAGTTTGACAGGGCAGAACGCAAGGCTTTTGATGAAATTGATGATGAAAAATTTGCAAAAATTAAAAAATATGCAACTAAAAAATCACTTCAAGAAACTGACGAGGCAACTCACCAGGCAATGGAAGCGCTTATTCATAACCTTAACACAATGCACTCTCGTGCAGGGGCACAAGTTCCATTCTCTTCTCTCAACTTTGGTACAGACACTTCACCAGAAGGGCGCATGGTTGTTAAAAACTTCTTGCGTGCAACAGAAGAAGGTTTGGGCAATGGAGAAACTCCTATCTTCCCAATTTCAATATTTAAGGTGAAAGAGGGGGTAAACTTCAACCCTACCGACCCTAACTATGACCTGTTTAAGGCAGCAATTGCTTGCTCGGCAAAAAGAATGTTTCCAAACTTCTCATTCCTTGACGCACCTTTCAACATTCCTTACTACAAAGAGGGACGTCCAGAAACAGAAGTTGCATACATGGGTTGCCGTACACGCGTTATGAGCAACGTTTACGACCCAAGCAGAGAAATAACTTTTGGACGCGGTAACCTTTCTTTCACATCAATCAACCTGCCAAG
Source organism: Clostridia bacterium (assembly GCA_017621525.1). Lineage (GTDB taxonomy): Bacteria > Bacillota > Clostridia > Christensenellales > UBA1242 > Caccovivens. The sequence continues at coordinate 58,283 of JAGASX010000021.1, forward strand.
AATTGCAATTGAAAGCAAAGGCGACATGAAAAAGTTTTATGCTATGCTTGACGAACGCATGGAACTTGTTACACAACAACTTCTTGACCGCTTTGAAATTCAAAAATCAAAACGCGTTTACAACTATCCTTTCCTTATGGGACAAGGCGTTTGGATTGACAGTGAAAAACTTGACCGCACAGACAGCGTTGCTGAGGTTTTAAAGCATGGCTCGCTTACTTACGGATTTATCGGGCTTGCTGAAACACTTGTTGCCCTTACCGGAAAGCATCATGGTGAAAGTGAAAAATCATGGCAAATTGGTTATGAAATTGTAAAACATATGCGTGAATTTGCCGATAAAAAATCACAAGAGCATAAACTTAACTTCACCGTTATTGCAACACCTGCCGAGGGTTTAAGTGGAAGATTTGTACGCATTGATAGAAAGAAATATGGTTCAATTAAAGGCATCACAGACCGCGAATATTATACAAACTCTTTCCATGTGCCTGTTTACTATGACATTTCTGCAAACAAAAAGATTGACCTTGAAGCACCTTTCCACAATTTGTGCAATGGTGGGCATATTACATATGTGGAACTTGACGGCGACACAACAAACAACCTTGATGCTTTTGAAGTGCTTATTCGCCACATGAAAGAGGCAGGCATTGGATATGGTGCAATCAACCACCCTATCGACCGCGACCCTGTTTGCGGATACAATGGCATTATTGGCGACACCTGCCCTAACTGCGGAAGAAGTGAAAACGACGGCAAGGGCAACTTTGAAAGAATTCGTCGTATTACAGGTTATCTTGTGGGAACGCTTGACAGATTTAATAATGGCAAACGTGCAGAAGAGCATGACCGCGTAAAACATGGCATGAAAAATAATTAAAGTACATATTTTGAAAATACATATTAAATTATTAAAAAAAATAATTTTAAAGCATTTATTCCCCTTTATTTTTAAGGGGAATAAATATTTTAAAAAATAAAGGAAAATTATGGCAAAACTTAAAATTTCAGGTGTTGTAAATAATTCGATAGTTGACGGGCCGGGATTGCGTTTTACACTTTTTACGCAAGGTTGTCCGCACAATTGCCCCGGCTGTCATAATCCGCAAACGCACCCATTTAAAGGCGGTAAAAATTATTCATTAAGAAAATTTAAAAAAGATATTTCTTTAAATACACTTTTGTATGGAGTAACCTTTTCTGGGGGCGACCCTTTTTCTCAGGCAAAGGCCCTTATACCTTACGCAAAATTTGTGAAAGAGCGTGGATTGGAACTTGCCTGCTATACCGGTTTTGTTTTTGAGCAATTGTCATCTAACAGTGTGCCATATGCAAAAGAACTTTTGGGATATATTGATATTTTGATTGACGGCAAATTTGTGCTTGCACAAAAAAGCCTAAACTTGCGTTTTAAAGGCAGTAAAAACCAAAGGACAATTGATGTGCAATCTTCTTTAAAGGAAGGTAAAGTTGTTTTATCAAAAGATGAAAAATGGGTTTAAAAACACAAAAAAACACCAAAAAATTGAATTTTTGGTGTTTTTTTTATTAACTGATTGTGCTTCCGTCTTGGGCGTCGCGGTCTATTGTAAGAAGTGAAAGGTTGCCAATTTCATCTTCTGCGCAAAGTATCATACCCTCGCTGACAAGCCCTTTCATCTCGCGTTTTGGCAGGTTTGTAACAACAACAACCTTTTTGCCAACCATTTCTTCTGGCGAGTAGGCTTTTGCAATTCCGCTTAACACAGAAATTGTTTTTGTGCCAATTTTGATTGTAGAGTGCAAAAGTTTTGATTTTGGCACGCCCTCGCAGGCAATCACCTCGCCCACTTTAAGTTGAATTTTTGCAAAGTCGTCAATTGTGATTGGCTGTACCTCTTTAAATTCAATTGGCTGTGCGTTTTCAAGTTTTTGTTTTGCAACAATTTGGTCTATTGTAGGTTTTATATCTTCCATTCTTATTCTATTGAAAAGAATTTGTGGATTTTGTGTAACTTTATATTCATTTAACAAGCCAAATTTATCAAGGTCATCATACTTGCGAGGTTGTACGCCAAGTTCTGCCATGATTTTTGTTGCTGTTTCTGGCATAAATGGTGAAAGCAAGTTTGCCCCAATATTGATTGCTTCAAGCATATTGAAAAGAACAGTTGAAAGTCTTTCGCGTTTTGACGCATCTTTATTCAAGTTCCAAGGTTCAGTTGCGTCAACATATTTATTTACTTGGCGGAAAAGCATCCAAAGTTCTTCCATTGCGTCTGCAATTTTGTATTCATCAACCTTTTTAAATACCTTATCACGAATTGATGTGATGATTGTTTTAAATTCCTTATCAACCTCATCTTCAACGCCATAATTTTTTATCTGTCCGCCAAAGTATTGATTGCTCATGCCAAGTGTGCGTTTTACAAGGTTGCCAAGCACGTTTGCAAGGTCTGCATTGTTTTTCTCACACAAAAGTTCCCAAGTTATGGTGCCGTCTGTTGCAAATGGCATTTCTGCAAGTGTGTAGTATCTTACGCTGTCAACACCAAAAATTGATGCAAGGTCATCAGCGTAAAGCACATTGCCCTTGGACTTGCTCATCTTTTCGCCACCCTGCAACAGCCATGGGTGCCCCAAAATTTGTTTTGGCAGAGGCTGTCCCATTGCCATAAGGAAGATTGGCCAATATATGATATGAAACCTTGCAATATCTTTTCCAACAACGTGTACGTCGCATGGCCAGAGTTTTTTGTATTGTTCGGTTGGGTTTTCTGTGTCATAGCCAATGCCTGTGATGTAGTTGTTTAAGGCATCAAGCCAAACATATACAACGTGTTTATCGTCAAAGTCAACAGGCACGCCCCACTTAAATGTGCTTCTGCTTACGCAAAGGTCTTGAAGTTTTGTTTTTAATGTGCCATTTTTAACCGCCAAAAGCAATTCTTCATCGCTTTTGCCAATAAATTCATCGGCAAGCAAGAAATTATTCATCATTTCATTTTTTCTTGAAACCGGCTGGATAAATTCTGGGTGAGTAAGGATATGTTCCACAAGGGCGTTTGTATATTTGCCCATGTTGAAAAAGTATGCCTCTTCAACTGCCGGTTTTACCTCTCTTCCGCAATCTGGGCATTTGCCGTCAACAAGTTGGCTTTCAGTCCAAAAACTTTCGCATGGGGTGCAATATAGTCCCTCATACTGTCCTTTATAAATGTCGCCCTGTTCATAAAATTTTTTGAATATTTTTTGCACCTGTTTTTCATGGTCTGCGTCGGTTGTACGAATAAATTTATCATAAGATATATTCATCAAATCCCAAATGCCCTTTATTGTGCCAGCAACTTCATCAACAAATGCCTTTGGCGACATATTTTTATCAATCGCCTTTTGCTCTATTTTTTCACCATGTTCATCTGTACCTGTCATAAAAAACACATCATAGCCCTGCAATCTTTTTGCGCGTGCAATTGCATCTGTCATAATTATTTCATATGTGTTGCCAATATGTGGCTTGCCTGATGTGTAGGCAATGGCTGTTGTGATATAAAATTTCTCTTTCATTTTTTACCTCTCATTTTGGGTTTTTATTGTAGGTAAATTGTAACATTATCCGCCCCTGTTGTCAAGCAAATTGCATTTTCAAAAAAACATAAAAAATATTTAAAAAACATATAATTTTCGCCCTTTTATTGCAAAATTTGTTTATTTATGATATAATTTTTGTATGCGAGTGATAAATCTTGCCTCAGGCAGTGATGGAAATTTAACATATATTGAAAGTGGCGACCAAAAAATTCTTTTGGACGTGGGTTTATCATGTGCTGAAACTGTAAAAAGGCTTAACTTGCTTGGCGTTTCCCCCGAGGAAATTTCTGCAATTATCATCACGCATGAGCATAGCGACCACACCAAAGGGCTTGACGTTTTTTCAGGCAAGTTTAACACCCCTGTTTATGCGCATGAAAGTGTTTGGTTGGGGCTTGATGACAAGTTGAAAAAGGTTTCCGCCCAAAACCATAAAACCTTTGAGGGCGATTTTGCACTTAATGAACTTCTTATTTGCCCGGTGGAATTGCCACATGATGTGAAATGTTTTGGGTTCAGTTTTTGCGAAAATGACAAAAAAATGAGTGTAATTACCGACCTTGGGCATATAAATGACAGAATTTTAAATGCCATTAAGGGTAGCAGTTTAGTATATTTAGAGGCAAATTATGACCGCCAAATGTTGATGTCGGGCACCAAATATCCTCTTTCATTAAAGCGACGCATTGATGGGCCAAACGGGCACCTTTCCAATGCGGTAAGTGCCGAAGTTGTTGAATTTTTAACAAAAACAGGTACAAAACAAATTATGCTTTCTCATTTAAGTAAGGAAAACAATTCGCCAAACATTGCATATACTTCTATATGTCAAGTATTGGGCGAGCATGGAATTATTGAGGGACAAGACATAAAAATTGACGTCGCAAGAGAGTTGCCAACTTCAATTTTTAGGCTAAAATAATTGAAACTATCATATAAAATAAGGTAAAAATATGCAAAAATTATAGAAATAACGCTATTTTTACCTCTTTTTTTTGAATTAAGTATTGAATTTATTGTATGATTGTGCTAAAATATAGCCAAATATGGAGGGAAACATGGAAAAACTTTTAAAAGATTTACCAAGCCTTATAAATGTAAGAAATATTGATGAATTGTCGCAAATCATCAAAAACCCAGATTCATTCACCATTCGTTTGATGGCAATGAAAAACACATCATCAATTGCAGAAGCGTTTGACAGATATGTTCCAAACAGAGAGGTAAGTGAATTTGCATCTACTCTTGATATGGAAGATGATTTTTCTGCCTTTGTAGAGAAATTGCAAGAAAGTGGCAACGACCAACTTGCAGAAGTTGCAACCTTCTATCAAGACAAACTTGGCAAAATTGAAGGTATCAGCGTTGAGGACAAATCTCTTTTTGCCTTTGTTTGGGCGGGTGTAATTTATAAATACCTTACCGACAAAACAAACCACCTTGGAATTACAAACATTGACGATATTTTTGAATCTTTACCAGTCTGCGTGGTGCGCGAAATGTCTGAAATAAGTGATGACGCAAATGTGCCTGTTGCAGATGTTAAAAAAGAAGTGCTTTCTATTTTTGAAAACACAGGTGTTTATGAAGACGTTAAAGGTTATTTTGCAACCGCTTTCATTAAAAACAAAGTTTGGAGCAATGCAAACACTTGGTGCGATTTCAAAACCCTTGAACCTATTAAAGTACAATCTTCACCTGTTGTGATTGACAGCAAAGAAAGTTTGCTTTCTGCACTTGCAACACCTACACCAGAAGTTTACCAAAAGGCAATTGACTATGTTGCGTTGACTTATTTTGGAAATGAACAAAGCAAATTTAATGTTGAAAGACGCGACCTTGTAAACTATAAAGCACACCTTGTTGTTGCACTTCTTTCTTCAAACTTAATGGAAGAAGGAAAAGAGGAAGAATATACAAACATTGCCCTTAACCTTTGCGCAAAAATTATTGCTTGCAAAGAAAAAATTGAGGCTTCAATTGACAGAAGCAGTATTGCAATTCAACTTACAAAAGCATATGAGGCAACTATTCTTCAAATCACAGAAGAGGCAGAAGAAACTGCGTTTGGTATTTTAAAAGAAGCAGTTGTTGGCGATGAGCCAATTGTTGATGAAACCCTTGACGAAGAAGTTTTGCCAGAAGTGAAAAAAGCACTTTTCAAAGTTGGCGACAGAAAGGCGTACATCAATGGCTATTTAAAATTGTTTGGCAATTTGATTGATGTTAAACTTGCATATTTTGAGGACCAACTTAAAACCCTTAATGGAATAGCAAACAGAAGAGCATACTCTGCAGACTGCGAAAAACTTGTGGAAGAAATTGCAAGCGGAGCAAACGCGACTTTAAAAACAAAAGAAGAAGAGCCTGTAAATCTTACAAGACTTCACGCAAATGCAGAAATTGTATTCAACGCTGTTAAGGCAGAGCACGGCAAATTCAGCACCATTGGAAGAGTTTTTGCAAAAGTTAAGGCAAAGAAAAAGGATAGTTTAGATGTAACCGACCTTGACTTTGATTATAAAGTTCTGCAAAGAACTGCTTTCATTGTTGAAGATAAACACAAGGAAGTTATTAAAGAATTTTATGGCGTTGTTAAAAGCGACCCTGCCCTTCTTAAAAACTTTGGGCAATATCGTCTGCTTTCAAACCCAATGAAGATTTCTATGATGAGAGATAGAGCATCTGCATACCCAACAATCAATGATATGCTTGCACTTATCGCAGACCCAAGCACAATTGCTGTACAAAGGGTAGTTGATGAACTTTATATCAATGATGACACATCTGTAAATGAAAAATACGAAGAACTTTACAGAGCAATCATGGACAAAAAAGCAACCATCACCGAAAAGAAATTTGCTTTAACGCAAGCACTTAAACATGGCGAAATAACCCAAGAACAACAAGAAGTGATTGAAGCACACATTGAAGAAGTTGAAGCGAAATTGGCAAAGAGAAAAGCGTCAAAAGGCGATGACAAACAAATTACATTATTTGATTATATCGACAATCATGATGACGATGAAAATGAAAATCAATAATTAAAAAAGATTGCAAAATTGCAATCTTTTTTTGTTGTTTATAAAATTACAGCATTTTTTTAAGATATTTTCCAGTGTAACTTCTTGGGCAGTTTACAACCTGTTCTGGCGTGCCCTCGGCGACAATTTCACCACCGCGATAACCACCTTCTGGGCCAAGGTCTATTATATGGTCTGCCGATTTGATTACGTCAAGGTTATGTTCAATCACAACAACGGTGTTGCCATTTTCAACAAGTCTGTTTAATATTGCAATAAGTTTTTTCACGTCGAATGAGTGAAGTCCTGTTGTAGGCTCATCAAGCAGATAAATTGTTTTACCTGTGGATTTGCGTGAAAGTTCTGTTGCAAGTTTAACCCGTTGTGCCTCACCGCCTGAAAGGGTTGTTGCCGGCTGACCAAGTTTTATATAATCAAGCCCCACATCATGAAGTGCTTGTACCTTGTTTTTGATTGATGGGATATTTTCAAAAAATTTAAGAGCCTCTTCAACTGTCATATCAAGCACTTCGGCAATGGTTTTGCCTTTATATCGCACCTCCAAAGTTTCTCGATTATAACGACTGCCCTTGCACGCCTCGCATGGAACGGATATGTCTGGCAGGAAATACATTTCAATTTCCTTAACGCCAGCGCCCTCGCAGGCATCGCATCTGCCACCCTTCACATTAAAGGAAAATCTGCCCGCGCCATAACCTTTTGCTTTTGCATCTGGCGTGCTTGCAAAAAGGTCGCGAATATATGAAAACATACCCACATAGGTCGCAGGGTTGGAGCGTGGTGTTCTGCCAATTGGCGACTGGTCGATGTTGATGACTTTATCAAGTTTATCTATGTTTTCTATGCTGTCAAAATCGCCTGTTTCTATTCTGCTGTTGTTTAGTTTATTTGAAAGTTCTGGATATACAATTTCATTAAGAAGTGAGGATTTACCACTTCCAGAAACGCCGGTTATACAAGTGAAAACGCCCAATGGAAATTTGACATTAAGGTTTTTAAGGTTGTTTTCCCTTGCTCCTTTCACTTCGATATAATTTTCTGCTTTTCTGCGCGTTTTTGGGACTTCAATTTTTTCATCGCCTCTTAAAAATTGGGCGGTTATGGAATTGGAATTTTTGATAATCTCTTCCACACTTCCATTACCCACAATTTCACCGCCATGCACGCCTGCGAATGGTCCCACGTCAACAAGCCAATCTGCCGTGCGAATAGTGTCTTCATCATGTTCTACCACAATAAGTGTATTGCCAAGGTCGCGAAGATGTTGAAGGGTTTTTATAAGCCTATCGTTATCTCGTTGGTGAATCCCGATTGAAGGCTCGTCCAAAATATACAAAACGCCAGAAAGCCCACTTCCTATTTGTGTTGCAAGGCGTATTCGTTGTGCCTCACCGCCAGAAAGAGTTTCTGCCGAGCGAGAGAGTGAAAGGTAATCCAGCCCAACATCAATTAAAAATTGAAGTCTTGCTTTAATTTCCTTTAAAATGCTTTTTGCAATTTCTTCCTTTTCCTCTGAAAGTGATATGTCGTCAAAAAATGATATAAGTTCGCCAACTGGTTGCTGGCAAATTTCTGCAATATTTTTACCCTTTATTTTTATTGAAAGTGCACTTTCGTTAAGTCTTTGTCCATGGCAGGTTGGGCAGGTTATTTGATTTACAAATTTGCCAATTTCAAAACGCACAAATTCGCTTTTTGCCTCGGCAAGACGCCTTTTTAAATTATTGATTATCCCCTCAAAAGACAATGCTTTTTTGCCATTAAAGTGTTCAAGTGTTTTATTTCTTTTTTCATCTTCATAAACATCAAGTTTTTCGCCATTATTGCCATAAAACAAAATATCAAGTGCCTTGCGAGGAAGTTTATTAACCGGTTTATCAAGGTCTATCTTATATTTTTTTGCAACAGCGGTAAGATATCTTTCGGCAAGACCTCCATTATCCATACGCCAGCCTGTTGCATTGAAAGCACCATCGCGTATACTTTTATCGCCATCACGCAAAATAAGTGCCTCGTCAATATCGTTGTATGTGCCAAGTCCCGAGCACGTTGGGCAGGCACCAAATGGTGCATTGAATGAAAAGAGGCGGGGCGTAACCTCTTCAAGCGTCCAGCCACAATTTGGGCAGGCATAATTTGTGCTGAAAAGGTGCTCTTCCCCTTCACATTCCATAGTTACAAGTCCGTCGGCAAGTTTTACAGCCGTTTCTACGCTGTCAGTAAGGCGGGCGGTAACATTTTCTTTTATTGCAATTCTGTCTACAACAACGCTGATAGTATGTTTTATATTTTTATCAAGGTTGATTTCTTCATCAAGGTTATACAAACTGCCGTCAACCATAACACGCACAAAACCAGACTTTTTATACCCCTCAAACGCCTTTACAAAAGCACCTTTTTGCCCGCGAATGACTGGCGCAGAAATGGTGATTTTACTGCCAATAGGAAGTTTTAAAATTTCATCTACAATTTGGTCAACCGTTTGTTTTTCAATTGGTTTGTTGCAATGAGGGCAAAAAGGTACGCCCACCCTTGCAAAAAGCAGTCGCAAATAGTCATAACTTTCTGTAACCGTGCCAACGGTTGAGCGTGGGTTGTGGTTTGTTGATTTTTGATCTATGGAAATTGCAGGGCTTAATCCGTCAATAGATTCCACATCTGGCTTTTGAGCCTGCCCCAAAAACATACGTGCGTATGATGACAAACTTTCTATATAACGTCTTTGTCCCTCAGCAAAAATCGTGCCAAAGGCAAGGCTGGATTTGCCTGAACCGCTGACACCGGTGAACACAATAAGTTTGTTTTTGGGAAGGGTTAAATCAACATTTTTAAGGTTGTTTTCCTTTGCCCCTTTTATTATAATTTCATTTTGCATAACATTCTCTTTTATCTTTTTTGATTTAATTGTTTTTTAAGTTTGTGAATTTGCTCTCGAAGTTCAATGGCCCTTTCAAAGTCAAGCGAACCCGACGCAACTTTCATCATTGCGGTAAGTCTTTCTATTTCCGCAGGGATTTCCTCTTTTTTGAGTTTGGTTTTTGAAAGTTTTTTGGTGATTTCAAGGCTGTTTTTAATTTCCTTTATAATCGTTTTTGGAGTGATTCCATGTTTTTTGTTATATTCTTCCTGCAATTTTCTGCGGGCATTTGTTTTATCTATTGCCCTTTGCATAGAATCTGTGATAACATCGGCAAACATAATCACTCTGCCATTTGCATTTCTGGCGGCACGGCCTATTGTTTGAATAAGTGCGCCCTCGCTTCGCAAAAAGCCCTCTTTATCTGCATCGAGAATACAAACAAGTTCCACCTCTGGCATATCAAGTCCCTCTCGCAAAAGGTTTATGCCCACAAGAACATCAAACTCTCCTCCACGCAGTCCGTTTACAATTTCCACCCTTTCCATAGTGTCAATTTCAGAATGCATATATTTCGCTTTAAAATTATGTTCTTGCAAATAAGTGGTAAGGCTTTCCGCCATTTTTTTTGTAAGTGTTGTAACAAGTACGCGTGCGCCTCGATTGATTGTTTTTGTGATTTCCACCATCAACTCTTCCACCTGATTTTTGATTGGTTTTATTTCAATCTGCGGGTCAAGTAGTCCGGTTGGGCGTATCACCTGCTGGGCGACGTTGTCTGCCCTTTCCATTTCATAAGGGGCAGGAGTTGCCGAAACATAAAGGGTTTGCCCCAAGCGTTGATTAAATTCTTCAAAAGTAAGTGGGCGGTTATCGCGGGCGGCGTCAAGGCGAAAACCAAATTCAACAAGTGATTGTTTGCGTGCCTTATCGCCATTGTACATTGCACGTATTTGTGGCAATGTCATATGGCTTTCATCAATAATCGTTAAAAAATCCTTTGGAAAATAATCGAGAAGTGTATATGGTGCCTCGCCCGGCAATCTGCCGTCAAAATATCTTGAATAGTTTTCAATTCCACTGCAATAGCCAACTTCCCTCATCATTTCCATATCATAGGCAACGCGTTGCCCGATACGCTCTGCCTCTATAAGTTTCCCCTGTCCTTCAAAATCTTTTATGGCAAGGGCTCTATCTATTTCAATTTGGGCAAGTGCAGTTTCCATTCTTTCTCTGCCAACAGCATAATGGGTTGCAGGGTAAATAGCAACATGGGCAAGTTGATTTATAAGATTGCCGGTTAAAGGGTCAAAATTATATATTTTTTCAATTTCATCGCCGAAAAATTGAATTTTTATCGCCATTTCAGATTGGTTTGACGGAAAAATATCCAAAGTATCACCTTTTACGCGAAAGGTAGAGCGTTTGAAATCTATATCATTTCTTGTGTATTGAATATCTATCAGGCGTGAAATTATATCATCGCGGTCGACAAAATCGCCCTCGCGAAGAGAAATGTGCAGATTGTAATATTCATTTGGGTTGCCAAGACCATAAATGCATGAAACTGATGCCACAATGATAACATCATCTCTTTCCAAAATTGAAGATGTGGCACTTGCACGAAGTTTATCTATCTCCTCATTTATTGCCATATCCTTTTCGATATATGTATCAGAGGAAACAATGTAAGCCTCGGGTTGGTAGTAGTCATAATAAGAAACAAAGTATTCAACGCGGTTGTGTGGAAAAAATTCCTTAAATTCATTGCACAGTTGGGCAGCCAAGGTTTTATTGTGGGCAATCACCAAAGTTGGTTTGCCCATTTTTTGAATTATGTTTGCCATGGTGAAAGTTTTTCCACTTCCCGTTACGCCCAAAAGCACCTGCTCTTTAAGCCCATCACAAAATCCATCAGTCAACTTTTCAATTGCCTGTGGTTGGTCGCCAGCCGGTGGATATTTTGTAACCAGATTAAAAGCCATAACTCTCCTTTTTGTACACCTATTATAGCCCACTTACCTTAAAAATGAAAGTTTTTTTTGTTATTTTTGAAAAATCGCCTTTAAAATTACACCAAACACAAAACTGACTGAGGCGAGAAACATACTGCGAAGTACCAAAAGCAAAAGCGCTTTTTTTTGCTTTTTTGAGTCTGTTAGGTATGTTTGCCCCTTTTTTTTAAGTTTTACGCAGTAATAATAGCCATTTCGGGAGTCGCTTACAACAAAATCTATATAGTTTTGCAGAGAAAGTGATGCCATAATTTCATCTATTTCGCTGACTGAAAGCACAACCTTTTTGCACACCTCTTTTGCAATATCGTGTGGAGAAATTAGGTGGGCGGTTTTACCTGTGCACACCTTGCATAAATATATTAAAACATATTTCTCCTTGCGCTCTTGCATCAATATGTTTATTGACATATTTTAGTGGGAATTATACCCCAAAAGGTATAAGAGGGGTTTTATATGATAAATATTATTTAATGCTTGATATAAAATCTAAACTTGTTTTAAAAATCCTGTTGAAAGAGTGCCCCAATGGTGCCTACAACATTGTAGACGCCAAGGACATTATTTCTGCACTACCGGCAAGGTATAAGGTTGACAGCGACGGATTAGATAACATTATGATTTATCTTGAAAGGCAGGAATATATTTCTATAAAATATGATGACGAAGGGGTATACTGCCTTTGCGTTTTACCTTTTGGCAATGAAGTTTTGGAAGATGAGTTATACAAAAAACGAGAGAAATCATCTTTCCCCCGTCTTTGGATTTTGTTTATTATTGTATTTTGCGGAACTGTTAGCGCAAACCTTATCTGCTTTTTGTTATGGAGATTTTTGCTTGCACCGTAAAATCCCTTACAACCATTCCCATATCCATACTGTAAATGCCGTCATCACCTACAATGTATGAATCAACAAGCGTTCCGCCCATGTATGTACAAAATTCTTTGATGCTTTTAAATGCCTCAATGTCCTTTGTAGATGGATTGCACCTGCCTTGCGGGTGGTTGTGTACAATTATAAATTTTTTGGATTTTGAAGAGGATATGAAAAGTGAAATTTTGTTCATATCCACATTTACAAGGTCATCTTTGCCAGATGCAAGTTCTCTTTTGTTTATAATAGAGCCATTTCTTCCAACCGCAAAGATATACAAATATTCCACATTACGAAATCTTAACATTCCGTCGATATAATCATAAAAATCACCTATTCTATCAATTTTGTTGGTAGGATTTATTTTATGTGTGGAATAATAGAGAAAAACTTCTGTTATCATTTTTAATTTTTTGGCACTTTCTTCGCCAAGTCCTTTCACCGTTTGCAATTCTTCAACCGATGCGTCAAGAACAGATACAAAATCTCCAAACCGTTCAAGCAGGCGATGTGCAAGGGGATTTACATCTCCCCTTGGCAATATATAGCATAAAACCATTTCAAGTGCTTGAATTTCATTTAATGCATCAAGCCCTGCCTTGTAGGCAAGATTGAAAAGTCTTTTTCTATGACCATCGTGCATATTTTTATCACCGCTCTGCTTTGTCGGTTTGTCCATCATAATTTTTCTCCTGAATTTATTTCCAAGCACCTTCGGCAGGCGTTGGAAGTTGTGTTTCATATCCACCTGAAAGACCAAACATATAGTTGTAAACGTGCTGAACTCTTGACAATTCTTCATCACCACCATATGAACCAACAAATATTCTGCTTCCTAAACGAGAGTATGTGGATTCGTCAGTATTGTTGTATTTTACAACTTTAATACAGTAATCGTTTCCTATACCAGTGTAAGTGTTGTCCCTTGTAGTGTAAAGATAGCCAAAACCTTGTCTTGCCTTTGCACCATTTGTACCGCTGTATGCTGTGCCTGTTGTGGTTTTAACTTCTCCGTTAAATCCAACAACCTCACCATTTGTACCGGCAATTGCACCACTGCCCGCTTTACCATATGTGTTGTTGTTTCCATTGTTCTTTAATTTGTCAGTGCCACGATAACCACTTCCGCCAGCACCACCATTTCCGCCTTTACCTGCGTAGAGTATGCCCTCATTGGTAAAGCCGAGAGAGTCTGATGAAAGTGAAACTTTTATGCCTGCACCATTTGTGCCTGCAACGCCCGCCTTACCATCTCTGTTGGCGGTGTTTGTACCATCGTCAATACCGTCTGCGCCTTTCTCACCATTTATTCCGTCAATTGCAGTTATCACACCTTTGTTGGTTGATTCTGTCATTGAAGTTGCATTGAAAAGCACTACGCCCTCTTTTTCAAGGCTTTGAACTGATGCGTATGATGTAAGGTTTGTGATTGCGACTTCGCCATTTGTTGTGTCTGCATCTGCAATAAGTGCAATTTTGCTTGTTGCCTCTTGTGTATCTTCAAGTGCCGAAACCGAGCCATACAAGTTTACATTAAACAAATCTGTATTGCTTATTTCTTCTGCAACGAAAAGTGAACGATTGTAAGTTTCGCCAAGGAATGAAATGTCCCTAATGAATGTGTCGCCCATAACTTGGTTGTAGAAACTATCGCCATAGTATGAAATGTAGTATCCATTTCCTACAATGTTTACAGTGTCTGCTTTGGTAAACCCTGTCATGTAGTCTTTGAAAGAAATGTCTGTTGTAAGAATGATAGATTTTGGTTCTACCGTATCGCTAACATTTGGTGTTTCTTTTGCGGTCGCACCTATTTTGTTTGCATCTTTAACAGTAACGCTTACCTGTATTCTATCATCATTCCCATCACTTGTTCCCTCAGCGAGAATTGCATAGATTCTAAGGTTTTCGGAATCTTCATAAATGTATTTTGCCGAGCCATAATCTATATTCATCTTATTCCAATCATCTTTACTGAATGAAAGGTTTACCGATGCCTCTGTTGGGCTGTTAGGGAAGATGCAAGTATCCCAAGTGTAAAGATTTCTTTCAATTTCTGTTTGATATGGATATTCCTCACCGTCAAAAGTAAGGGTTGTTGTGCCAATATCTGTAAGTTTATAGTCAAGTACAAGATATTGAACTTCGCCATTTTGATAGAATCGTACAGAGTTTTGGTAAGTTGTAAATGGAGTAAGCGCATCAATTTTTGCCTTTGAAATAGAACATTCTTTACCCTCATAGATAAAGTCTATTGACGTTACACTTCCATTTAACCATTGTTCTTTGTAATTGATTACATTCCCGCTTGCATCAGTTTTAGGGCTTGCATCAACGGCTCCATTTTCTCCTTTGGTGTGTGTATACAATGTTACATCTGTAATATTAGAAGAAGATATTCCGCTTGCGTTGTAACCAATGCCTAATACAGGGTTCCCTCCAATGCTGTAAGATGCAAGATAACCTGCTATTGAGCCGTCTTCATTGCGTCTTTCAGACACGTTTTGAGTTACCCAAACATAGTTGTTTCCACTGCTTCCAACTTTGACAACTTGCGATATAAAAGTAATTCCGGCAACAAATGTTCCGTCTGCTGTTTTACCCCAATTGCCTTCAATATAGTAGGTGTTTGCAGAATCTTTTGCAACAATGTGGAAAACTTCTTTATCGTCTGCTGTGATTTTGTATACACCAGAAACCTTTGCTTGAACGCGAATTGTTCCGCTTGGCAAGTTGCTCCATTTTGATGCGTTAAGTGATGGGTTAAGGTGTTCGCCATGAATTACAGTTTCAAACTCTTCTTCGGCAGTAGAGTTGCTACCGTAATACAAGCCAACTTTAACATGCGCCAATGTGTTTGTTGCAATTGTGTAACTTGTGATTGACGATGTATAACTTTGCGTTGCACTTACCTGCAATGAGCCGTAAGCAACCACAATGCCTGACAATGCATACATTGATGGAAGGTCTGTAATATTTTTTGATGTATCAAAAGTTACAGCCCCACCAGAAATTGTTGCTTGGGACGCACCCTTGGTGATTTGCCATTGCTTATCAACTGTGAGGTTTAAGGTAAGTCTGCCAGCGTCTGTGGCTTGCGATAGAGGTCCGCTTTCCATGCCTGCAAAGTTGTCTGCGTAAGTGATAGTTTTGTGGTCATTTGCAACAAAAGTGAGTGATGAAATGTAAGAATTGATAGCATTTTTAACCGTTGCATCTTCTGCTGTGAATGTTTCACTTCTAAACACAAGTTTATTGCCCTCTACGCTGACATTCATTGCAACTCCGCCAATTGTAATTGAGGTTGTGCCCAATTTCCATTGGTTTGCACTTTGGTCATAACCAAAGATTGCAAGGTCTGATGAATCAACTGCGATAACATCTTCTGTTGGATTGGTAAATGAAACTTGATAGTATTTATCGCTTGCGTCTGCGCTTTGTGCGTAAGTGGTAGTTTTTGAAATTGACATTGTTTTACCATAATTTAATGTTGTGCCAACTGTTTTGCTGTCGCGTCCATTAAATTCAATGGTTATCTCTCCGCCCTTACCAAATGAAATTGGAACAAAGTAACTATCTTCTGACGCCGTCCTTGCATACATTGTTTTATTGTTGAAAAGTGCTTTTATTTGGTTTACTCTGTTTGTAAATGTGCTTTCTGTGCCCAAAGTATTAAAGCCCATTCTGTTTATGTCAAGGTCTGCGTTGTAGTTATCGCCATTTTCTGTTGGGTGAAGTTTTGCCTTTGGAATATATACATATTTATTTCCATCAGCAACAAGATAAACAAGTTCTTCATCGTCGTCGCTTGGGTTGTAACCATCTTCAAATTTCGTTTTTGAAAGTTTGATGATTGAAACCCCGTCAACGCCTGCAGTGTATTTTAGTGGTGAAGAATTATATGTGCCATCACTTCCAGCCGTGCTGTAAATTGTATAACCTGTTGTGATTTTTGAAGCCTCGCTGATGCCACTTATTCTTCGTATACCAAGTGAATATTCGTTTGTATAAATGAAGTTGATTGAAGAGGTATCTATTGTTACATTTTCTATATAGTTTACACTTACAGAAATTGCAAGTTCTCCACCGGTAAGAGGTGCAGTTGAGTACACTGTGTAATCAAATTCAATTCCGCTTGCGGTTTTTCTTACGCTGTTGATTTTTGCACCAATATTTTCTGTTGAGTCCTTAAACGTTGCTGAAATTGTGTAGTAATCGGTATTTGCAAAGTATGGAAGAATTGCTGAAGAATATTTGTTTTTATATTCATAAACACCTGCATTGAATACCGTTGTAAGGTTATCTTTATCTGCAAGGTAATATTCTGTGCCTGCAATTTTAATCTCGCTTCGCTCATCACCATTCATCTCGCTTCGAGTGTTTTTCATAATGGTGTTTCCGTTTACGCCAGAACTGATAGTATTTCCCTCGGCAAATGTAATTCCGCCAACAAATTTTTTGTTTACAGAGTCAAATACTTTGCTGTAATTTTCTTCCGAAGATGCCTTTCTGCTGTATGCGCCACTTTGAGCCTTTTGATAGTTGTAGGTATAATGTTCTGAAATAGTATGGTAAATGTAACCATCTTTTTCTGACATTTTACCTTTCCACCATTTTGCACCAAGTTCACCTGAGAATGACGCAATAACGCCCTCCCATTCACCGCGGTTATAGTCGCAGGTTACTTTGGTTTTGGTTTCAAGCACAAATGCTGTTGGAATTTCAAGTTCATCAACCATTGTTACAACAACATTTGGCGTATCTGATGTTGTTGGTGTGATTGGGTCTACCTTGTATTGGAACCAAGAATAGGTGTAATTATGGAAGAAAAGTATAAGGTTTTCATACTTGGTTGCAGTTTGCTCGATTGTTGAGTGCACTGTGATTGTAGGAAGAATTTCACTTTCCCAATCCCAATAGTCAAGCACGGTGCCATTTCCGTTGATTGCACCATTGTTGTAAATAGATGCATTTGATTTTTCGCCATTATAGTTGTTGGCATTTGAAGTTGTATCTGGAATTTTTACCATGCTTTCGGCAACGCTTCCAGACTCCAAGTATCCAATACCGTATGCCCAAACATTTCTTGCATTTGTTTGAGTAAGGGTAAGAGAAAGTTTTGTAACTCTGTTGCCGTTATGGGTGAAGTCATTTTCCCACTTCCAAACAAATGTTGGGTTGTCGCCCAATGCTTCAACAGAGCCTTGGTTATAGCAATTTGTGATTGTGGTTGTTTTTCCGTATGCTACAAGTCCGCCAGCGTATGCTGTTTTTGTATTTGACTTATTACCCGCTTTAAGCATACCAGAGTTGTAAGAGTTTTCAATTGTTGAAGTGTCAGTCTTTCCTGCAAGACCGCCAACATAGAACTCGCCAACTGTACCAACCATGCCATTTGAAGAGCCGTAACCATTTGTGATTGAGCCGGCATTGAAACTGTAATCAATTGTTGAGTTTACAAGATTTCCTGCAAGACCGCCAATTGAAATTCCACCCTCGGTAGTAGTTGAGCAAGTTGCATTTATCACGCCATAGTTTTGGCAATATATAAATGCTGTTGAAGCCGATGCACTGCCAATTAAACCACCAATATTTTGGGTTGTACTGCCTTGAACATTGATTTCTGTAAGGTTTGTAACAGCGACAATATCTGCGCCTATTGCTTCGTTTGCAAGTGCACCAATATTTTTTGCTGTTGATGTTTTAATAACGCCAGAAAGTGTTAAGTTGGATACCGTTGCAATTTGAATTGTATCGGCAAGGATATTTTTAATATCGCTTCCAACATCTGTAAAGCGAACGTTTCTTACCCAAGTTGAATCTTTTGAAGTTGAAGTATCGCCGACTGATGTAAACAAATGTTCTTTAAGTGCAGTGATTGTTTTTTCTCTTCCGTCAAATCTGCCTTTAAAGATGTAAGGTTCAAAACCTTCTGAATTTGCCGTTCTTTGTGTCCAATCTATATCATACAGAAGTGCAAAGTTGCCTGTGATGATTGTGTTTGGTTCTCCCTCTCCCTGTGGAGCACCAGAAATATTTACCATATTTGCAAGTACGCCTACGTTTGGAAGCATAAAGAATGTATTTTCGCCAATTGTTGCTGGTTTTGTACCATTAGACAAACGTGTAAATGTGCCGTCCTCTATGTAAGCGTCATAGCCCTCACCGCGAGTAGCACCCTCTCTTGTTGCCCAAGAAGAGCGTTTTGCATAGCCGTATCTTAATGTTGGGTAACCATAGTTGAAATCTTTATCAGCAAGCCATATCTCTTCATTTGCGAATGGGTCTTTTTCGCCAAAGATGTTTGTTGTCATTTGGCTGTATTTTTTGCCTGATGCCTTATCATCTTCGCCAAGCCCAATATAGTTGAGGCCGTCTATATCATAGAATATGTTTGCAACCTCTTCAGCCGGTTGAGAACTTACGCCTTTTACAACATAAACTTCACCAGCCTCGTCAATTTCTTGTGTGAAATCATTGCAATCTACCTTTGAAATTGTATAACAATTTTTGATTACAGCGTCAAGTGCGCCGTCGGTGATGCCATAAACATTTGCCTTTATCATTGTTTGTATGCTTCCGGCAGAATAGCATCTTTCAATAAGTTTGCTGTTGAAGATGTTTGCATCTTCGGTTGTTGTTTTTGCAATTCCGTAAACACTGCCTGTTTTTGGAGTTCCGTCCCTTACGATACCAGCCCTATAAACAAGGTCTATATCTGTTGAACAGTCAAAGATTTTGCCTGCAAGAAGTTGACCTACAAGACCAGATTGAATTGGTGTTGATGTTTCGTTAACCCCGCCAAGAGCAAACTCTCCATAAACATTGATTGCATAAACGCTTGTGTTATCTTTCATTGTGCCAACCAATGGTGCGTATGCTTTATCATTTTCGCCATTTTCAATTACCATATTTGCGTTCATTGCAAAACCTGAAATATAACTGAAACCGGCAAGTTCTTTAACATAGCCATAGCAAGAGCCAACATCACTTTCTTGTTGAAGTGTATAGTTGATTGTATTTCCATTACCAACAAGTGCAACATTATTAAGTGCAAAGTTTTCTGTGCCCTCATAGTGAAGTGAGCCGTTTGAAATGCTGTTTGCAATTGTATAGTAAGTTATTCCATTGAACGAAGCAATGTCTTCAACTGCCAACTCGCCATTTGTGCCAACCGGTTGAGGATTAAGTTTGTGTCCTGCAATAGGCTCTTCGGCAAGTCCAAGTGTGTTTTTGTTTAAAATGCTTGTGCTGTAAGTTGTATTAAGGCTTGTATGTTTGCCGTTATAACCAATGCCAGCAAGTGAATAAGCCTCATCATAGCCAATATCCACGCCAAGGTAGTCTGTGCAAAGGGTAACCGCATGGCTGTAATAGTTGAACGCTGTACCCAAAGCATCAATAGCGCCACTGCCATAAAGTGCGTTTGCACTGCTGTTTATACTGCTATGGCGAGCATTATGATTTGTGGTAAGTGAATAGTTGCCAACAATATCTTCCTTTTCACAAGGTGATGAAATGTGTCCAGCAATACCGCCAAATGTGTAAGAATTAAGTGTATTTAATGTATCGCTATATTCAACAAAAACATCTCCATAGTTGTAGTTGTTTTTGATTGAAACTTTTGCTGTTGTGCCTGTGATTGTATATCTTCCAACACTTCCACCAAAAGTTACATCAGCATTTTGGCTGTTTGTGCCATAAACTTTTAAAGCACCGCCAAATGATGAGTTTTCAATAGAGAACAATGTGTCATCTCTTGAAGTTGTAAATGAGCCGATTATACCGCCCGCAACAAGTTTTTGTGCGTTTGAGTAAATTGCACCATCATAGCGAAGCATTGTGCTTGTATTTTCATTGCCAATGCGTACGTCTGCCATATATGTTGCGTCAGCACTTGATTGTCCATCTATGCAACCCACCATACCGCCAGCAATTATATCTGCATTGCCAGCAGATTCAATAGCAACTTGTGCACGAGAAAGCACTTTGCCTGTGAGGCGAGTTGTTGTGCTTACATAGCCAGAATTGTTAAGGGAAGTTTCATCTTCACGCACAACCCTTTCTGCGTTTGTATAACCAAGAACAGAGCCAAAATATACTTTTGCGCTATCCTGAGCGACAACGTTGATTGGTTGATTATCTGCGTTAAGATTTGTGTTTGCTGAAAGTCCGCCCTGCATATCAAATGCACCGCCAGCATAACCAACAACAATTCCGATATAGGTGTTTGCTTTTACATTTACCCCACCAGAAAGCATATAATCATTTTCAAATGTTTCTTGATTTGGTTTTTGTAAAGCGTGAGTTGTGTTGTACGCGCCAAGTGTAAGGTTGATTGTATCAAAACTTGAAATTGAAACTTTACCGTCCATTTTTGCAGAGAATCCACCAACAGCAAATTCGCCGTCAACAACTGAGGTGTCTGCCATAAGCACAACACTTTCTATTTTTGAAGATTGCCCTACAATTGAAAGTGGAGATGCAACTATGCTTCTTCCAATCACGCCACCTGTATAGAAGTTTGTGAAATGGTTTGCACCGGTAAACAGAAATTCAATTGAAGTGTTGATTTCTTTACCGTCTTGGGTTGCGATTGCTGAAATGCCCTCGGCTTTTCCTATGTAACCACCAACCATGATGTTTGTTGAAGTAACATCTGTTATACCAACTTGACCATAGTCTTGCGTTGGTGATTCTGTCTTTTTAACAATTTGAGAAATGTTTACACGCAGGTCTTGCGCTTCGGCAAGTTTTTGAGTTCTGCCAAAGTATCCACCCACATTAACATTATCCACAGCGATGCCAGACATTGAAATAAGGTCTGCCTTTGTTTCAATTGTGATACCGCTGATTTGCATGATTGAAATTCTGCTGTCTTGTGCCAAAGTACCTGCAATTAAGCCAACATTTAAAGTCTTTTCTTCCTCTTCAATTGATGCAGTTGCAACGCCAGTATTTGACGTAACAGACATCATGTATTCTCTTAAAGCGTTTGGAGTGGAAATTTTTATACTTCTTACGCTTGTGCTTGTAAGTTTTGGCGCAATAAGACCAACATTGGCACTTGCCTCGTTGTTCACCTTAACAACAACTTGGTTGTCAAGAATTAAGTGAAGGTTTGCAATTGTTGATTCAACCACTTCGCTTTTTATAAACAGGCCGGCTGTACCATCGGTGCCATCAAGTGCAATTGTTGGGGTTGCACCTGTGCCATAAGACTTATATTGAACTGTAACGCCATCTGTATAGAAACCAGCGCCTGTTGATTTTATAAAGTTTTGAGATGCAATAATTTTTACATCATCTCTGCCATTGCTTGCAGAAGTTTTGTAAGCACCGCCTTCAAGTCTGCCTGAGAAACTTTCAATAAATATTGGATATTCATTGCCCTTTTCAAAAGCATCTGTACCATACTCTTTAAAGTATTGGTCAAGGTCTACGTCTGCATATTCTTCGGCACCCTCGCTGACAAGGCCGCGAACGATAACCCTTGTTCCTGTACCGCTCATTTGTCTGAACACCGATTCTACGTTATAGCAGTCAAGGTAAAGCACGTCTATGCTTCGTTTATACTTAATCTCTGGGAAGAGGTCATTCATTTCATGTCCCCAATTTGCATGACTCCAAGAGCCAGAGTTGAGGAAACCCTCTTGGGTGTAAGAATGGCCAACCGCCGAGTTTGTATACTCGCTTGCACGAGTGATAACGTAAATTGTGTTGTTGCCTCTTAAAGTGTCAAAGGTTGGGTTTGCAGAAGAATCTTGTTTTTCCACAGGGAAAAGGTCCATTTCCACCTGCAATCCGCCAAAGTTATAATCTTCATAAACAGCAACAGATGGTATTTCTGCACTTGTAAGTGCGCCACCCTCTTGTTGTTGTTCTTCAAAAGCAATTACAGGAATGACATAGTCTGTATATTCTTGAAGTGTGGTTGTGGTAAGAATTTTATCTATCCATTGTCCACTTTCAAACTTCTTAAATTTACCAACAAGTGAATTGATGCGGAAGTTGTTTGATACGTTTGACTGTCCCTCGTTAAGGGAAAGATATGTTTCATTTGCATAATCATAGGTTGTAAAGTAGTTGAACGCGTTTACAGCCATAAGTGCAACGCGACTGCCCTCGCCTTTAATTACGCCAATTACACCGCCAGCCATTTCATTTGCCCTAACATCGCCTGTTGCATACACTTCATTGAAGAAGAATTTTGTAAACACAGGGTCAAGGCAAAGATTGCTGTCGCCTTGGTAGGTGCTTGCTGATGAAAGTTCCATTCCGCCAACAACGCCACCTGCAAATTGTGCGTTTGGAGAGGTTGTGTTAAGTTTTGAGTATGAAATTTCCATACTGCCAGAGCCAATATAGCCCACCAAACCGCCAATATATTCTTGGGTGTAATTTGTACCTTTTATATAGAAAAGGTCAAGAATACCACGCTCTACGGCAGAATCTCCGCCATAGTAGTTTGACATATTGTCCTCAATTTTGTCTTGGACTTCCTCTTCATGAGAGGCAAATGTTCTGCTGATTGCACCAAAACTTTGTCCTGCAATTCCGCCCGCAAAATATTTTGTGGAAAGAATGTGAGAGTTGTTTGTGGTGCTGTTTCCAGCAACAACAAGGCCTACGTCGCGAATGTTTGTTTGATAACCGATAAGTCCAAACACGCCACCAACAACTTGACCTTGAATGTCAACTTCTCCCGTTACGCGAACGTTGTTGATTGAGAAATTATCCTTTTGTGCAAAATCGTATTCTGTAAGGTCAAAAGCATAATTATCAACAAAGCCCATCATACCACCAGCATAAGAAAGATTGCTGATTGAAGAGAAGAAGTAAGAATCTTTGGTTGTGTTGTAGTTGAGGTTGTTTTTAAGGTTTGTCCTGAATGTTTTGATTGAATCTGTTGTAAAGTAATCGTTTGTTGTATCTATTGAATATCTGTCTGCAACAATTGTTGGATTTTGAATAACAATGTTTTTAAGCACATTATTGCCAAAGCCAAGTCCGGCAAGACCGCCTGCAAAGTTGAGGCCTTTAACTGACGCGTCATCGCCAAATGCAATTTGAATGTTTATAAGTTTTGCATCTTTAATATATCCGGCAAGACCACCAACAAGTGCAGTATCGCCTGCAATAACCTGTTGAATTTGAAGATTTATATTTGTGATGATTGGGTTGTGTTTGCCCTTTGGCTGAATTGATGCGAAAAGGCCAAATGCAACGTCTGTTTCATCACTTGTCATTGAAATGCCGGAAATTGTAAAGCCGTTTCCGTAAAGTGCACCCGCAAATGATTTGTTTGAAGATGGCAGATATACGGTGTTATCGCCTGTGGCAATTGCGCCAAGGTCGATATTATTTACAAGGCGATAGTTGCCCCAAATGCTTATGCCATTGAAATGTTCTTTAATATATGATGACTGTGAAAGTCCGGTTACATCAAGCAGATCTTGTGCGTTAAGGATAAGAATTGGGTTGTATTCTCCACCCAATGCGGTGTTTATTTCTGTTGCACTATCCACAAATATAAGTGTTGCGTAAGGAAGAATATATTTTCCCTCATCATCTTCTGCGGTAATACCCTCATAAGTGTCAGCAACGCGTTGAATATATCTGTGAGAAATTGAGACGTTGTTTGCTTCAATAAGGGAAATACCATTTTCAGCGTCAACCTTCCAAATTCCGTCGCTTTCGCCGTCAGCGATTGCAAAACCATAGAAGTATGATGCATTGTTTGGCTCTGGAATAAGAAGTGCACCGGTATTATATCTTGATTCTGTTGTAGAGTCGTTGATTTCATCAATCGATTCATACGCTTTATTAAAGAAATAGCAGTTTAAGTATGTTCCACTTTTCAAAAGTTCACCCTCGGCACTTACGCCAGAGAAGTTCATTTGTGTGAAGTTGGAATTTAAAATTTGTGATGCTGAATAGCAGTTTTCGCAAGTACCCTCATTTTCATAAACAAAACCAGATGCAAGGTATACCTTGTTTGCTTCGTGAGAGTTTGCAATAAGAATATTTGAGTAAGAGTCTTTCATTACACCGCTGTTGTTGTATGCAAAGCCGGCAATATAGCCCATTTGTGATTTGATTGAAGAGCCCTCTTTTGCAAATGCAGAATATTCTTCACCAAGTTTATGTTCATCACTTGGTGCACCTTCAACATAACTTGTAAGAATTGAAGATGAGTTTTTGCCAACAAAACCAGCAACATAGAATTTTGTTGAGTTGGATTTGTTTTCCATATCCACATTCTTAACAAATGATGATGCAACATATCCGCCAGAGTTTGTAAGTACAAAGCCTGCGATATTGCCCTGTCCAATTATATTGAATGTGTCAAGTTGTTGTGTGCTTGCATAGGTGTATCCGCTTACCTTTTCATTGATAAGTTTATCATCACCCATAACTGTGATTGTTTCACCGCCTACGCGAGAATTGGTTATGCTTCCGTAGTTTGTAAGTACAAAACCGGCAATGTCGCTTGACCAATCCATATTTCCGTCATGGAATACTTGCTCTGTTGTGTTGGTGCCTGTAAGGTAAGTTACATTAAAGCCTGTTGGATTTGAATGTTTAATGCAAGCCTCCTCGGCAACAACTTCGCCCATTGCGGCAGAATTTGAATAGAATGAAACCATTTCGCAGTTGGTGATAACACCCTCATTTTCAATTGCAAGACCAGCAATGTTGATTGTTTTGTATTTGAATGTGTTTATTTTAAGTTGTCCGCCATTGTAAAGGTTTACGCGAAGGTTTTTAAGTGTTGTTGGCACTTCTTTGCCGTCAATTGTGTGTTTTACAACCCTTGTAAACAATGAGATGTTAAGTGTTGATGTGTCAGCAGGTGTTGTATTGAATGATTTAATGAAGATTGTATAACCATTTCCGTCAAGACTTCTTATTGCTTTGGTATCAAATGGAGTGTAGTTTTGAAGTACAATGTCATTTGTAAGCATATAGTCTTTTGGAGTTACGTTTGCCTGTCCCTCTGCGTTAAGAGCGTTAAACTCGCTGGCAGAAGAGATAAGAAGTGGCAGGTCTGGGTGGAAGTATACTTCAACATTGATTGTGAAGAACTTTTCATAAGTTGCAGTGAATCCGCCCGCAGAAATGTATGTGAGAAGAACAAGGTTTACAGAACCAGCACTTTTTGTACCAGTAACAATCATTTTGTTTTCTGCCTCATCATATTCAAACATAACAGGGCTGTCTACGCTTTCATCAAATACACTTCTGTATTCATGGCCGATTACATAGAAAAGTCTGTCTTTAAGTGTTTGAACTTCTGGAACTTTTGTTTCTTCATTATATTTATAGTTGACAAGATATGCGCTATCCTCGGCATTTTCAACTGCTGGATAGTAACCTTTTTGCAGGAATTGCTCCCTTGCCTTTTTAAGGTAGGTTATTTGCGCTTGAGTTGCCTCATCTACGGCAATGTATTCCTCTGGCAAAATGGTGTATTCAACTCCAAACGCCTTTGGCACGCCCTGCCATACTGTAAGGGCATCATCGTTGGTTCCTGAAATTTCAACCTTGTCGGCATCAACTTTAAAGTCAACCAAAATTGCTGTTGCAATTGATGTTTTATATTCTTTATTGCCGTTAAGTTCTCTTGAAACTTGTGCTTGAATATAGAACATATCGTTATCGGCACTGCCTGCAAGGACAGAGGCTGAAAGGGTTGCTGTGTAGGTTTTAATGCCTTTCACTTCATCAATCACCGGCTGGCTTAAAGTGCCAAGTGAAATGCCCCTAACTTCATTGCCGTCAAGTGAAATCATATCCACAGACTGGTCTGCAAGCACGTCAATTTGAATTTGTGCGGTAGAGCCTTTTGCAATGTATGCGGTATCGCTTCCGTCAATTGTAACTTGTGGTTGGGTAAGATAACTGATTGTAAGATATGAATTTACATATGAAATTACCTCGCCGTTTGACTGTGCAAAGGTGGCGGTAAGTGTGATTTGGCTGTCTTTTGCAACGTTGGTATTTATCCAAAGTTTATAGAAAATTGCACCGCTTGCCTTTTCTTCCGCTGTTGGTGTGTAGCGAAGTTTTCCGCCAATCATTTGAATTCTGCCATCAACTGCCCGTCTTACATAGCCGTTTTCACCATATGGTTTTACAACTTCAACATTAACCGCGTCAAGGACGCTTTCTCCGCCAAAACTGTAAGAGAAGTCAACATGGTCAAAATATGCAAATGCCGGGTTGATGTTTACCTGCATAATCGCGCTGTTGCCCGGTGCGAGAACTGCGATTGGGTCATCAGCATAGTGAACTTCAACATATCCACTTGCAGATGGTTTGAATTGAGAGTATTCAACTTTCTTAAATTGAACGTCAATATTTGTAAAGTTTTGTCTTGTAAGTGAAAGGGTAAATTTGCCATTCCACTCTTCGCTTGAGTTTCCACTAAATGACATGAAGTAAACTGTAAAGTCCATATTTTCTGCAATATCTGCTTTATAGTCATCATTCACGCGGAATGTTACGTTGTATGTGAAGGTGTAAATGCCGTCTGCATTTGAAGAAGAAACTTCTTCTACAATTGCGTCAAGAATTGCTCTGCCCTGCTGTGCGTCGCGTGCAAGTGTGTAAGTAAAGCGGTTTGCGCCGTTTGGGCTTACCTTTAAGGTTTCACCATTGTATGAAATAACAGGAACAACGCTGTCTGCCATATCTGTGGTTTTAATTTCCACTCTAACAGTTGTGTTTGTTGATGGAGTGATTGGCAGGCTTTGACCTGAAACGCCAAATGAAATTACGCCGTCAACAGGTTGAACTGCAAATTTTCTTTGGAATATGCCGTCTATTGCAGATTGCAATACCTCATCTTCAAAAATGGTTGGGCTTACAGTAAAGTTTGTAAGCACTGAATCATCATTTGTTGTAAGTTTAAATGAGTTTTCGCTTATCTTTTCAAAAGCAACAGCCTCTGCGGTGCTTGGATTGTTTATAATTTTAAGAGTGATTGAATTTTGTTTAAGTTGATAGATTTTTGCTGTTGTGCCAAGGTAAACTTGTGGGTTTTCATAGCCTACAACAAAATCTCTTGAACGTGTTTTTTGAATTGAAAGTGTTGCGTTTTCGCGAACATAATTCACCTGCCCGCCAACACTTGTCCATGAAACTTTCATGTTTGAAAGTGCATATTTTACGCTTACTTTAATTGTCTTTTTAATGCTTGCATCTTGTTTTGAAGAAAGGGTAAGGGTTACGTCGCCCGTTCTTATTACAACAAGTGAAGAGCCTACAACTTTTACAATGCCGTTTGCCGAAGAGGAAACAACAATGTTGCGGTTGTATTCATTCATGCCCAAAAGGGTTGCAAGTGAAATTGTGTTAAGTCCGTCAAGGTCGTTTTGTTCGCTGATTGTAAGGTCGTTTGCACCATTTTCCACAACATAGGCAAACATAATACCTTTGTTTGTGTCAACTGCAACAGATTTATAAAGTCCGTTTGCATCGGCAGTTGTTTGCACTGCAAACTCGCTTACGCTTGTTACGCGTTTATCTTGCATAAGTCCCAAAAGGTGTGGGTTGCCATTGTTTACATATTCGTAATAGCCCTCACCGCTTGCAACAAAGTTTGGATTGCTGTCATAACCTACAACATAGTTGATGTGGTATTCTTCTTCCACATAGTACCCAATGTAGTAGTTTGTAAGGTTGATATATTCGCTGTCTTGTGTGTATCCGTTGAATGGGCTTGTTGCACCAACAACCGCAAATGAATAGTCAATGCTTGTATCATCTTTTGATGAGGCAACCGAAAATTCGCCGGCAAATGCACCTGCATAACTGCTTGCAACAAGCACTGTTTGGTCGATTGGGGCATAACTGTATGCGTAAGAGTTTTTAATTTTAGAGCCCTTTTCAATTACGCCAACCATAGCGCCAACATTGATACCTGTGAATTTATTTGGTTGGAACACATTTTCTTCGCCCTCAACAGCAAGATTGTAAAATTCCACCCTTGCGCCGTCAATTGTGCCAAAGTTGCGTCCGGCAATACCGCCAACAACTGATGCTGGGGCTGAAATTGTAAGGCCAAGTACATTTGAATTTAAAATTTTGCCGTAGTTGGAGCCTACAAAACCGCCACCATAATAGTTTTCAACAACAAGTTTGCTTGGGAAAGAGCCCTTTGTGTCGATTGTAACATTTTGGATAAGTCCGTTGTTTGTCATTGCAAGGAAGCCATCGCCTGTAGCATTACCCGCAAATGTTATATTTCTTACAGTTCCACTTTCCAAAATAACGCCTGCAAAACTTGCACCTGAAATTAAAATTGTTGTATCAGCGGTTTTGCCTTGAAGTCCGCCACCAAAACTTGCAAATGATGCCCTTGCCTCTGCGGTAAGGTCAAGGCTTGTCATAACTGTATAGTAAAGGTCTGGTTTGATTGCAAGGAAACCGTCGTTATCGAAAATTCTGTAAGAATGTTCAAAACTTCTGCCGTCTGCAACATTTACCTTGATTTTAACTAAAATATCTGCAAATGGAACGATTGAAATTTCTTCGCTGTCTGTTGCGTTTGATTTAAAGTACGCTTCGTTTACAAGGAAGTCGTAGTATGTGATTTGAAGAACGTTATCTTTATATTGTCCCAGCATACTGTCGGTGATTGAGCCTGTTTTTTCCTCTTCGCCGTCCATATAGTAGTATTTAATTTCATTGTTGTACACAGCGTCTGCTGGCATAAGGTAAATATAACCTGTCATGCCTGTTGTAACCATATTTGAAAGGTTTACGGCAAGCACGTTTGATGCAACTTCATCATTTACAGAAAGGAACTTGTTGATAAGTCCACCCTCGCTGTTTGTGATGACATAGTTGATATTGTTGTTTCTTGCACTTTCTGGCAGTGCCTCCACCATAATATATTGTGGGTTTGTGTCGCCAACTTCAAAGTACAAGCCCTCATCGTCAGCGTTTTTCCATTTAAGGCTTTCAACGCGTTGTGCGTTTTTGATTGTAAGTGTGATTGGTGTGTAAATATCATACACCTTATCATAGTTGTCGTTTCTTAAAATGTAGTGCACGTCAAGTGTGTCATAGAAAGCAAGTTCTCCAAATGTGCCAACAACTTCAATATTAAATGAAATGCCCTCGCTGGTTACAACAACATTGGAAAGACTGTATCTGCCGTCTGCCCAAGTTACTGTATTGCCGGTGATGCTTTGTCTGCCCATAAGTGGATTGCTTGAAATAAATTCCACATTTGTAATGTCTGTGTAAGTTACGTTTGTGTTTGCAAATGAAATGTTGATTGTTTTTCTGGTAAGTTCGCTGTCTGTTGACGCAAGGCTGTCTGTGCTGTAAAGTGTAAGGTTTTTGTCTTTATCTGGTGAAACATTCATGCTGTTTGGTGAAACATAACTTTCAAGTAAAATAATTTTTACCAATGTTATATTGCCATTTGCATCAACATTTTCAACGCCTTTGCCCTCAAAGAAAAGCACAGCATATGTGTAACCAACACCCTTTGTGATTACGCTTGAAAAATCATTTGTGAAATATGCAATATTGCTTTGGTTGATGTTTTCTTGTGCCTTACCAATAAGTTCTACAACGCCGTCAGCTGTTGATGACATTGCCTTAAAGATATCAAGTGTAACAATGTCGCTTTCAACAAAATCTACAAACCCAACTGTAATTTTTGCCTCTGCATAGTTTCCGTTGATTGAGTTGTAAGTGTAAAGAAGTGGTGTTGTTGTATCATTTTTAAGCATAAGGTTTGAAAGTCCCATTTGGGTTGATGAAACTTCTTCACCTGTAAGAAGATATGTTTTTGCATTATACCCTTCATCTGTTACAGAATTTGAAAGATTTTCGCCTGTGTTGTGTTTTACAGAAACATCTTTAAGTGGCAGAAAAATATCAATTGCCATTTTTTCGCTGACAAGTCCATTTTTATGTGCAATTTGGTATGTGTCGAGTGTTGTAATTCCATAACTTGATGGTTTTAATGTTAAGGTGATTTCAAAGGTTACAGAATTTTCATCGCTTGAAATAACTTGCAATGTGTCTGCAAAATAAACTGCATCGCTGTTGTTTATTATGTAAAGTCCGTCGGTTGTTGTTTGACCTTTAAGGGTAAATTGCTTTTTAAGCACAATGTCGCCAGCGTTTGCACTGCTGTCTATTTTGAAATCGCCATTTTCAAAAACAAAATCTTCAAGAGAAACTGATTTTACAAGGCGGAGGTCAAAATATGTGTTGACAAGTGGATTATCTACGCTTTGGAATGTAAGGCGAAGTCCCTCTGCCGATTGAACGGTAAGATTTTCTGATGCCTTTATGTACAAAGTTGTTGCAGAAGGAAAGTCTGCACTGCCTACAACAAAATTTCCGCCCTCTTCCACCATAACAATTTGTGTCCAGCGGTTGGCGTTGACGGTGTCGCGATACCAAATTTCAATAGGGCAACCATTTGCGATTGCACCACCCGCCATTGTGCGAGAAAGAATTATTTTGTATTGGTTTGTTGCGTCAACAACCGTTGATGGTGTGATTGCAACGCTGAATTGTTTGCCATGGCTGGTTGCATTTGAAGAATCTACATATTGTGTATAAAGTGTTTGAAGTGTGCCTTCAAGGTTTGGATATTCTGTGTTGGAAAGAATTATTCCATTCACTTTTTCGCGGGCAGTGATATAAATTGGATTTGACTGCAAAGTGTCAAAAGCATAATCATAATTTGCATAACCAATTTTAAAACCGATTGTAAAATCGCCGTTAAGGTTTGGCTTGCCCTGCATTGTAGAAACTCTGAAAAGTGGCATACCATTATATTCGCCATAGCGGTTTACAACAACACTGTCTGTTGGGTTGCCATTGCTATCAAGGGCGTAACCTGAAATTTCAAGGTCGCCAGAATAGTCTACTACAACATAACCGCGATATTTTTCGTCATATTCATAGTTTGGAACAATTGTAAATTGATTGTAAGAAGTGTCGATAGGCTCAAACGAAGAGTTTTGGCTGTATGACCATTTAAGCCCAACATTTTCATCAATTTTATCAAGCACAGGAATTTCAACGCTTGCACTTACCCCCGTGATTGCTGTGGCCTTAACCTTTACGCTTTCTCCGGCAAATGTTGAGTTTACTTCAATTTGGTTGCCACTTATTGAAACACCTGCAAAGGTGCCGTCAAGCGACCATGTGATGTCTTTGTTTGCTTTGGCTGGTTCTACATTGAACAGAGCGTCAAGGTTAAGGGCGGAGGTTGTGCCCTTTACAAGGTAGTTTGACCTAACTGATGTTGCATCTGTTTTTGCAGAAAGAGCGCTGATTTGGCTGTACACATCAACGTATATATATTTTTCAACATTGCCCGGTGCCACGCGTACGGTAACCACTGATGGGCTGTCGTTTTCTGCAACGCCGGTGATGATGATGCTTGTTCTTGTGGCGGAAACCCTTTCGGTTGACACGGTGATATATTCATCATACCCTGTTGCACTTGCCGTCAATTGATATTCTCCAGCACCAAAAACGTCAGCAGACACCACATATTGCCCACTGCCAGCCTCGTCGCTGTGAATTTGAATACTTACGCTTTCACTTGACAGCGAAAGAGTTGCCTTTTCTTGGTCGCACGCCGATAACAGCATTGTGCCACACATCATAAAAATGCCCAAAAGTGCAATCAACCACTTTTTCATAAAACCTCCTTGTTTACTATCTGTATTTTTCCAGACAAATAAACATAAACGCCAAAAATAACCTAAAACAAACAAAGTTATTTCCTTAATTTCAATTATACATTTTTGCCTATTATTCTGTCAAATAAATTGGGTAATAAAAATATATATTATATATATTTTCACAATTTTTTATGAATTTTTCTTAAATAAAAAAATAACAAAAATTATTGTAAAAAAAATATTTTTTTGTTTTTTTTAATAATTATTTGATATTTATCATTTTTTTTGATAAAATGCATAAAAAAAGAGGTTTTATGCAGAAATTATTGGGCGGAATAAGAAAAGCCTGTCAGCAATTTAATTTAATTGAAGATGGCGATAAAATTTGTGTTGGCATATCAGGAGGCAAGGATAGTCTTACTCTTTTGTCTGCACTTGCACGTTATCAAACATTTTCCAGCCAAAAATTTTCTCTTGTTGCTGTTGCCGTTGATTTAAGCGACGGCAAGCATGATTACAGCCAAATTGAAAGTTTTTGCCAAAATTTAGGGGTTGAGTTTAAAAAGGCGCAATCAAATGTTTTTGAAGTGGTTTTTGATATAAGAAAAGAGAAAAACCCATGCTCTTTATGTGCAAATATGCGTAGAGGGATATTAAACAGCACCGCAAAAAGTCTTGGTTGCAACAAAGTTGCTCTTGGCCACCACAAAGACGATATGATTGAAACTTTTTTAATTTCGCTGTTCTTTGAGGGACGTCTTTCCACATTTAAACCAAAGTCCTATTTATCAAATACCGATTTGTATGTTATTCGTCCCCTTATTTTATGCAACGAAGAGGATATTGAAAAGGTAAGCAAAAACTATCCAATTTTAAAAAACTCTTGCCCTGCCGATAAGCATACTGAAAGAGAACGTGCCAAAAGCGTGCTTGCAAATTTTGAAAAAATATATCCAAATTGTAAAGAAAAATTATTCACCGCGCTTGTACATACAGAAAGATATAATTTGCTTGATAAAGAATAAAATAAACAAAAATAAGCCTAAAAATTAAGTTTTTTGGGCTTTTTTTATTAAAAAACATTAAATTTTTGATAATTATTTAATTTTTTAATTTTAAACTTTTTAAAAATTTGACAAAAAATATATTTTTCTATAAAATATTTTTGGAGAATTTTTTATGGTAACTCTTGTTATTTTAGACGGTTTTGGCTTGCGAAAAGAAAGGCATGGTAATGCCATTTTATCCGCAGGCACACCTCACCTTGATAAACTGAAAAAAAATTATCAATACACCACATTGCAAGCAAGTGGAGAGTTTGTTGGGCTTCCAAAAGGACAAATGGGCAACAGCGAGGTTGGACACTTAACTTTGGGGGCTGGCAGAACCGTTCTGCAAGACCTGCAAAAGATTGATAATGATATAAAAACAGGTGATTTTTTTAAAAACAAAGGTCTTATTAAGGCAATAAATCACGCAATAGAAAATAATTCTGCACTTCATGTGATTGGGCTTTTATCTGACGGCGGTGTACATTCGCATATCAACCACCTTTTCGCAATACTTGATAAAGCAAAAGAAATGGGACTAACAAAAGTTTTTATTCATGCAATCACCGACGGACGCGACACGCCTTACAATAGCGCCAATATCTACATTGAAAAATTACAATCCAAATTGCAGGGCACGTCTTATAAAATTGCATCAATTGGTGGCAGAGTTTATGCCATGGACAGAGAAAAACGCTTTGAAAGAGTGCAAAAAGCATATAATGTCATGGTTTTTGGCGAAAATTATCAGCAAAAATCCATTTTTGAATATATTGATGAAAGTTTCAGCAAAGGTGTTTTTGATGAATATATTCAACCTGTATCATTTGAAAAAGATGGCATAATTAAAGATAATGACAGTGTTTTATATTTTAATTTCCGCTCTGACCGGTCAATTGAACTTACTTCTGCCCTTTCCTCAAAAAATTTTAAACATTTTAAGCAAAAAGACTTAAAAAATGTTTTATTTTCCATTATGGAGCAATATTCCAATGAATTTGAAAACTTAAATGTGCTTTTCCCTCCTACAATCATAGAAGATAATTTGTCGGCAATTCTTTCGCAAAACGGTTTAAAACAATTTCATATTGCAGAAACAACAAAATATGCACACGTAACATTTTACTTTAATGGAGGTATTGAAAAGGCATACAAGGGCGAAGAGAGAAAACTTATTGAAAGCATAGACGCCGAAGATTTTTCTTTTTACCCAAAAATGAGGGCATTGGAAATTACAGAGGCATCGCTTGATGCGATTGCATCAAATAAATATGATTTTATTCTTGTAAACTATTCAAACCCAGACATGATTGGGCACACCGGAAATTTTGAGGCAACAAAAGAGGCGATTGCTTGTGTGGAAAAACAGGCATACGCCCTTGCACTTGCCTCGCTTATGGCTGGCGGAACTTGCATTATTACTGCCGACCATGGAAACGCCGAATATATGATTGACAAAGAAGGTAAAAAGGTAACATCGCATACTGCAAATAAAGTGCCTTTATATTTAATTTCCAACGATAAAAAAATTAAATTAAAAAAGGGTAAAACAATTGCACAAGTTGCCCCAACAATATTAAAATTATTAAAAATAAATACACCAAAAAATATGGAAAAACCTTTAATTTAAATAAAAAAAAACAGATAACAATATCTGTTTTTTATTTTTAATATTTTTGTTATTTTTTAATAATTTAAGTAATGAAAAAATACGACAGTAAAATAGATTTTAATTGTGTTATAAATTGTTCTTTGCCGTATTTATAGATGAAATTAAAATTCTTTTTATTTCTTTACATTTATTTAATAACAATTCATTTTCATAATTTCCACTTTCTAATAAAAGTTCTATCCAATATTCGCTTTCAGCACATTCTTTTAATGCAATATGTAATTTTGATATAAAATCAGCACGTCCATGTGCATAAAAAGCTTCTCTAATATTAGCCCCTATTGAAGTACCAGAACGTAAAAGCTGATTTGTTATAACGCTTTCTTTTTTATCTTTTTTAATTATCTTGCAAACCTGCATTATTTCCAAAGCAAATTCCTTTGATTTTTGAATCAATGGACTATCCATACCAATCTCCTTTTTATTATTTAAATTGTTTATTTTTAAAATCAACATAATAACTTATTTACTATTCACTATTACTTTTTACTTTCCAAAAATCGACAGGCATTTTGTGAAAAGTGAAAAGTGAAAAGTGAAAAAGTAAAAATCGACAAACCTCAATTGAAGTTTGTCGATTTTTGGTGGCTCACCCGGGACTCGAACCCGGGACCCCTTGATTAAAAGTCAAGTGCTCTACCAACTGAGCTAGTGAACCATATTGGCTGGGGTGGCAGGATTTGAACCTACGCATGCAAGAATCAAAATCTTGTGCCTTACCGCTTGGCGACACCCCAATGAGTGAAGGTGTGGCTGGGGTGGTAGGATTCGAACCTACGCAATGTTGGAATCAGAATCCAATGCCTTACCACTTGGCGACACCCCATTATATATTTTAAGTTATGGGGTGATCTAAGGGGATCGAACCCTTGACCTCCAGAGCCACAATCTGGCGTTCTACCAACTGAACTAAGACCACCATAATAGTGTGGTGCTCCCGGAAGGATTCGAACCTTCGACCTCTGCCTTAGAAGGGCATTGCTCTATCCAGCTGAGCTACGGAAGCCCATGGAGCAGGTGAAGGGAATCGGACCCTCGCAACCAGCTTGGAAGGCTAGTGTTCTACCACTGAACTACACCTGCACATGTTGACTATTGAAGTTTAGCACAGTCTGCAAGTTTTGTCAAGAAATTTAAAGAAATAACTTAAAAAATTTGCAAAATATTTTTTATTCCTCCCCTATCAAGAAGGGGAAGAATAAATAATATCTGTTTAAAATGCTTAAAAATTGCAAAAATTAAGCATTTTTTCAATAAAAATCAACATTTTTGATGAAATTTTGCCTTTTAACGCACAATTACGTTTTGCTCGCCTAATAAGCCGATAAGTTCATTTAACATATAATTGTTTACATCAATTTTGTTTGCAAATGAAAAAGCCTTGTTTGTTTCACTGCATTTGATGATAATTTGGCTGTTGCCGGCATGGGCAGAAGCAATTTCTTTAACTCTGTTGTATATATCTGCATTTTGCGTGTTGAAGCGAAGGTAAAGTTTTTGTTCTAATTTTGTTTCGGTTTGTTCTTTTTGCTCCCATTGTAAAAGATTGTCTATAACTATGCTTGGCGGTTTGCCGTCCCGGATTGAAACGCGACCACGAACTGTAACAAGGTTATCCTCAACCACAAGTTCTTTATATTTTTCATAAGTTTTACCAAAAAGTGCACATTCAAAAGTACCATAAATATCTTCGATAGAAACAAATGCCATGGCATTGCCAGACTTGCTTAACATCTTTTTAACAGATTTTATAATTCCACCGCCCGTTACGCTCATGCCGTCTTTTACAAAGTTGTCATCTTCTACATTTTCTTGCACTTCTTCGCCGTCATCATAGTTTTCAAGTACAGGTTCGGCAGAGAACTCCCCTTCTTCGCCAGCAAATTCTTCGGTTTCCGACTCTGGAAGCATATCGCTGGTGAAATTGAATGTGTCATATTTATCAAGATAGTCATCAAGTGGGTGCCCTGAAATGTAAATTCCAATAAATTCCTTTTCATATTTTAAAAGGGTTTCTTTATTAAACTCTTTTATGTTTGGATAGTCAATTTTGTTGACGTTTTCGGTTTCTTCTTGGAATGTGTCAAAGAATGAATATTGCCCTGACTCGCGAGCCTTACGGTCGCTGTTTACAAGGTCCATATAAGCAGGAAAAACCTCCATAAGTTGAGAACGTGGGTGTCCAAAGCAGTCAAATGCACCACTTAAAACAAGAGCTTCCATTGACTTACGATTTAAAGAAGATGCTGTAACGCGCTGAACAAACTCTTCAAAACTTTTAAATTCTCCATTGGCGTTTCGCTCTTCCACAATTTGGTCAATAAGGGCTGTACCCACGTGTTTAAGTGCGCCCAAGCCAAAACGAATATTCCCATTTTCTGTTTTAAACAATGTAACAGATTTGTTTATATCTGGTGGATAAATTGAAAAACCTTCAATTCTTGCGTAATTTGTGTACTTTTTGATTGAATCTGCGTTTGTTATTCTGTTGTTAAGAACGGCGGTAAGGTATTCAACCTCATAATGAGCCTTTAAATACCCTGTTTGATAAGCGACATAAGCATAGGCGGCTGCGTGCGATTTATTAAACGCATAACCGGCAAATTTAGCCATTTGCTCGAATACTTTTTCTGCAACGGCAGGGTCATGACCTAATGCGATAGCACCCGGAATTGGCTTTTTCTTGCCCTCTGGGTCTGTCCAGCCGTAAATAAACTTTTGTTTTTCTGGTGGCAATTTTTCAGGCTTTTTCTTACTCATAATACGGCGAACATTATCCGCACCACCAAGGCTGAATCCAGCCATAACTTGAAAGATTTTCATAACCTGCTCTTGATACACAATACAGCCGTATGACATCTTTAAAATAGGTTCAAGGCAAGGGTCGTCATATTGGATTTGTTCTGGGTTTTTCTTACCCTTAATGAATTTAGGAATAAAGTCCATTGGCCCCGGACGATAAAGGGAAATTCCCGCAATAATATCTTCCAAGTTGGAAGGTTGAAGGTCTTTCATGAACCTTTTCATACCACCACTTTCAAGTTGGAACACCGCTTCGGTATTGCCCGAACTTATCAGTTTGAAAACTTCTGGGTCATTATATTCCATTTTTGAGAAGTCAATTTCAACGCCGTGGTTTTCTTTTATGTACTTGATTGCTTTGTGAATATCGGTAAGGGTACGAAGGCCAAGGAAGTCCATTTTAAGAAGTCCAAGGTGTTCAAGTTCTGTCATATCAAATTGAGTGATTTCATCATCACCACTTTTAGCCATTGGAACATGGTCATAAACGGGGTCTGGTGCAATCAACACGCCTGCTGCGTGCATAGAGATGTTTCTTGGCACGCCTTCAAGTTTGATTGCCATATCTACTATACGTTTTATCTGTTCATCTTCATCATACATTTGGCGTAGGGTTGGAATGACAAATTGCGCATCTTCCTCCTTGCCTGTTGTACCAAACATATATTTAAGAACTGGTGGTTTTTTTGCAAATTTTGCAGGGATTTCTTTTGTGATTTTGTCCACTTCCGAATATGGATAGCGAAGTACGCGGGCAACGTCTTTTATGGCGTTTTTTGCCTGCATATTACCATAAGTAACAATGTTGGAAACGTGGTCAGACCCATATCTGCGTTTTGCGTAATCAATAACCTCTCCGCGTCTATCCATGCAAAAGTCTACGTCGAAGTCGGGCATGGATACACGTTCTGGGTTGATGAAACGGTCAAAGAACAGGTCATAACGCATTGGGTCAACCTGTGTGATACCTGTGGTGTAGGCAACCAAACTGCCCGCACCAGAGCCTCTGCCCGGCCCAACAGGAATGTCATTTTGGCGGGCATAGTTGATATAGTCCCACACAATTAAAAAGTATTCCACATAGCCGAGTTTATTGATTGTGGTAAGTTCCATTTCAAGGCGGTCTTTAAGTTCTTGTGTTATTTCTGGATAATTTCTGGCAAGACCTTCCCATGCCATACGAGATAAAAATTCATATGGTGTTTCGCCTGTATCAGGCACATATTTTGGAATAAAGTTGTCTGTCGCGCCCAAACAATCTTCGTCTGGAACATTTGGGTTTCCACCCTCTTTGATTTCTCTTAACGATTTTGTTTTTATGTAAACATTGCACTTATCGGCAATTTCTTGTGTACGGTCAAGAGCCTCTTGAAAGCCGGGTAAAGCCTCTTCCATTTCTTCATAAGTTTTAAGGTAAAACTCTTCGGTGGAAAACTTCATGCGGTCTGGGTCGTCAATGGTTTTGCTCATTTGCACGCACATAAGTACATCTTGAAGTTCTGCATCTTCTTTATACAAATAATGCACGTCGTTTGTTGCAACAAGAGGGATATTAAGCCTTTCACTCATTTTAGAAAGTTCTATTAAAACCTCTTTTTCTTCTGGTATTCCGTGATCTTGAATTTCAAGGTAAAAATCATCACCAAAAAGGTTTTTGTGCCACATGGCAAGTTTATCTGCCTCTTCATATTGGCGCTTTAAAATAAGTTGAGGAATATGTCCTGCAAGGCAGGCAGAAAGGCATATAAGCCCCTCGCTGTGCTTTTCAAGCAGTTTATAATCAATTCTTGGTTTATAATATCTTCCGTCAAGATAGGCGTAAGAAGAAAGTTTTAAAAGGTTTTGATAGCCCTCATTGTTTTTGGCAATTAAAATAAGGTGCCCCATATCATCGCGATTTGTACGATTATACATATCATGGCAGATATAAAATTCCTCGCCAATGATAGGTTTTATGCCGTTTGTTACGCACTCTTCAAAAAACTTTATAACGCCATGCATATTTCCATGGTCGGTGATTGCAATTGACTTCCAACCGCGTTCTTTAACTATGCCAACAAGTTTTTTGATGCGCGCAAGGCCATCAAGCAAACTGTATTCCGTGTGAACGTGCAGATGCACAAATTCTTTCATTTTCCCCTCCCATGTTATTTTTCTTTAAGAAAGTCGGCGATACGCATAATTCGCCTAAATCTGTGGTTTAAGCCACTTTTTGTAAGTTTTATGGTGGAAAGTTTAAGAAGTTCTTCCATGCTTTCCTGTGGGTTTGCAAGCCTTAAAACGGCAACCTCTTGAAGGTCATCTGGCAAAGAGTCTAAACCCATTTTTCTGTTGATATAATTGATTGCCGCTATCTGTTTCATGCTGGCATCAATTGTTTTGTTGATATTGGCGTTTATGCAGTTTACTTGGCGATTTACCGTGTTGCGAAGTCCGCGTTTCGCCATTTCATCAGCAAGGTCAAGCACGCACCCGTTGGCGCCTACAAGGGCAAGCAAATCCTTTATCGCCTCGCTGTCTTTGATGTAAAGCACAAAAATCTTTTTGCGTGTTGCAATTCTGCCAACTATATTAAATTGGGCAAGAATATCACGCAAACCCTCTAAAAATGCTTGGTGGTGTGAGGCAAATTCCACATGATAGCCTGTTGTAGGCATTTGAGAGCCAAGTTCACTTAATCGTATGCTTGAAGTCGCACAGCCAATGTAAGCGCCTTTAATAAACGCACGCCTGCTTTCTTCGTCAGCAACAATGTGGCTGTCTATTTCGCCGTTAAGCATAATACCGCCCTCGCTGTCAAGCATGGCACAATCTTGCAAAACCTGCATTGTGATTGAAGTTGGAAACATTATGCGATAGTATGTTGTTTTGTTGATGATATAATCATCTGCAATATCAAGTGTAAGTTGATTGCCATAAAGTTTGGTAACAATTGCATTTAAATATTCAAAAATTTCTTTAAAATCGGTTACAATATCCAGCCTTAACCCCTCGCTGTTTTTGGTGATGGTGCCAGAGGCGTGCAAAAGTCCCGACAAAAAAGATTGTGCACAAAGTGCATCATCTATTTCTGCATTTATAATTTCAAGTTTACTGTCTTTTGCAAAACTCAAAAGTCTAACCTCTTTTTATAGTAAATTTTGGAAGTTTGTCCACATTCACCACCTGTGAAAGTGGAATGTCAAGGCGGAAAATTGTGTTCATAGCGGTATTACATTCTCCAACGCGTTCTGGGGAGTGCGCATCGCTGTTGACAATAAATTTAACGCCCTCTGATGCCATAATTTCAAGTTCCTTATCTGTAAAATGCACGCGTTTGCCGTTAAGTTCAATAAGTGTGCCTTTATCGCGCGCCATTCTTGCCACCGACAATGTGTCTGTTGGGCAACCATAGTTAAGGTGTGTGATTATGTCAATAGGGTATTTATCAAGCGCCTTTAAAAAGGCTGTTGTGTTGCGGTTTAGTTGTTCTTTACTTGGCGCGAATGGTGAAAGAGAATTTACAACAGTAAACTGCCAGAATTCTTTTAAAGAATTCATTTTTACCATTTTATGGTGTCCCATAAGTAAAATGTCAAGGTATTCAAAATCTTCTTCCAATATATCAATATCTCCGCTTTTGGAGATAAGGTTTGCCTCTACGCCCATCAAAATATCAACGCCGGTAACTTCTTTGGCATTTAATATATCCTCTTTCATGGCGGGCAATTCTTTGCGTTTTACACCAAAAAATTTATGGTTGAAACCATGCTCGGTGATTGCAATTTGTTTTATTCCTTTATTAAGCGCAACAGAGGCATTTTCAAGAATTGTGCCCTTGCCGTGATTGCGTCCCGAATATTTGGTATGTGTATGATAATCGCCAAGTAAAATCATTTTGCCTCCGTATTTATATGTTATTATAACCCCATTCCCTTTAAAAGTCAAACCAAAAAGAAAAAGGACAGAAAATTCTGTCCGCTATTTTAAATCATTGCTGTCAAGAAGTATGGTAACCGGCCCGTCGTTGATTGGAGTGATTTTCATGTCAGCGCCAAACACTCCCATTTGCACTGTGATACCCTCATTTTGCAGAAATTGTTGCATTTCTTGATATAATTGATTTGCACGGTCTGGGCTTTCTGCCTCAAAAAAACTTGGTCTGTTGCCATGTTTGCAATCGGCAAACAATGTGAATTGGCTGACAAGCAAAATTTGTCCGCCAACATCTTTAATAGACAAGTTCATTCTTTCATTTTCATCTTCAAAAATGCGAAGTTTTGCAAGTTTCCCACCAAGTTTTTGTAAGTCTGCAATTTCATCACCTTTGCCGACGCCTAAAAATACAACAAAGCCCCTTTCTATTTGGGATATAAGTTTGCCTTCAACTTCAAGTTTTGCACCTAAAACTCTTTGAACAACTGCTTTCATATTTTCACCTCTTATGATAATATTTTAAGACAAAACAATAAAAAAAGAAAGCAAAATGCCCTCTTTTTTTAAATTATATACTTTTTTTGATGCAATCGGCCCGCAACAATTTATATTCCTCTTCTGTGATAAGTCCACGAGCACGCATATCGGCAAGTTTTTCAAGTTTTGCCTCTACACCCTGTTTTTTAGGCGGTGATTGTTGCCTGTCATTTTCTATGTTTTGTTGAGATGTTTCATCTTTTTTGCAGTATCCTACAATCATCAAAATTGCACAGGTAAGCGATGCCAAAGCCTCCAAAACACAAACGGCAATCACAAACCAAGAAAGGTTTAAAGCAAGAAGAAATATTGAAAAGCCTGTTAATAAAATATTAAACACAATTGCAGTTATTAAGTTGCCATTTACTTTTTGTTTATGCAATGGTGTGATGTATTGATTTATTTGGGGCATAAAGGAAAAGTTTGTTTTACCTGCAACAAGAAGTGCGGAAAAAACTATTTCGCACACGTCGCAAGAAATAAGCCAGCAAAGAGCAATTATTGCCATGTTGCCAATACGAGTAGGCACAAGTTTAACAACTTCGCCAATTCCGCAGGCAAAAACCACCAAAAACAGTGCAAAAACCGATGCAAAAATAAGGCTTAAAAGTGAAGTTATTTTAAGTAATTTAGATTTCATAAAGTTCCCTTTTAAAATAAAAAGGCACCTTTAATAGTGCCCTTTATTGTTTATCCGTTGATTTTTTCGTTGATGTAAGACTTTTTAAGTTCTTCGTATTCTTCGTCAGAAATTAAGCCCTGCTCTTTCATGCTGTTAAGTTTTTCAATTTTTCTTTCAACATCTGTTGCTTCTTGGGCATCTTCTTCAAGCATACTGCCTTCTGCTTCAAGTTTTGCAACTCTTTTTCCTTCAAGACCAAGGTCAACATAAGCAAGCACATTTGCAGCAACAAGTGCAAGAATGATGATTATGTTTAAGATTGGGAATGTTTCCGCTGTAGTTGTTGCTATTCCAACAATAAGCGAAACAATCATAATAAAGTTGAATACTGTTGCGGCAATAACTTTTCCTTTATACTTTTTGTAAGCCTCTGGGCCTCTGTTCCATGCTTTGATGGATACTGCGTTAAGCACAAGTGTAACAACTGCGATTGCGAGGTCTAAAATAAGCAAAGCAAGGGCTGTTGCTCCACCTGTTGCGCTTGTAGATGAAAGAATATCAATCACCAAAGTGAGTGCAAACATTGAATAACCTGCATAAATTGCTGTTGACACTGTTGCAAGAATAAACCCGGTAAGGGTCATAGGTCTTTTCATATTTAATCTCCTTTTAATAAAAATCCTTATAGTATATATACCATAAATATTATAAAGTGTCAAGGATATGTCGGGACAAATAATAAAATAACAAAAAAGCACCAAATATTTGGTGCTTTTTAATATATTTAGATAAGTTCAACGATTGCCATTTCAGCACTGTCGCCACGTCTTTGTCCAAGTTTGATAACTCTTGTATAGCCACCGCCTTGTCCAACTTCTTTAATGCGTGTTGCATATTTTGGTGCATACACGTTGAAGATTTTTTCAAGAAGTGGGTGTTTGATGTCTTGAGTTCTTGCAGTGAAAGACTCGATTGACTCTTTTGGTTGTCTTTGCTCTTGTCTATCC
Source organism: Clostridia bacterium (assembly GCA_017621525.1). Classification (GTDB taxonomy): domain Bacteria; phylum Bacillota; class Clostridia; order Christensenellales; family UBA1242; genus Caccovivens. Next base: position 101,924 of record JAGASX010000021.1, read on the forward strand.
ATAAGATAAGCCATAAGTTGTCTGCGTGCTTGCAATTTTTTAGTTCCGTCATTTGAAACTGTTGTTTTAACTTTTACGCCCTTTTCGTTTTTAATTTCTTTTTCTACCTTAACGATATCTTCATAAGAGTTGATTGCAAGAGTAAGCATCTTTTCAGCCTGTCTTTGTACTGACTTTGCACGAGCAACTGTTGTTTCAACCTTTCCAAACCAAAGAAGGTCTGAAACAAGTCCGCGAAGCATTGAATTTTTTTCCTTGCTTGGTCTGCCAAGTTTTGCATTAGCCATGTTATTTCTCCTTTATAAAGTTTAGTCTTCGTCCTTACGAAGTGAAAGTCCATAACTTTCAAGTTTTGCGATAACCTCATCAATCGACTTAATGCCAAGGTTTTTAACTTTAAGCATATCGCTTCTTGATTTTCTTGTGAGGTCCTCCACATTGTTGATTCCTGCCCTTTTCAAGCAGTTGTATGAACGAACGGAAAGATCCATTTCTTCGATAGGAAGTTCCAAGAGTTTAACTTGTTTATCCTCTTCGCGAGATACCAAAATGTCGGTATTTGCAATTTGAGAACAAAGTTCTACGAAAAGGTTGATATGTTCCATAATAATCTTGCCGGCAAGTGAAACAATTTCTCTTGCAGAAGTTGTACCATTTGTTTCAACTTCTACGGTAAGTTTATCAAAGTTTACGCTTTGTCCAACGCGAGTGCTTTCTACATTGAAGTTTGCACGTTTTACAGGTGAGAAAAGTGAATCCATTGCGATATAGTCGATATTATCAAATTTCTCTTTGTTTTCTGTGTTTGGAACATAGCCTCTGCCATTTCCAATCATAACGTCCATATCCAAAATCGCGCCTTCATCCATTGTGCAAATGTGAAGGTCTGGATTAAGAATTTCAACATCGCTGTTTGTTTCAAAATCGCGAGCGGTAACTTCACCAGCAGTTGTTTTGCGAAGGTGCAAGTAAGTAACAAAATTTTTGCTTGTATCTTTGCATTTTACAGCCAAGGTTTTAAGATTGAGGATGATGTCAACAACGTCCTCTGTAACCCCTCTTACTGTGGTGAATTCATGGCTTGCGCCAGCAATTCTTACAGCGATTGGGGCAGAACCTGGAAGAGCAGAGAGAAGCGACCTTCTCATTGCATTGCCAAGTGTAATGCCATAGCCCTTTTCAAGTGGCTCGATAACAAATTTTGCATAAGCACCGTTGTCAGTTTCTTCACAAGTAATTTTAGGTCTTTCCATTTCCATATTAAATTTCCTCCCTTATTATCTCGAATACAATTCGACAATAAGTTGCTCTTTGATGTCTGCATCAACATCTTCTCTTGTAGGAAGTGCTACGATTTTCCCAGAGAATGAGTTTGTATCAAATTCAAGCCATTTTGGCATAACAACTTTGCTACCACGAAGGTCTTTAAACATTTCGTTTGATTGTTTGTTTTCCTTAATTGCAACAATGTCGCCTGCTTTTACAATGTAAGAAGCAAGGTTTACTCTTTTGCCATTTACAGTGATAAGGCCGTGGTTTACAATTTGGCGGGCTTGCTTTCTGCTTGCACCGATACCCATTCTGTAAACAACGTTGTCAAGGCGTCTTTCAATAAGAGAAAGCATATTTTCGCCTGTAACGCCCTTCATTTTGTTTGCTTTTTCATAGTATTCTCTAAATTGTTTTTCAAGAACACCATACATTCTTTTAACTTTTTGTTTTTCACGAAGTTGTGTGCCGTATTCTGAGAACGCTACTCTTCTCTTTGAATTGCCATGTTGTCCAGGGATAACTGGGCGTCTTTCCATAGCACATTTCTTGGTTGTACATCTTTCGCCTTTGAGGAAGAGTTTGCAACCCTCTCTTCTACATTGACGGCAATCTGGTTCAATAGTTCTTGCCATTTGTGCGTCTCCTTTTAAATTCTTCTTGTTTTAGGAGGTCTGCAACCGTTATGAGCGATTGGAGATACGTCCTTAATCATAGTTACATTGATATCACAGTTTTGAAGTGAACGAATTGCAAGTTCACGACCACTTCCTGGTCCTTTTACAAAAACTTCAACTGTTTTGATACCATGTTCTTTTGCGACTTTTGCAGCGTCTTCAACACAAGATTGAGCAGCGAATGGTGTGCTTTTCTTTGAACCTTTAAGTCCAAGTTTTCCTGATGAGCACCAAGAAAGCACATTACCTTCACAGTCAGTGAAACTTACAATAGTGTTGTTGAAAGAAGTTTTGATATGAACTTGTCCAGCAGAGATATTTCTGCTTACTCTTTTCTTTGTTGTTTTTTTAGTAACTTGTTTAGCCATATTTAATCTCCTTACTTACCTTTCTTTGAACTGCCCGCTACAACTTTCTTTGGACCTTTTCTTGTTCTTGCGTTGTTTTTTGTGCTTTGTCCTCTTACAGGAAGTCCTTTACGGTGGCGAACACCGCGGTAGCAACCGATTTCGATAAGTTTTTTAATATCCATGTCGACTTTTTTACGAAGTTCACCTTCAACGATGAGTTCGTGTTCAATATAATTACGAAGTTTAGCAACTTGTTCATCGGTAAGGTCTTTAACTCTTATGTCAGCACTTACGCCTGTTGCTTCACAAATTTTGTTGGAAGTTACTCTGCCGATACCATAGATATAGGTCAAACCAAGTTCCAATCTCTTTTCTCTGGGTAAATCTACACCAGCAATTCTTGCCATTTATTTGTCCTCCAATTTAATTTTTTAGCCTTGTACTTGTTTGTGCTTTGCACTCTTAGAGCAGATGACCATAACTTTGCCATCTCTCTTGATTACTCTACACTTATCACAAATTGGCTTTACAGATGCTCTAACTTTCATTTTAAACTCCTTTTAGCCTTTTTCTCTCCAAGTTATTCTGCCCTTGGTTAAGTCATAAGGGCTCATCTCTATTTTAACTTTGTCCCCTTCCAAAACTTTAATATAGTTTTTTCTTAACTTTCCAGAAAGGTAGGTGATGATTTCATGCCCGTTTGAAAGGCGCACTCTAAAGGTTGTGTTTGGAAGAACTTCCTCCACAATTCCCTCAAATTCAATCACATCTTCTTTAGACATGTTCACTCCTTATTTGCGTTAAAAATTTTCTTATTTTGGCATTTATCCGCTCGTTTTTATCAAGCAGTTCGCCCTCGCTTAAAGATTGAGTATCCAACAATTTGATATGTTTTAGACTCTTTTTTTTAGGCTTTGATGCTTTAAGCCTTTTCCCGTCTGATAAATAAGCGTATTTATCATCAAGAGCAACGACAAGCAGAATTTCACCTTTTTCTTTGCCGGCAGTTGCCTGTACAACATTTCCAACCTTCATATTCACCTCTTACAGCGTCCAAATTTCTACGCCATTTTTGGTAACGTGAACGGTGTTTTCATAATGTGCACTTGCCTTTCCGTCGCGGGTGATAACTCCCCAGCCGTCTTCAACAAGCCAAACTTCTTTTCTGCCCATGTTTATCATAGGTTCAATCGCAAGGCAGGCATTTTCAGTAACGATAGGTCCGTCAGTAACCTTGCCATAATTAGGTACATTTGGCGGTTCATGCATACTTTTTCCTATGCCGTGTCCAACAAGTTCTCTTACAACAGAAAAACCATTTGCCTCGGCATGAGATTGAATAGCATGCGAAAGTTCCCCAAGTCGGCACCCTACTTTAAGTTTTTCAACTCCCTTAAAAAAGCACTCTTCGGTAACTTTTATAAGTTTTTGTTTTTCCTCTGATATTTTGCCAACGGGGAATGTCCTTGTTGCGTCGCCGTGATAGCCTTTGTATTCCACCACCAAATCGACGCTGATTATATCGCCCTCTTTAAGTATAACATCTTTGCTTGGAATGCCGTGAACGACCATTTCGTTTACGGAAGCGCAGATTGTTGCGGGGTATCCTTCATACCCTTTACAAGCGGGCTTTGCACCACTATCTATTATAAACTTTTCTACTAAAATGTCAAGTTCTTTTGTAGAAATACCCGGTTTTATCAAACTTTTGCAATAGTTTAAAGCGTCGCGAGTTATTTCGCAGGCTTTTTTAACAAGCACCAGTTCTGCGGGCGCCAAGTTGTTCACTTATTTTTCCTCCAAATTTTTAAGAAAAGTTTTTACAGGCCTGTATGTTTCTTCAAGTGATTTATCATTAGAAACTTTAAACAGCCTTTCACTGTAAAAGTTTATGAGTGGTGATGTGCTTTGTTCATAAACTTTCAGACGATGTTTGATTGATTCAGGTTTATCGTCATCACGCTGAATGATTTTCCCACCACATTTTTTGCAATTTTCAAGTTTGCCGTCGGTTGCACTGTAAATTTCTCCGCAAGAAGAGCAGGTTCTTCTTGATGAAAGTCTTTCTATAATGACGGAGAAAGGAAGTTCCACCAAAATTACGCTGTCTATTGAGGTTATGTTTTCAAGTGCTTTCGCTTGGGCAATTGTTCTTGGAAATCCGTCAAGAATGAAACCGTTTTTGCAATCTTCTTGTTCAATACGTTCTTTTAGCATTTTGCAGGTTATCTCATCCGGCACAAGTCCCCCGCTTGCCATAATCGCTTTGACTTCTTTTGCAAAATCATCTTCTTTTTTTGCAAGTGCCCTAAACAAATCTCCTGTTGAAATTTGTGGAATAGCAAAATCGGCTGAAATCTTTTTTGCAAGACTTCCCTTTCCACTTCCCGGTGCACCTAAAAGAATAAGTTTCATTTTGCCCCCTATTTTTGTGGTTGTGGCATTTAAGCCAACTATTCTTTCAGCGGAGGCGTTACCTCCGCTGGAACAGCCGTTTTTGACCGCATGGTCTTTTGCGAAAATTCGCAAATTATTTTAATCTAAGAAACCTTTATGATTTCTCATGAACATTTGTGCAGTAAGTTGTTTTTCAAGTTCCAAAGCAACAGAAACAGCAATCATAAGGCCTGTAACGCTGAACGCGTTGATAAGTACTGCAATTTCTTGCGCTCCGCCAACTGCCTTAAAGACAAGTGATGGAACAAGAGCAATGATTGCAAGCATAATTGCCCCAAAAAGTGTAATTCTGTTTGAGATTTTGCCAAGGTGTTCTGCTGTTGGTTTTCCAGCACGAATACCAGGGATAAATCCGCCTTGTTGTTGTATTCTTTTACTGATGTCATCTGGATTGAATGAAATTTTTGAGTAGAAGAATGCAAACACCAAAATAAGAACTGCTGATATAACGATGTAAAGCCAAGAGTTTGTGCCCAGCCAGTCGCTATACCATGTTGTTTCTGGTGAGAAAATTGAAATCAACATTTGTGGGAAGGTAAGAAGTGCAGAAGAGAAAATGATTGGCATAACGCCTGTTGCATTAACCCTAATTGGAATGTAGTTGGTTTGTCCACCATACATTTTTCTTCCCTTAATTTGTTTTGCATATTGTACTTGCACGCGACGCTCGCCACCGTCCATAAACACGATAAACGCGAAGATAAGAACGATTGCTGCAAAGAAGAGTACAAGGTACCAAATGTTTGTTGGGTTTGAGAAGCAACTTTCAACAACAGCCGCAATGCTTGTGCCTGCCGAAGAAAGGATACCAACGAAGATAAGCATACTTGTACCATTTCCAATGCCGAGGTCTGTAATACGCTCGCCAATCCAAACGGTAAACATAGCACCTGCAACCATGATAAGGACAACGCCCATACCAATAAGCCATGTTGGCATAACTGCTGTAAGGTTAGGGTCAAAGCCCTCGCCTGCATAAGCAACTACAATACCAACGGCTTGTGCGATTGCAAGAACAAGTGCAGCGATACGGGTGTAGAAATTGATTTTTCTGCGTCCGTCCTCACCGCTTTTTGACAGTCTTTCAAGTGCAGGAATTGCAACTGTCAAAAGTTGAATAACAATGGATGCTGTGATGTATGGTGAAACGCCAAGTGCAAGCACCGAGCAGTTTGACAAAGCACCACCGCTGACCATGTTCATAAGTTCAAAGAAGCCAAAACCACTACTGTTTTGTAAAACAACATCGGTGCTGAAACCTACGCAAGGAATCCAGCAACCAAGTCTGTAAATGAAAAGAAAAAGGAGGGTAAGAAGAATCTTATTCCTTATTTCTTTGACTTTAAATGCGTCGATTATAGTTTTGAACATCTTTAAATCTCCTCTACCTTGCCACCAACTTTTTCAATCTTCTCTCTTGCTTGTTTAGTAATTTTAGCACACTTAACAGTGATAGGTTTTGTGATTTCTCCATCGCCTAAAACTTTAAGTCCATATTCAGAGCGTTTTCCAATGAATCTGGTTGCATAAAGGAGTTCTTGGTCGATAACCGCATTTGCCTCGAAAGCCTCCAAGTCGCCTACATTAACACAAGCATAACGTTTTGCGAAATTCTTGTTGTTAAATCCGCGCATTGGCACCTTTCTTATCATAGGGATATTACCGCCCTCAAATCCTGGTCTTACGCCACCGCCACTGCGTGCGTTTTGACCTTTGTGGCCTTTACCACTTGTTTTTCCAATGCCACTTCCAATGCCTCTACCAACTCTTACTTTTTTGGTAGTTGCACCTTGTGCTGGTTTTAAATTTTGAAGTTCCATGTTTCCTCCTATTTAACCTCTTCTACCTTAACGAGGTGAGCAACATGATGAAGGCTTCCTCTGATAGAATCGTTGTCTGGGAGTTGTCTTGTTTGATTAAGTTTCTTAAAGCCAAGTGCTTCGATGATTTTTGCTTGTTTGCCATTATAGCCAATGCAAGATTTCACCCAAGTTACGTTAAGCATTTTCTCTGTCTTTGCCATTACAACCTCCCTTAAATTTCCTCTACGCTTTTGCCACGACGTCTTGCAATTTCTTCTTTTGTTTTAAGAGAAAGAAGTCCGTTCATTGTGGCTTTTACGCAGTTGATTTTGTTTGAAGAACCATGTTTCTTGGTAACAATATTCTTAATACCTGCAAGTTCAATAACAGCACGAGCACTGCCACCTGCAATAACTCCTGTACCTTCTGGAGCAGGAAGAAGCATAATGTTTGTTGCCGAGAATTTTCCAACGGTTTCGTGTGGAATTGTGTCGCCAACGATAGGAATGTTTTTAACATTTCTTTTAGCGATTGTGGTTGCCTTTTCAATTGCTGAACTTACGTCTTTGCTTTTGCCAATACCAAGTCCAACTCTGCCCTTTCTGTCGCCAACAACAACAAGTGCAGAAAATCTTAAAGTTCTTCCACCTTTAACTACTTTGACAACGCGTCTTACAGAAACAACTTGTTTGTCAAATTCGCTAACTTCACGACGAGGAGCACGTTCTCCTCTTTCTTTACGGTCGCCCTTAGGTTTGCCAGAGAAATTGTTTCTTTTGCCCTTTGGAGCAGAATTTTCAGTGGCAACTTCTTGTGTTTTTTCAAGTTCTGTCATGATTTCCTCCTAAAATTTCAGTCCGGCTTCACGAGCACCGTCTGCCAAAGCCTGAACACGACCGATATAGATATAACCGCCTCTGTCAAAAACAACTTCGGTGATATTTTTTTCAAGAGCACGTTTTGCAATTGTTTGTCCAACAAGTTTTGCCTGCTCTGATTTGCTTTTTCCAGCAAGTTCTTTCTTAACATCTGCGTCTAAGGTTGAAGCAGAAACAAGAGTTGCACCATTTACATCATCAATAATTTGTGCGTAAATAGAGTTAAGGCTTCTGTACACGCAAAGACGTGGTCTTTCTGTTGTGCCAGCAAGTTTACGTCTAACTCTTTTATGACGAACCAATCTTTCTTGATTTTTATCTGTTTTATTTATCATGATTTGTTCTCCTATTTCTTGCCTTTACCAGCGGTTTTTCCGACTTTTCTAATAACTACTTGGTCAGAGTATCTAATTCCATATCCGTGATATGGTTCAACAGGTCTGATATCCTTAATTTTTGATGCAAATTGACCAACTTGCTGTTTATCAATGCCTGTGATTGTAATTTCTGTTGCGTTTGGACAAGCAACTTGAAGGCCTTGTGGAACTTCTACTTCAACGTTGTGGCTGAGGCCGAGGTTCATAACAAGTTTTGTGCCTTGCATTTGTGCTTTGTAACCTACACCAGAAATAAGTAATGTTTTCTTAAAGCCTTCGCTTACGCCCTTAACCATGTTGTTGGCAAGTGCTCTGTAAAGGCCGTGTTTTGCGTTTGCGTCAGCAGTTTCTTTTGCGATTACGAAAGAAAGATTTTGTCCTTCAATGTTTACGCCAATTACGCTGTTGATTTCTTGTGTTAATGAGCCTTTTGGTCCATTAACAGAAAGGATTCTGTTTTCAAATTTAGCAGTTACGCCAGCAGGCATAACGATGACTTCTTTACCAATTCTTGACATAACCCCTCCTACCATACGTAAGCGAGAACTTCCCCGCCCACTCCAAGTTTTCTTGCAACTTTGTCTGTAACAATGCCCTTATTTGTAGAAATAATTGCAATGCCAAGACCGCTGATAACTCTTGGAAGTTTATCTTTTTGTGCGTATATACGAAGACCAGGTTTTGAAATTCTTTTAAGTCCTTGAATTACGCTGTCGCCGGTTTCGTCATATTTAAGTGTTACAACGATGTTTTTCTTTCCTGCATCTTCTGTTTCTTCATATCCTGCGATATAGCCTTCTTCAAGAAGGATTTTTGCAATTGCGCGTTTTTCATTTGATGCAGGAATACTTACAGTTTCATGTTTAACATTGACTGCGTTTCTGATGCGTGTAAGCATATCTGCGATTGGGTCTGTAACTAACATTTTATCCTCCTTTTACCAGCTTGACTTGCGAACGCCTGGGATTTCGCCCTTGTTTGCAAGTTCACGGAAACAAATTCTGCAAATTCCATATTTTCTTAAAACAGCGTGTGGTCTGCCACAAAGAGAACATCTTGTATATTCACGAGTTTTATACTTTTGAGTTCTTTTTTGTTTTTCAACTAATGCTTTTTTAGCCATGATTTACACTCCTATTTAGCAAAAGGCAAGCCAAGTGCCGCGAGCAATGATTTTGCTTCATTATCAGTTTTAGCGGTTGTAACAAAAGTAATATCAAAACCTCTAATTTTTTCGACTTTTTCATATACGATTTCAGGGAAAATAAGTTGTTCTTTAATTCCCATAGAGTAGTTTCCTTTACCGTCAAATGACTTGTCAGAAATTCCTCGGAAGTCTCTTACTTTTGGAAGAGCGATTGCAGTAAGTCTATCAAAGAACTCATACATTCTGTCCCCTCTTAAAGTAACTTTTGCACCAATCTTTTGTCCTTCACGAAGACCAAAGTTGGAAATTGATTTTTTTGCAACTGTAACTACAGGTTTTTGACCTGAAATTGCAGTAAGTTCGTCAACAGCAATGTTGAAACTTTTTGAGTTACCTTTTACTTCACCAAGTCCCATGTTAAGAACAATTTTAACGAGTTTTGGAACTTCGTTTACGTTTTTGTAACCAAATTCTTTCATAAGCGCTGGTGCAACTTCTGCTTTGTACTTTACAGCAATTCTGTTTTGTTCTTTAGCCATTTTTTACTCCTATTCGCTTACTTTACTTTCTGTCGACTTTTTTGTTTTCTTTTCAGCAGGTTTTAAGGTTGCACCTTTAAGGTCATCAGCCTTAACTGCTTTCTTTGCTTCTTTCTTTGTTGCTTTTACATATTCTTTGTCAAGAGATGCGTTACATTTTTTGCAGATACGCACTTTTTTGCCCTCAACTTCGCCGTGAGCAACTCTTGTAGCCTTACCGCATACTGGGCAAACTACTTGAACATTTGAAGCCTCAATTGGAGCAGGTCTTTTAAAAATTCCGCTCTTTTCATTTTGTGTGCGTGCTTTTTGATGTTTTGAAACGATGTTTACGTTTTCAACAAGCACTTTATTTTGGTCAGCATAAACTGCTGTAACTTTGCCAGTTTTTCCTTTATCTTTGCCGGCGATAACGAGAACATTGTCGCCTGATTTAATTGTCATCTTCATAGTGTTCTCCTTTTAAATTACGTCCGGTGCAAGAGATATGATTTTCATATACCCTTTATCACGGAGTTCTCTGGCAATAGGTCCAAATACACGGGTACCTTTTGGTTGTTTTTGGTTGTCGATGATAACGGCTGCGTTGTCATCAAATTTAATGTGTGAGCCGTCAGGTCTGCGAAGTCCTTTTGAAGAACGTACGATAACCGCTTTAACAACATCACCTTTTTTAACAGTTCCACCAGGGATTGCTTTTTTAACTGATGCAACGATGATGTCGCCAATGTTTCCGCTTCTTCTAAAAGAGCCACCAAGCACTCTGATGCACATAATTTCCTTAGCACCTGTGTTATCTGCTACTTTTAATCTGGTTTGTGGTTGAATCATAACGCCTCTCCTTACTTCGCCTTTTCAACGATTTCTACAACGCGGAAGTATTTGTCCTTTGAAAGTGGACGAGTTTCCATAATGCGAACGGTATCGCCAATTCCACATTCGTTGTTTTCATCGTGGGCTTTGAATGTATTTGATTTTTTCACGACTTTTTTGTAAATTGGGCTTTTAACTTGGGAAGTAACTTTTACTACAACAGTTTTGTCCATCTTACCTGCGCTTACTACAACGCCTTGACGAACTATTCTTGAATTTCTATTTTCCATTGTCTTCCCCCTTTGCTTCAAGTTCTTTTTCTCTAAGAACTGTTTTTACTCTTGCTATGTCCTTCTTAACATTGTGAAGAGCCATAGGATTTGCAAGCGACCTTGTAGCGTGTGAGAAACGAAGATTGAAAAGTTCGCTATTAAGTTCTTTAAGTTTTGCATTAAGTTCTGCAACAGATAAATATTTAATATCACTAATTTTCATCGTTTACACCACCTTTTGCTATTTCTTCCTTTTTAATGAATTTTGTTTTGCATGGAAGTTTGTGTCCGCACAGACGAAGTGCCTCTCTTGCAACTTCTTCGCTTACGCCTTCAAGTTCAAAAAGAACTCTGCCTGGCTTAACAACTGCAACCCAAAATTCTGGTGAACCTTTACCAGAACCCATACGAGTTTCTGCAGGTTTCTTTGTTACAGGCTTGTCAGGGAAGATTTTAATCCAAACTTTACCATCACGCTTTGTGTATCTTGTAAGTGCGATACGAGCGGCTTCGATTTGGTTTGATTTAATCCAGCAAGGTTCTGTTGCAATGATACCATAAGTACCATAAGCAAGTTCATTACCTTTTGTTGCCTTTCCTGTCATTCTGCCTCTAAAAACTTTTCTTCTTTTAACTCTTTTAGGCATTAACATCGTTTTTGTCCTCCTTTGTAATCACTGTTTTATTACCAAGGATTTCGCCTTTATAAATCCAGCATTTAACGCCGATTTTACCAATCATTGTGTATGCAGAAGATTCACCATAGTCAATATCCGCTCTAAGAGTGTGAAGAGGAACGCTTCCTCTAAATTGTTTTTCAGTTTGTGCTTTTTCGTTCGCTTTTGTAAGAACGCCACTTACCTGAACTTTGCAACCCTTAGCACCAGCCTTCATAACTCTTTCAATTGCTTGTTTAAGTGCACGTTTTGAAGAAACACGTTTTTCAAGTTGTTGTGCAATAGAGTCTGCAACAAGTTGAGCGTCAAGGTCTGGTCTTTTGATTTCTTTTACGTTTACAAGTAAAAGTTTAACAGGTCTTACGAGATTTGTAATTTCTTTTTTAATAACTTCGATACCGGCACCTTTTGTACCAATAATCATACCCGGTTTAGAGGTGAAGATATTTACAACAAGTTTGCCCTCAGTTCTTTCAATAGTAATTTTTGAAATTGAGCAAGCCTTATATTTTTTCATGAGGAAATTTTTAAGGTCTTGGTCTTCTTTAAGGTTTGCAGCAAATGTTTTCTTGTCTGCGTACCAAGTTGAATTCCAATCTTTATTGATTCCCACTCTAAGTCCAACTGGACTGACTTTTTGTCCCATCTTAGCCTCCTACCACTTCGTCAAGCACAATTGTAATGTGTGCGGTCTTTTTAAGAATAACATTGCCCGAGCCTTTTGCACGTGCAGACATTCTTTTGAATTGAGGTCCGCTTGTAGCGTAAGCCTCTTTTACAAACAATGAATCTCTGTTTTTGCCCATGTTGTTTTCAGCATTTGCAATAGCACTGTTAAGCACTTTAAGGCTTTCATAAGCGCCTTTGTCAGGCATGTTTTCAAGGATAGCAACTGCTTGGTCTGCCTTCTTGCCACGTACAAGGTCAAGAATGTATGTGATTTTTGATGGACTCATTCTCACATAGTTTGCCTTAGCATAAGGGTATTTCTTTTCACTTGCGTGTTTTTCTGCTTTTTGTCTGATTCTTGTAGCCATTTTCTACTCCTTACTTCTTACCAGCAACTGCTGCCGACTTTTTAGTGTGTCCCTTGTATGTTCTTGTTGGAGCAAACTCACCAAGTTTGTGTCCAACCATATCTGCGGTACAGTAAACAGGGACGTGTTTTTTACCGTTGTGTACTGCAAATGTAAATCCTACGAAATCAGGATAGATTGTAGATGCTCTTGACCAAGTTTTGATTGGTCTTTTAACGCCAGATTCTTGCATAGCAGCAACTTTTTTAACAAGGCTTGCATGCACATAAGGCTTTTTCTTTAATGAACTCATATTACACTCTCCTAATTTACTCTCTTAACCATCAAGCGGTTAGAGCGATTTTTACGTTTTCTTGTCTTATAGCCAAGAGCAGGTTTGTTCCATGGAGTAACAGGTGAAGCCATACCCACTGGGCTTTTACCTTCACCACCACCGTGTTTGTGGTCGTTAGGGTTCATAGCAACACCACGAACTGATGGACGAACGCCCATATGACGTTTTCTTCCAGCCTTACCAAGAGAAACAAGTTCATGGTCGATGTTGCCTACTGTACCAATTGTAGCACGGCAGGAGAGAAGAACCTTTCTCATTTCACCACTTGGAAGTCTTAAAGTTGCATATTTGCCTTCTTTTGCCATAAGTTGAACTTCACTGCCGGCAGAACGTGCAAGTTGTGCACCTTTCTTTGGCTCAAGTTCAATATTGTGAATAAGTGAACCAACAGGGATTGAAGAAAGTGGAAGAGCATTTCCAACTTTAATTTCAACATCAGCACCGCTCATAACAGTGTCGCCGTCTTTAAGTCCAACTGGGGCGATGATATATCTTTTTTCGCCGTCAGCGTATTGAAGAAGTGCGATGTAAGCAGTTCTGTTTGGGTCATATTCAATTCCAACAACCTTTGCAGGAATGTTGTCTTTATTTCTTTTGAAGTCGATAATGCGGTATTTTTGTCTGTTGCCACCACCTTGGTGTCTTACAGTGATTTTACCTTGAGCGTTTCTTCCTGCGTTTTTATCTTTCTTTGCAAGAAGCGACTTCTCTGGCTCTTTCTTTGTAATTTCTTCATAGGAAGAGGTTGTGTAAAATCTTCTTCCAGCCGAAGTTGGTCTATGAATTTTGATTGCCATTTTTACCCCTCCTATTATGATAAGCTGTCGAAGAATGCAATTGTTTTAGACTCTGCGGTAAGGGTTACGATTGCCTTTTTATAGTCGCTTGTCTTTCCAACTGTTCTTCCAGCCTTGCTGTTTTGAACTTTCTTATGACCTTTTACGATAACAGTGTTTACTTTTGCTACCTTAACGCCAAAAAGTTCTTCAACTGCTTTTTTGATTTCAACTTTTCCAGCATCTTTTGCAACAACGAAAGTGTAAACTTTGTTTGCAATGCCTGCATAACTTTTCTCTGTGAGAAGTGGTTTAACAATAATTTTATTTGCTTCCATTATTCTGCGTATGCCTCCTCAATAGATTTGATGGCAGATTGAGTAAGAACAACATTTTTGTTTGAAATGATGTCATATACGTTGATGTTTGAAACTGCCTTTGCTTCAAGACTTGGGAGGTTTGCAACTGCAAGAAGTGTGTTTTTGTCGTTAACGTCGTTTACAACAAGTACGCTTCCGTTGAATTTGAATGCATCAACGAATGCCTTTGCCTCTTTGGTCTTTGGATTTTCAAAACCGAATTTGTCAAGAACAACAACTTGATTTTGTGCAATTTTTGTGCTGATTGCACTTAAAAGCGCATATCTTTTCTTTTGTTTGTTTACTTTCTTTGAGAAATCTCTTGGCTTTGGTGCGAACACTACGCCACCGCCAGTCCATTGTGGGCCTTTGGTTGAACCTTGTCTTGCACGACCTGTTCCCTTTTGACGCCAAGGTTTCTTTGCGTGTCCTCTTACTTCGCTTCTTGTAAGGCTTGATTTTGTACCCTGTCTTTGATTTGCGTTGTAAGCGACAACAACCTCATGAATGAGGGCTTCGTTGTACTCAACTGCGAAAAGGTCGTCAGAGAGTTCTACCGAGCCAACTTCATTTGCTTGCATATTGTATACTTTAACTTTTGCCATTTTACTCTCCTTTATTGACCTTTAACTGCTTCACGAAGTGTAACAACAGAGCCTTTTGGTCCTGGAATACAACCCTTAACGAGAAGAACATTTCTTGAAGCATCAACTTTTACGATTTCAAGGTTTTGAATGGTAACTCTTTCAACGCCATAGTGTCCAGGCATATGTTTGTTTTTGAACACTCTTGATGGTGTTGAGTTTGCACCCATTGAACCAACTTCTCTATGAACAGGACCGGTACCATGTGTCATTTTCAAACGGTGTTGGTTCCATCTTTGAATAACGCCTGTAAATCCACGACCGCGAGTTGTACCTGTTACGTCAACTTTGTCGCCTTCTGCGAAGATGTCTGCCTTGATTTCTTGTCCAAGGTTGTATTCACCTGCGTTTTCAAGTTTAAGTTCTTTAACAAACTTATAGCAGTCAACTCCGGCTTTCTTGTAAGCGCCTGTCATAGGTTTGTTTACTCTTTGTGCTTTTTGTTTTTCAAATGCAACAACAACTGCATTGTATCCGTCTTTTTCATTGTTCTTAACTTGAACAACTGGGCAAGGACCAGCCTCTACAACTGTTACTGGGATAACCACGCCTTCTGGAGTGAAGACTTGTGTCATACCAAGTTTTTTGCCAATAATTGCTTTTTTCATGTTTCTGTCTTCCTCCTATTAAAGTTTGATTTTGATATCAACACCTGCTGGAAGGTCGATTTTCATAAGAGCATCAACCGCCTTAGCGTTTGGTGAGTAGATATCAATAAGTCTTTTGTGAGTTCTTGACTCAAATTGTTCACGACTGTCTTTGTATTTGTGTGGTGAACGGATTACTGTAACCACTTCTTTATCTGTTGGAAGTGGGATAGGCCCAGCGACTTTCGCGCCAAACTTTTCAGCAGTATCAATGATTCTTTTGCAAGCTTCATCAATAAGGCTGTGTTCAAAGGCCTTCAATTTAATTCTGATAACTTGTGTTGCCATTAAATAACTTACCTCCTGTAATAGCAATGCTAACCATCACACCTCGCCTTGTCTGCCACATACGATATACTCGCCCGTGTGTGTCATGCTGTAAGACTTTAAAAAATGTGACTTTTGGTTAGTCGCCCGTGGTCGCAATGCCACGAACTTGTCCGCATAAATTCTCTTCAAATGCCGGTATTTGAAGTAACCTTATGCCTCAACCCATAATTCACAGCATTAGTATAATACCAAATCCCAACCCATAAGTCAAGGATTTTTTAAAAGAAATTTATATTTTTTTTAGCACCCCAAAGGCAAGCCAAAATGCAATGTATAAATAGGTTAAAATTTCGTTGCATATATTATATATAAATATAAGGGCACACGGTTGAAGTATGCTGACAACCGCCCTTAACCAACAACATAAAACAGACTGTTTTTGTGCGATAATTTATCATAATTTGCATAAAAAAGGTGAAAAAACAGCAAAAAACCTCAATTTTTTGCAAATTGAGGTTAAATTATCAATAATTTTAATTTTTTATAAAAGACTTAAATCTATGTTGAACGCCGGGCGGACGGCGCAAGATACGTCCGACAGACTTTCAAGTGTCCCATCCGTAGACACTGTCATGGCAATTGTTTCTTCCCAAAACGGGTCTTCTTGATACCAAAACAAGGATCGCAACCAATAATTTAGCGACATATACGCTTGGTCTTTGTCTTTCAATTGGTAATTT
The DNA here is from genome assembly GCA_017621525.1 of Clostridia bacterium. Taxonomy (GTDB): domain Bacteria; phylum Bacillota; class Clostridia; order Christensenellales; family UBA1242; genus Caccovivens. The sequence continues at coordinate 117,989 of JAGASX010000021.1, forward strand.
TCTCGATAAGTGTTCCAATCTGAAATGATGTTATCGGAACCGACCACACCACCTCCAAGCCATTCATACGCCTCTTTAACACTTAAAAGCCAAAGTTTGTCAGATTCTGTACTTGTTGAAGTTTTGTCATAAACCTCGTTATCAGCATGACTGCTTGACGCCAAACCATTGTAATTATATCCCGCGTCTACTGCCAAGTCTTTCATCGTACGGGCTTTGATTTTATTGTATGTGGTATCACTGGATAAATTAAGTGTTGAAACATATTCATTTTTAAGGTAATCCCTTATTGAGGCATCTTCATATTCAACCATTTCCAATTCATCATGAAAGTATGCCGTTATGTATATACAATTCACAGTACTTATAATAAACGTTCCAATCCCGCTTGTTGGCAATGTTTCTCCATTGAATTTTTGCCCGTCAACTGCAATCAGTTTCCATTCAACTGCCTCACCTTGATATTCCCCCATTGTGATTATTGGCCCCTTTGGCTCTGGTGCAGTATAGGTTATATCCCCGCCAACAGAAAAGTCAAGGTCGGTGATTGCCCATACTCCAACAAAGGTAAGCACAATTGCCATTGCAATGAATGATATTGTTGTAAGCATTTTAAATGTTTTGGTCATGTTTTCCTCCTTGCGAGGGCATTATGCCCTTTTTATTGTTGCTCGGCTATCGTTAACCGCTTCTAAATTTTTACTTTGTCTGCCCCACTGCGAGCCTCTTCCGGCGCTTCGTGCCACCTTCCCCGGTTTCAGGGAAGGCTCAATCCCTTCAGGTCGCTTCATGTACCCGATTAAAGACTTTGGCATATACAAATTGTATTTATTTAATCAAATATTACATACAATTTGAATATTTGTCAAGCAAAACGGATAAAAAAGATATACAAAATGTATTTTTTATCTATCATTTTGTAAAAAGAGGGAATTATGATTGGCGAAATACTTAAAAAGTTAAGAAAAAATATTGGTAAAACGCAAGAACAGGTTGCAAGCGAACTATCTTTGCAAAAACAGACGTATCAAAATTATGAATTGGAAAAACGTCAACCAGATATTTTAATGCTTAAAAAACTTGCAGATTATTATCACGTTTCTGTTGATTTTCTTGTTGGGCACGAGGTGCCATATCTTATAAACAAAAGCTATTTCACTCTTGACCAACTTGCGATTTTGGAAGAACTTAAATCTCTTGACAAAGTGCAAAATCAAAAAGTTTTGGCTTATATTAAAGGGCTTAATGACGGAAAAAATTTAAAATAAAAAAAATAGAGGTTTTCGCCTCTATTTTTTAGGTACGCAAGAACAACACAAACGAAGTGAGCGTTTTCTTTTTTTATCTATTTATTCCCCTTTAAAACAAAGGCGGAAAAATGTTTTTATTAAACCAATTGAATAATTGAAAATCCCGTGCGGTATTCAAAATTTTTCGCCAATAAATTATATGCCTGAACTTCGCCCAAACCGCCAAGTTTTATTGTGTGCAAATTATCATAATCGGTATTATTTAAAAGTTTTAATGCACTGTAACAAGCGCCTGAAATCTCTTCGCTTTGCATTGTTCTGCAAGCGGGGCAAACAATTTCACCTATTGAATAATTAAAATATTTCTTTTCAAGTTTTGCGCCACATGAAGAGCATTTATCACCTAAAAATCCATATCCCATAGCACCAAAAATTGAAAGCAAAAATTTATCAATTACATAGTACTTTTTCACATCTTCATAGCAAAGTGTTTTAAGCGCCTTTATTGTTTCTATAAAAAGTTGAGGGTTGGGTTCTGTTGCAATTTTGTTAAGCACATCAATCACACCGCAAGCCTCATAATATTTTTCTATATCGGCAGAAAGGGCATAAAAATTATCTATCACGTCAACTGACGTAACAATTTTTGAATATTTGCCCTCTTCAATGACAAATTCGCCAAAGGTAAACACCTCTTTTGCAGATTTAAGTTTTGCTTTTTCACCCCTTACGCCTTTCATTGAAACAGAAATTTTGCCATCTTCCAAGGAAAACAAGGTAAGAAGTTTATCCTTTTCTTTTACATTTGTACCGCCAATTACAATCGCTTTTACTTTTGTGGACGCCACAAACTACATCTCCTTTGCGTATTCATCTTCAAGGAGCATATCATATTCACGCATTGCATCAATCAACATTCTTGCATCTTGGCAATTGCCTGTTTTACTGAAAATAAACCAACATTCCAACATTGCCGTTTTTGCTTTTTTGATTTTATCTTCCATATAATATCCCTCCTTACACTTTCAGTATATACTAAAATAAAAATTTTCTACAAGCATTTTAAGCAAGAATTTTAAAAAATTTTTAAAAGAATATTTCGTCGATTTTAATATAGTTTACGCAAATTTTGATGCAAAATACCACTTTTTTGATGTTTTTCAACATTTTTACAGCATTATGTTAATTTCTGTCCTATTTCAATTTGGGTTGCAACCGCGTTTACAAAAGAGGACGAAAGAACAATTGGATTTACAACGGTAAGCCCTGATGAATTTAAAAGGTTTAAAATTTGGCAGGCACAATTTGAAATGGGCTGTGGATATTGTCTGCCCGCATTGCATTGATTAAAGTTTGTATTGCAAGCCATAAATTCCTCCATTGCACTTGCCCTCAAAACATATTATTTTTTTCTTTCTTAATTTGTGAATTTCGGTTGATTTTAAATGCAAAACGCGATATAATCTTTTTATCAAAGGGAGTAAAGCAAATGAGAAAGTTTTTTAAAGAATTTAAAGCCTTTATCTCAAAAGGCAATGTTTTTGACCTTGCTGTTGGTATGATTATTGCAACCGCTTTCAACAAAATTGTATCCAGCATGGTTAATGACCTTATCATGCCACTTGTTACTTGGGCAACAGGTGCGGCAAGTTTAAAGGAATTAAGCCTGCCTCTTCGTTGGGAAATTGTTGACGGAGTGAAAAATGTTACTTTAAGTTGGAATTATGGTTCCTTCCTGCAATATGTAATTGATTTCCTTATTATTGCGTTCTCAGTTTTCCTTATGGTGAAAGTTGTAAATACTTCTCGCAAAAAACTTAAAGAAATGGGCGAGGCGATTGAACAACAAAGCAAAAAGGAATATAAAGAAGAGCGCAAGGCAATTAAATTGAAAGCAAAACAAGAGGGTAGAAAGTTTAAAGAAGTTTGGGCTGAATACGAGGCAGAAAAGAAAGTAAAGGCTGAGGAAAAGGCAAAAGCAGATGCCGAGGCAAAAGCGCTTGCAGATGCAGAATTTAAAAAGAACAATCCAACCCAAGAAGAATTGCTTAAAGAAATTCGCGACCTGCTTAAAAAACAAAATAACGAAGAATAAAAACGATAGGCAAAAATGCCTATCTTTTTTTGAAACTAAATTATGCTAAACAACGAAAGTTATAAAACCTATATCTCGGCAGAACCTTTGAAGTTATAAGAACCTTGCTATCGCAAGAACCTTTGAAGTTATAAGAACCTGCCTATCGGCAGAACCTTGTAACTTCCACCAATAAAAAAACTGACATGGTCGGCAACAGCGTGCCCAAACAATTGTACAAAGCCTTTAATAAAGTTATAAGAACCTTGCTATCGCAAGAACCTTTGAAGTTATAAGAACCTGCCTATCGGCAGAACCTTGTAACTTCCACCAATAAAAAAAACGACATGGTCGGCAACAGCCTGCCCAAACGATTGTACAAAGCCTTTAATAAAGTTATAAGAACCTGCCTATCGGCAGAACCTTGTAACTTCCACCAATAAAAAAAAACCGACCCTGTCGGTTTCTTTTATTGGTGGAAGTTATATCACCTTTGGTGATGTAGCCTTCCACTGCATTTTTATATAAATAAAAATGCCCAACCTTTCGGTTGGACACTTCGTGTTGGTGGAAGTTATAGGGCTCGAACCTATGACCCTCTGCTTGTAAGGCAGATGCTCTCCCAGCTGAGCTAAACTTCCATTACTCCAATACTATACCACACCTGCTTATTTAAAGTCAACTGATTTTTAAAAGTTTTTATAATTTTTTTAAATATTTTTTCGAGAGCAAAAAACAAAAACAAAAACAAAA
>JAGASX010000022.1 GCA_017621525.1 Clostridia bacterium
AAACCCAACAAGTTCAACATTTGCAGTTACTCCATTGCCAACATATCCAATGTTAGTAAGAACGCTGTCAGTTAAAGTAAGGGCAATTTCGCCAATACCTTCAACAGGAATGGTAGTTGTATTTCCGTCAACCACAATGCTGTCGAAGAATGAAAGGTCAATTTTGCTTAAATCAAACACAATGCCAAGCCCTGCAAGTAATGCAAAAGGTGTGTTGTCGTCAATGTTGTCAATAATTTCAATAATTGTTGAAAGAGGCAGTTCAATTCCAAAGCGTTCACTTAAAATTCTTTCAACCTTTGCAAGGTCATTTATGTTAAATTGTGCGTAAATATTTGCAAATTCAAGATAAATTGCTTTGTTTTGGGCTACAAGAACAATGTTTTCATCGCCAACGCTAATGCAAAGTTTCAACGCTTTGTTTGCAAAATCAACGTCAATATTTCCGCAAAGCATTTCGCCGTTCAATTCAATTTCAAAATCAAAAGCCATGTTGCCTTGCTTGAAGTAGTTGTAAGCACCCTCGGTTGCTTTCAAAAGTCCAGATTTAATGTACGCCTCCGCAAGGTAAAGCATATCTTTAAACTCAGCAAAATTAGATTGATTTTCAATTGCAGGTTTTTCAACAACTGCGTTGCCACCTAAAATGCTTATGTCAACTCCAAAACCGACAAGCCCTGTTGAAATATAAATTTCTTTAAGGCTGTTTGAAAGAACAATATCCATAGAATTTGTAGAAAGGATAAAACCATCGTCGGTTTGTTTAAGCGAAGTAAACAGCAAGCCGTTTTGATTGAAGATAAGCCCAAGTCCTGCAAAAATTTGTGCAATTGAACTGAATTCAACGTCAAGTTCAAGTTGTGCAAGAAATTCGTTGATGTCTGCTTGAATAGTTGCCATGTCAATAGCCACTAAAGGTTGGTTTGCAAATGAAAGATAAACCATTCCGTCTACAAGCGAAATTTCAAGTGTACCGCCCAAGAACTCGCCACTAATCATGCCGTACATTTGTGTTGTGTCAAATGCATATTGCAGAGGGAACTTTAAATCTCCCAAAGAGATTACAATTTCACCAGAAACGGTAGGTGATTGTAAAATTGAAATTGCATTTTCAACGGTAGGTATCATCACTGCAAGGTCAATATAATTTTCTTTATCGTAAGAAAGGGCGAAATCTTTGTACTCTGTGGTTTTAAGCACAGCCTCAACGCCTAAACCGCTGAAAGCAAGTTTGGTAAGGTCGCCGTTGTCGTCGGTTGTAATTCCAAAATCGCCAATTTCACGAAGAGAAAGCGCGGTCAAATTGCCCTTTACAATCACATTTTCAAGAATTGAAAGGTCAATGTCGCTTGGTGAAATGTCAAGGTCAAATTTATCCAACAAACTTGCAAAGTCGCCAGTTTTAAGTGATTGCAAAATGTCGGTTATTGTGTCAAGCGGTATGTCAATGTTAAAATATGTTTTAAGAATGTTGTTGATTTTGTCAAAATCACTTAACGCAAAACTTGCAAGTATGTTGCCGTATTCTATATATATAATGTTGTCAACAGCAAACAGACGAAGTTCATTGCCATAAAGGTCAATTGTTGCCATAGATGTTAAATCAACAAGATTTGCTTGTAAACTTCCTGTAAGTTTATTGCCCATAAAATCAAAATCGAAGTCAAAGGCAATTCCTTCGCTGTTCATATAATCAAGCACACTTTCGGCAGATGATAACAAACCGCCAACTTTAATATAATCACTTTCAACCTTCTTTTCAATTTCAACAAACTCAGGGTAGGTGATTTTTGAAGAAACTGTCAAAGAAGAACTTTCGTTAAAGGCAATTTCAGGTAAAGCCAACTCTTGAACGCAATAGTCAAGGTCGCAAATAAGGTTGATTTTGCCAATCACAGGTACGTCAATAACAAGAGTAATTTGTCCGTCGCCTTTTTCCTCGGTAAAGTTTGTAAGCATACCCAAAATAACTTCTGGTGTAAGAGAATTAAGTTCAAGCGAGCCAAGTTCTGGTATCTGAATGTTTAAAATTTTCAAGATAGACATAACAGGTTCAATAATGGTTGTGGTGTCAAGAGCAATTCTTCCACCAAACATATCAAAGAATGCCATGCCATTTTGATAAGAAAAGTCAATGTCATAAAGGGCAGAGGCTCTTGCTAAACCAGCCTCGGCAATTTTAATGGAGCCGTCAAGTGCAAGATTTTCATACCCCGCAGAAGTGTCCATTTCCACTTCAACGTCAATAATATAGTTTTCACTTCCCGCATTTATGCCGGCGGAAAGGTTAATTTGCATTGCATCTTCACTTGCAATGTTTTCATAAATGCTTGTAAGTTGCTCCGGCAGGGGCTCACTTTCGCCTCCATTCATAGAATTTTGCATATTAGAGGCATTGTTCATGGAAATAGTGATTGCACCATAAGCAGAGCCTATGGACATAACCATAAACAGCAAAGTATAACATAGATATTTAAAAAACTTTCTCATACTTATCTCCTTTTAAGCAACTTCGGGAAGCGTAGGCAACTGCACCGGCTGATTGATTGTAAAATCAAAGTCCAAGGTACCGGTAATGGTTGGCCTCATACCCACTTTAACAGCAGTGTAAACTTCAACGATGTGCATTTTCACAAGTTGCCAGTCTGGCGTGATTGTAAATGTGGTTTGCAGAGATTTAAACTCTGGATAGGTGGAAAGTCCGCCCGTTCTTTGCACCTGTTTAATATAGTTAAGCACTGCCTTAATTGTGTCAAGTTCCAATGTAAAAACATAGTTGCCATTTTCATCAATTGTAATTTCACTTGAAGAAACAACGGTTTCTGTACAAATAAGGTAAGGCTGAATGTCGTTCACCTTCACTCCATTCAAGTTGCCGTGCTTGGCTGATGAATAGGAGGTGTTGTAAGTCCAATCGGCAGAGCGGTTACCATCGTGGATGTTTCCTTTATAGGATGCAATGCTGTTTCCGCCTTTTGTTAGCACGTCGCACACGGCAACATCTCCAACAATGCCGGTTGTGTCTGGGCTTATGCTTACAAATGAATATCTTTCGCCGTCAAACTTCTTTTCGCTGTATAAAAATTGGTCTACGGTGATAATTGTTTTTGCAACAACGCTTCCTTCGCCAATCACCGTGTATGAATTTGCATTTTGAATGTTATATTGTGCCAAAACAAAGTTGTCAACAGGCGAAAGGTTGGCGGGGGTTTTTCCGGCAGTTTGGGCATAATCAACCCAATTTGCCTTGTCCGCCAGATTAAATCCTGCAAAGTTTCTTGTAAGCGTTTCATCAACGCTTTGAACATAGTCCTCCGGATTTCCTGCCTGTGAATAGTCAACAGTTGATTTAAGGTTAAAGTTGAAGTACCATACGCCAAGCCCGCTTCCTGTAAAAATTCCAAGCACAGACAAAACTGCCATAACCTTCAACTTGTGCTTAAAAGTTGTCTTTTTGTATTCCGCCTTTTTTGCTTCTTTTTTTGCCTTCTTTTCCTCTTTGGTAAGTTTTATCTTTGCAGATGGCTTTTCAGCCCTTTTTGCAAGGGGAACATCTTTTGTAACAAAAACTTTTTGCCATACGTCATCTTCTTCCGTTTGATTTGCCTCTTCGCCTTTGTTATAAAGGTGCTTGCTCATCACATCTTTAATTTCTTTCAAAGTGTCATCGCCAACCGCAAGTTCCTCTTTCGTTTTCTCTTCTTTTTCATCAAAAAGTGGCGTCCAAACAGACACCTCAATTTTTGGTTTTGAATTATTTAAAGCACTTTTCGTGCCAGCTCTTTTTTTAGCCATGTATCATTTTCTCCTATTTAAAAGGGGAAGTATGCACACATTTTGACATGTTCAGTTGTATATATGAATCACAGGTTGTCCATGTGATAAATAATCGTAAAAATTTAAGGTTCGTCAAAAGGCGGTAGTTTTTCCCCTCAACGCAAAATTCTATGTAGCAGACTTAAAATGGCACACGTGGTGCAAGGTATAAAATAAGATAATTCTTTTAAGTCAAGATTATTATATAATATATACAGGCATTTGTCAACCCTTTTTTATCAAATTTTTGCCCTTGAATATTTATGCATAAAAATTTATAAAAATGTATAAATATTCACACAAAATCGCTTGCGTTATAGAATTATACTATGTTATAATAATAAAAACAGCGAGGAATACAGATGAAAATTTTTGAAATGATGGGCGAAGAATTTAAAGAAAGGGCTCTTGATGATAAGGACGCAAAGTTTGATGAAGAGGTGTCTTGGGCGGTTTTAAACGGTCTTGTAATCAGTTATCTTAAAGCCACAAAATCACATACAAAAACATTGGAAGATAAGTTGAATTTGGCGGTAAAAAAGGTTATAATGTCAATGCCTAAATACAGTTTTGGCGACAGCGGTTTAAAAAGTTTACAAGAAAGAGAAACCGAGTATTTTGCCCTTTGCCCCGCAGAGATTGCAGACTATTTTAAAGATAAAAAAGTTTGTGATGAAACGGTTATGGTTTTTGCCCAAAAAGTTCTTGAAATTTCAGCCGAAAAAGGGGTTGTAGAGGGCGGAAAGATGACAATTGCCGATAGGGGCGTTTCCAAGGCAAGTATGGATGAATTTAATTCTGCAAACAACGCAATCAAAGGCAACCTTGTTGCCATAAAAAGCAGTGGGCTGGAAAGTGCCTACTCAATCGCACTTGAATACTTCTTCGGTTATGCAAAAAAGGCGGTAGAAGATGAGGTTTCGTTCCACTCGGCAAACGCTCAATATATCATCAAATTTTACTCTATGATTTTACATTCTAAACGTTTAGAAGAGGCGGAAGAGGACGAGCAATCAAACTTGGCATAAAAATTTTTAATAAATAATGCAAAAATGCTTGACAAAATGATTTATATTATATAAAATAAAAGCGTCTTAAATTCAAGGCGTTTTTTGTTTGCAAAAGCCCCGCAAAAGAAAATGCCCAAAGACAAAAGTTAAGTTCCGGCAAAACCTATGCTCATGAATAGGCATGCGGACAAAAGATTTCAACGGCTTTTGCTCGATATTGGCGGATAAAATTTTTGGAGGAATAATGAAAACATATATGGCAAAACCAGCGGACATTGAAAGAAAATGGTTCGTTGTAGACGCACAAGGATTGCCACTTGGAAGAGTTGCAAGCCAAGTTGCAGACATTTTGACAGGAAAAAATAAAACAATTTACACACCACACGTAGATTGCGGAGATTTCGTTGTGGTAATCAATTCAGACAAGGCAGTGCTTACAGGTAAAAAACTTACAGACAAAAAACTTCGTTGGCACACAGGCTATGTTGGTGGACTTAAAGAAATCGACTATGGCACACTTATGCAAAAGGATTCTCCAAGGGCTGTGCTTACTGCTGTAAAGGGAATGCTTCCTAAAACAAGCCTTGGCAGAAAACAAATTACAAGACTTCACATTTATAAAGATGAGGCTCATAAACACGAGGCTCAAAAACCAGAAAAAGTTGAAGTAAAAGGAGCAAGAAACTAATGGCAGAGAAGAAAACAAAGTCAGCAAGCCAAGTTATTTCAACAGGCAGAAGAAAGAAATCAATTGCAAGAGTAAGACTTTTTGCAGGTGAAGGACAAAACCTTGTAAATGGCAGAGATATGGGTGAATATCTTCAAAGAGATACACTTCTTTTGGTTGCAGAACAACCATTTGAAGTTTCAGGTACAAAAGGCAAATACCATGCTGTTGTACGCGTTACAGGTGGCGGAATTTCAGGCCAAGCGGGCGCAATTTGCCACGGTATTGCTCGTGCTCTTGTTAAGGCTGATGAACAACTTAAACCAGAGATTAAAAAAGCAGGACTTCTTACCAGAGATTCAAGAATGAAAGAAAGAAAGAAGTACGGCCTCAAAAAAGCAAGAAAATCATCTCAATTCTCAAAGAGATAATCAAAAGGATGCAATGGCATCCTTTTTTTTGTTTAAAACCCTTAAATCCTTTTTAAAAAGAAAAAACTTGTGATATAATAACTGCGAGGTAAACATGGAAAATATTTATGACATCATCATAATAGGCGGTGGCAGTGCAGGCATCACCGCAGGAATATACGCAAAAAGGGCAGGAAGAAAGGTTGCAGTGCTTGAAAAGTTTGCCCTTGGCGGACAACTAAACATAATAGGCAAAATTGAAAACTACACAGGGTTTGAAGAGATAGAGGGCTTCGATCTTGCCCAAAAGTTTGCCCAGCACGCAAAATCTCAACAACTTGAAATCATCAAAGAAGAGGCGACGGATTTTCAACTTGACGGGCCAATAAAAACAATCAAAACAAAAAAGCAAACCATTCAAACCTATGCGGTAATTTTTGCAATGGGCAGTTTTTCGCGAGAACTTGGCATAGAGGGTGAAGATAAATTCAAGGGTAGAGGGGTAAGTTATTGCGCCATTTGCGACGGCAACTTTTTTAAGGGTAAAAGGGTTGCAGTTGTTGGCTCGGGTGATTCTGCATTTGCTGATGCAAGATATTTGGCTGGCGTGTGCAGTCATGTCTACTTGCTTACCAAAGACAACTTAAAATTGCATAATTATGCAGAAAATGAGTTTGAAACCGACCAAAATGTTACTATAATTCGCGGTGGGTACTCTCAAAAAATCAAGGGTGAAAGTACGCTTGAAAAACTTGTTTATAAGCAGGGCGAAGAAGTAAAAGAACTTGACGTTGACGGCGTTTTTGTTGCAATTGGCAGAAAACCAGAAACTCAATTCTTGCAAGGCGTGATAAACCTTGATGAAAGAGGATATATCATCACCAATGAAAAAATGGAAACATCACTTGCTGGCGTGTACGCTTGTGGTGATGTAAGACACAACGAAATAAAACAAATTTCAACTGCGGTGGGCGAGGGTGCAATCGCTGGTACACAAGCAACCAAGTATGCACTTAAAACCAAAGCAATGTTAAAACAATAAAAAACCAGCCAAATGGCTGTTTTTGTTTTTAATGGCAAAGGATAACACCTTTTTCAAGGGCGTAGTAAGAACAAAGCCCTCTCATTGGCATAATTTGAATTTCTTTAAAGTTACATTCTTTTTCAATGTCAGCCTTTAAGGATTTTGCTTCTTCTTCGGCTTTACAGTGGCTTATAATAAGTGTATCTTCCGAATAATCTTGTTTTTTCTCTTTGATAAGTTGCACAAGTTTTGCAAAAGCGTTTTTAATACCAATAATCTTTTTAAGCATTTTAATTTCACCCTCATAAGCAATGCAGATAGGGCGTATAACCAACTTGCTTGCAATAATGCCAGCAATTTTGCTCATTCTGCCATTGTTTACAAGGTTGTCAAACTTTTGCAGAATAAACCAAAGGGATTTGCTATCGCGATATTCTTCAATTTTTGCAACAATTTCTTCAAAAGAAAGCCCTTCATTTATAAGCTTAACAAGTTTATTCACAATCAAAACTTCTGTTCCGCAAGTTGCTTTGCTGTCAATCACGTGCACATTTTCACCATGCTCATAAGATTGCTTTGCAACCATTGCAGAGTTATAGCAACCAGAAAGTTTTGCTGTAATTGTTACAACAAAAGTGTGCTCTGCCTTGTCAAATTCATCAAGAAAACTTTGTGGTGCAGGGCAGGCAGAAGTTGATTTTTTGCAGGCGTGCATTGCTTCAAGCATAGCATCAATGTCAATGTTGTCGTCATCGATAAACTCTTTCTCGCCGGCGTGAATGGTCAGCGGAATAACTTTAAAACCAATATCAAGCCCGTCAAGATAGTCATTTTTAAGGTCGGACGCGCTGTCCACCAAAATTTGAAATTTCTTCATAAATTCTCCTTTAAAAGTTGCATAGATACAGCCATTTTGGCTTTAATCTTTGCGGAAACATAAAAAACTCATGCAACACAAAATTATTATACTTAAATTGTCTCATTTTCAAAACAAAATCAAAATAAATTTTTAAAAAGTGAAAAATTTTTGTCGAATTTATTCCTGTGGGTGATTGGAAGTGTTTATAAAATCGGCTAAATTTGATGCTAAAAAGATTTTACCATATTTTTGGTTTATCTGCTCGGTAACAGCCGATATTGCCCCTTTTTCGCTATCAAACATAGAAAGCTGCCACACATTTGCAGATGAAAGAGAACTTATTTTAACTCGTACAGCCCGTACTGGCTTTTTAAAATCGTATATCAGTTGAATAAGTTTAATAGCCTCTTTGGCAATCACTTTTGCTTCATTTGTAGGCAGAATTTTTTGGGACTTGTGAAAGGTTTTAAGCCCATTATCTTTTACAGTTACAGAAATTGTTTCGCCCTTAACCTTGTGCCTTATCATACGCCCCGCCACCTTTTGTGATAAAAAATGCACAATCTTGCTTATATCGGCTAAATTACTTATGTCTTTTGTTGCAGTTGTGCCGTTTCCAATACTTTTAGGTGGGGGAAGATGATAGTAATCAAGCACAGGCACAATTCGCTCTCCAAGCAAATCGCTTTTTAAATTTGTTCCGTTTATTCCCATAATAGATTTTAAAAAAGCATCTTCAAGTTTAACAAAATCACCAATTGTGTTTACTCCAATTGAAGAAAACTTCCTCTCAAGCCTTGACCCTATTCCAACAATAGAGTTTAGTGGCAGGGGATAAACCATGCTTTCAATTTGCTTTCGCGGTATAATTGTGGTAAAGTCGGGCTTTCGCAAATCAGAGCCTAACTTAGCAAAAATTTTAGAAAAAGAAACGCCTACTGAAACAGTTAAACCCAACTCTTTTTTCACCTGCTCGCGAATTTCATCGGCAACCTCTTTGCCAGATTTTTTCAGGTAATTCAGCGAATCTGTTATATCAAGCCAACATTCGTCAAGCCCCAAAGGCTCAACAAAATTTGTATAGTCAAGGTAAATACCTTGCAAAGCAACGCTTACCTCTTCATAAATGTCATAATGAGGTGGCAAACATACAAGTTCTGGGCAAACAGCAAGGGCATGTCCAATCACTTGCCCGGTTTTTACGCCCATTTTTTTTGCAATTTCATTTTTGGCAAGAATAATTCCTGTTCTCTTTTTGGGGTTGCCGGTTACCGCAACAGGTTTGCCCAACAATTCTGGTTTTGTTGCACATTCAACAGACGCAAAAAAGTTGTTTGCATCAACGTGCAAAATAACCCGCTCTTTTGTTTGATTTTTGCCGTCCATTTGTTGTATAATGGGAAAATAAACGGAGATTTATGCAAAACATAACACTAAAAAAACTTAAAAACGCATATTGCGACGCAATTGGACTTGCTTTAACAGAGTTTTTAGATATAAGAAATGTTGATGAAACAGATATTCTTAAAATTCTCACAAAAGAAGACCTCGAAGTCATGTGCGAATATGCGGTTATAAAAAATATACTTGCAGGCGTGGGTGAGGTGAATATAAAAACCCCACTTCCAAACACCGCGATAAAATATATAGACGAATACAATTTAAAGGGCAAAGAGGTGCTGTCTGCAAACATTATAGACAGCCTATCGGCGGGCGACCTTGTGGGTGATAGAATTATCATCGAGGTTGAAAGCCTGCTTAACTATACAGAAAGTTACCTTTCCCATATAGTAGATTTTTGCGCAACCACAGAAACACCTGTCCTTATCAAATTGGGGCAAAGCCTTTACGAAGTTGGCAAAGTTGTATCACAATTCAATCACTCGCCAGCAGAGGTGCTTGAAGAATATGGCTTTTTAGATAGAAGTTGTTATCTTTTGGGCATGAATTTTATTGATAAAGAGGACCAAAAACTGCTTAAAAAATATTCGCCAACGCTGATTTTGACGCCAATTGATGACGCCGAAGAGGGCAGAGGCGCGATAAATTTATATAATTTAAATTTCAACACATTAAAGTTTGTGTTTTCCAGCGGAAAATGCTATAATGTAGATATGTTTGCAGAGGGCAGACTTGCAATTTACAACACGTCAAACCTTATGTATGACGGCGGACTTGTAGACGCAGAAAGCGTTTTGCAATCTTTGCAAAGCGACAACGGCAACTTGCAGGTTGATTATGAAAGCGACTGCCGAAAGGCGACAATCTTGGATAAAAAAATTGTGGTTGAAGATGCGAAATTGCAAACAAAACTATTAAATTTAAGGGAAAAAATCAAACAAATCGCAAACAAAATAAAGGAGAAAATATAATGGAAATGCACATCACACTTGCACAAGAATTTGGTTTAAAGGAAGAATATTCACAAAACATCATCAATCTGCTTGATGAGGGTTGCACAATCCCATTCATCGCACGTTATAGAAAGGAAATGCACGGCACTTGCGACGACCAAACACTTCGTGCTTTCGCCGATAGATTAAAGTATTTGCGCAACCTTAATGACGAAAAGGCAAAGGTAGAAAAAACAATCACAGAGCAGGGCAAATGGACGGAAGAACTTAAAATTGCACTTGAAAATGCAAGAACTCTTACCGAAGTTGAGGATATTTACCGCCCATACAAGCCAAAAAGAAAAACAAGGGCAGCTGTGGCAATTGCAAGGGGGTTGGAACCTCTTGCCGATATTTTGCAAGCACAATCAAAGTCTTATGTGGTTATGACAGAGGCTGAAAAATTTGTAAATGAGGAAGTTAAAACTCCATTAGATGCAATCGCGGGTGCAAAGGATATTATTGCAGAGCGTATAAGCGATAGTGCCGATGTAAGAAAGGAACTTCGCGCCCTTATTGAAAACAAAGCAACCCTTGAATGTGAACTTATAGAGAATGAAAACAGCGGTGTATATGAAACTTACGCCGGCTTTAAACAAGAGGTTAAAAACCTGCCAAGCCACCGCATTTTGGCAATCAATCGCGGTGAAAAGGAAAAATGCCTTAAAGTGGACGTAATTGTAAATCGAGAACTTGCAATCGCGGTTATAAATAAGGAATTTAAAAAGGACAACGCCGACACCAACGCCCTTATGGAAGAAACAATTGAAGATGCTTATGACAGACTTCTTTTCCCATCTCTTGAAAGAGAGTGCAGAAGCGACCTTACTGACAGGGCAAACGAGCAAGCAATTAAAATGTTTGAAGTCAACTTAAAGCCACTTCTTATGGAGGCTCCACTTAAAAACAACATTATTTTAGGACTTGACCCAGCGTATAGAACAGGCTGTAAAATTGCAGTAATTGACGTAAACGGAAACGTGCTTGATACAACTGTTATTTACCCAACACCACCACAATCAAAAACAGAAGAGTCAATCGCAAAACTTAAAACCCTTATAGATAAACATAGGGTAGACATCATTTCAATTGGTAATGGTACTGCATCAAAAGAGGCAGAAATATTTGTTGCCGAACTTATCAAACACACCTCTCGCCCTGTAAGTTATGCGGTTGTAAGCGAGGCGGGTGCATCTGTTTATTCTGCATCAAAACTTGGTGCAGAGGAATTCCCTGATTATGACGTATCACTTCGTAGTGCGGTGTCAATTGCAAGACGCCTTCAAGACCCACTTGCCGAACTTATCAAAATTGATGTTAAATCAATCGGTGTAGGTCAATATCAACACGATATGCCACAAAACCGCCTTACAGAGGTGCTTACCGGCGTGGTTGAAGACTGCGTAAACAGCGTGGGCGTGGATATAAACACAGCCAGCCCATCACTTTTGTCATACGTTTCAGGCCTTAATATGTCAATTGCAAAAAATATTGTGTCATATAGGGCAAAAGTTAAGGGAATTAAAAACAGAGAAGAACTGTTGTCTGTTCCAAAATTGGGGCCAAAAGCGTACGAACAATGTGCTGGTTTCCTTCGCGTTGTGGGCGGAGAGAACATTCTTGACAACACCTCTGTTCACCCAGAAAGTTATGACGCAACAAGAAAACTTTTAAAACTTTTTGATATGAGCGAAAAAGATGTAGAAAATGGCAATATCGCCTCACTTCCACAACTTATCGACCTTAAAGGCGCAGAAAAGGTTGCCAAAGAATGTGAAATTGGCTTGCCAACCCTTGCCGATATAACAAAAGAACTTCTTAAACCGGGCAGAGATATTCGCGAAAGTATGCCAAAACCTGTTCTTCGCAGTGATGTAATCACCATGGAAGACCTTAAAGAGGGTATGATTATGTCAGGCATTGTCCGCAACGTAATTGACTTTGGCGCATTTGTGGATATTGGCGTGCACCAAGACGGCCTTGTGCACATCAGCCAAATCAGCGACTCATTCATCAAACACCCATCAGAGGCGCTTAAAGTTGGTCAGCGCGTAGACGTAAAAGTTTTGTCTGTTGACCTTAACAAAAAAAGAATTTCACTTACCATGAAGGGGATAGAAAAGGAGTAAAATCCTTTTTTGTCTTTTTTCAAATAAAAAATGTGGTGGCGGAAAGGAGGACGCGATGAAAGTTTGCCCATATTGCAACACAACATATAATGAAATTTTGCAAACGGGGTTTGTTGGTTGTAGCAGATGCTATCAAGAAATTGAAGAACTTAAAATTGCAATAGAAAAAATGTACTGCGGTAAAACCCATAAAGGCAAAAAAGGGAAAAACTGATGGAAAATTTTGAAAATATTGCAATATCCTCACGCATACGCCTTGCTCGTAACGTTGACGGACTTAAATTTTACACCAAACTTCAAAGCGACGTAGACGCAAAGTATATCACAGGTGCGGTGATGAAAACCCTTGAAAAATTTGAGGTTTTCAACTTTTTATCACTTAAAGACCTTACCCTTAATGAATGTAACGCCCTTTTTGAACAACACCTTATAAGCAAAGAACTTATAGAAAATAAAGATATTTCAGGCATAGCAATCTCCGAAGATGAAAAAATCATTGTTATGATAAATGAAGAGGACCATATAAGAGAGCAGTGCATCGAGGCGGGCTTTAATTTATATAAGCCATTCCGCCGACTTTCAAAAATAGATGATGAAATTTTGTCGGCACTTCCAATTGCCTTTGATGAAAACTTGGGTTTCATCACCGCCAGCCCGTCAAACCTTGGCACAGGTATGCGTGCGTCTGTTATGCTGTTTTTGCCGGCGTGTGAAATTTTGGATAAAACGCCAGAACTATTCACTCGTGCAAAAGAAAACGGACTTACCATTCGCGGAATTTACGGAGAGGGAAGTAAGGCATTAGGCTATTTTTATCAAATATCAAATCAAGGCTCACTTGGACTTGACGAATATGAAATTCTTGATAAGGTCAGCGATTTTATCTATTCGGTTTGCTCTTTGGAAGAGGAAATGAGAAGTTTGCTTTTGCAGGAAGAGGGGGATAAATACCGCGATATATGCCAACGCGCATTTGGTGTGCTTACAAATTGCCATTGCCTTGAAGAGGGAGAAATGATAGGGCTTCTCTCTCAACTTAAACTTGGCCAAGCACTTGGCTTTATAGATATAAAAAACAATGATAAGTTTCAAAAACTATACCATGAGGGCGCAACAGCAAATTTAAAGGAAATTTTTGAATTTTTTGAAGAAAAAGAGGAAAAAATCATTCGTGCGAGGTATATTTCTAATAAGGCAAAAGAATTGTGCCAAAGGAGGTAAAAATTGAACTATCAATCATCTTCATATTCAGACAACATACAAAAAGTTATAAAAAATGCAAGTAAATTTGCATTAAGGTTTGGTTCCAATCTTATTGGAAGTGAACACATTTTGTATGGCATTGCATCGGTAAAAGATTGCCTTTCTGCTCAATTTTTGGCGGACGTAGGCGTTACTGAGGCAAATTTATTTCAATTTTTTGAAGAAAATGTAAGCGAAGAAGATATTTTTGGTATATCCGGCGTTGTAGAAATGACACCACGCACCAAAGACCTTTTTCGCATGGCTCAACAGTTTGCCCTTCAAATGGGACATTCATTTTTGGGCACAGAACATCTGCTTCTTGCCCTTTTGCACTCCACAGGAAGCGTGGCTTATCGCATTTTGGTGGGGCAATATGATGTTGACATTGATGCGCTAAAAAACAAAATTTTGTCAGCAATAAAAATTCCTGAAAGAAAGGAAGAGGGCAAATCCACCCAAAACAAACAACAAAACAGCACCTTGCCAGAAAAATTGCTTGAAATGGGCACTGATATAACATTAAAGGCAAAAGAACACAAACTCGACCCTGTCATTGGCAGAGAAAAAGAGATAGAACGCCTTGTAGAAATTCTTTGTCGCAAAACAAAAAACAACCCTGTGCTTATTGGTGAGGCCGGCGTTGGTAAAACTGCGGTAGTAGAGGGACTTGCACAGGCAATTGTTGCAGGCGATGTACCAGAAATTTTAAAAGATAAGGTGATATATTCACTTGAAATTGGCGGACTTATGGCGGGCACAAAATACCGCGGTGCTATGGAAGAAAAACTTAAAGACGCCATAGAAACAATCATTGAAAGCAAAAATATCATTGTTTTTATTGATGAAATTCACACACTTGCACAGGCAGGCTCTGAAAAAGGTGAAACATCACCAGCCGATATGCTTAAACCATACCTTGCAAGGGGTGAAATGCAAACAGTAGGCGCAACCACCACCGATGAATATCGCAAGTTTATTGAAAAGGATAAGGCACTTGAACGCCGATTTCAACCAATCATGGTAGACCCTCCAACTGTGGAACAAACCATTCAAATTTTAAAGGGACTTAAAGACAGTTACGAGGCTTTCCATAAAATCACAATCACCGATGAGGCAATCGAGGCGGCCGCAGTGCTTTCAGACCGATACATCACCGACAGAAGCCTCCCAGATAAGGCAATAGACCTTATTGATGAGGCAAGCAGTAAGGCAAAGGTTAATTTCACAGTTAAACCACAAGAAATTCGCAATATAGAAGAGAAGATAAAAACCCTTTCCGCCAATCGTGATGAGGCAAGTTTGCAAAGGAATTATGAAAAGGCTGCAAAACTTCAATCAAACATAATAAATCTTGAAAATGACCTTAAAAAACTTCGCGATAAACTTGACGTTAAAAAAGAAAGAAAGTCAGGCGGAAGTATAGGCGAAAATGAAATCGCCGAGGTTGTTGCAAAGTGGACGGGTATTCCAATCACCCGCATAACAGAAAGCGAAAAGGAAAAACTTGTTCATTTGGAAGAAATATTGCATAAACGCGTTGTCGGGCAGAACGAGGCGGTTGACGCCGTAGCAAAGGCAATCAGACGCTCTCGCGTAGGTCTTGCAGACGGCAAACGCCCAATAGGCTCATTCCTCTTTATGGGGCAAACGGGCGTGGGCAAAACAGAACTTTGCAAGGCAATTGCCGAGGCAATGTTTGATGATGAAAACAATATTGTCCGTATTGATATGAGCGAATTTATGGAATCTCACAGCGTGTCAAAACTTATCGGCTCGCCTCCCGGCTATGTGGGCTATGATGAGGGCGGACAACTTACCGAGGCAGTACGCCGTCGCCCATATTCGGTTGTTCTTTTTGATGAAATAGAAAAGGCACACCCAGACATTTTCAACGCTCTTTTGCAAATTCTTGATGACGGCAGACTTACCGACGGACAGGGCAGAACGGTGTCATTTAAAAACACAATAATCATCATGACAAGCAACCTTGGCGCAAGGGAAGTAAAGGAACATAGAAAACAATTGGGCTTTGGTGGTGATGAAGAGGAAATCACCGACAAAAAGATATATATGGACGCATTAAAACAAAAGTTTAAGCCAGAACTTATCAACCGCATCGACGTTATTTGCATTTTTGACCCATTAAGCCCAACAGACCTTGTAAAAATTGCCAAAATCCTTATAAAAAACATCAATAAACGACTTAAAGAGAAAAACCTTTCACTTAAAATCACCGAAGATGCACTTGAAT
Source organism: Clostridia bacterium (assembly GCA_017621525.1). Taxonomy (GTDB): domain Bacteria; phylum Bacillota; class Clostridia; order Christensenellales; family UBA1242; genus Caccovivens. The sequence goes on from JAGASX010000022.1 coordinate 15,805, forward strand.
ATGTGGTAGAAAAGGGCTCTAATATAGAATATGGGGCAAGACCACTTAAACGATATATTCAACAAGAAATAGAGGACCAAATCGCTGAAAAAATACTTCTTGGGCAACTTCAAAACAGCGGTACAATCATCATTGATGCCGATGAAAGGGGACTTACCTTTGCAAATGAATAAAAATTTGCTTAAAATGTTTGGAAATTTTATTGATTTTTGCTAATATAAAATCAAGGGAGGATACCACTATGAAAATTGATTTAATCGAAAGAGGCGGATACACAATCAGCCAAAGACTTGAAAGGATTTTAAATGAAAAACTTTCAAAACTTGAAAAATATTTTGATGATGAGGTGGGCGTAAAAGTTGTTTGCTCAAAATCTGCAAAACAAGAAAAACTTGAAATAACAGTTACCAGCAAAGGGCTTTTGTACAGAAGTGAAGTTACAACCGACAATATGTATAACAATATAGATATTGCACTTCCAAAACTTGAAAAACAAATTGTACGCACCAATGAAAAAAGAAAGGAAATCAAAGCAAAAGGCTCAAAACAAGAAAACTTCTTGCCATTTGAATTTTTGGAGGAGGCACCAGAAGAACTTCCAACCATTTACAAGAAAAAGACCTTTGACCTTGACCCAATGCTTGTAGATGATGCAAGATTTGCCATAGAAAGACTTGGTCATGACTTCTTTGTTTTCTTAAACGCAGAAACAGGCAAAATCAACATTCTTTATAAAAGAAAGGACGGCAAATTCGGTCTTATCGACCTTGTTTACTAAAATAAATTTTAATAAAAATGATAGGCAAAACCTATCATTTTTTTGTAAATAAAACTACAAGATTATTTGGTTGTATTTACAAACAAAAAACCTTGACATAAAGCCAAGGTTTTTCTTTTTTATCAATTATTTACTCTCTTTTTTAAGGTCGTCAAGCATTTTTGTGAAATGTGCTTTCTTTCTGTTTGCGCTGTTTTTGTGGATTACGTTGTCCACAGCAGCCTTGTCCATAAGAGAAACAACTTCAACATACATTTTTTCTGCGTTTTCAACTTCTTTGTTTGCAACGGCAGTCTTAAATTTTTTGATGAATGTTGAAATTCTTGACTTAATCGCCTTGTTTTGAGCAGTTTTTGTTTCGATAACTTTAACTCTTTTTTCAGCAGATTTGATATTAGGCATATTTCTTCTCCTTTAAATTTTTCTTTTGCATTATAACATATAAAAAAATAATAATCAAGCAAAATAAATAATTTTTTAAAAAATATGCAAAATATCTTATATGTTTGACCTAATTGATGAATGTGGAAGCGACTTAAAACGCTATGGATATTCGGTAAAACCTCTCGAAAAATATGATATGTCGGTTGCCTATTTAAAAATCGACAGCCTTTATAAATCACAAAAATTGGGGCTTGATAGGGGTGAATACTATATTTTCAACGCGCCAAACCTTTACCAGCAAAATTTCAACGCACACACTTTTTTAATAGAAAACATAACAGACAAAATCAATTTGCTTATAAAAAACCTTGGCATCAAAAAAGGTTGCAAAACCCTGCTCGTTTGTTTGGGCAATCCTGATATAGATGCTGATAAACTTGGTAAATGCGTGTTTGATTATTATGAAATTCAACCACTGAATAAAAATAACAACATATATAAATTTTGCCCAAATATATTCTTTTCGACAGGAATTGCAACTTTTGATATGGTAAAAATGCTTGTAAAGGGCTTAAAAATAGAATTTGTTGTTATAATTGATGCCCTTACAACCTCATCACTATCCCGCCTTGGCACCTCTTTTCAAATTACAACCAATGGACTTACACCGGGAAGTGGAGTAAACAGGTTTGGCAAAAAAATAGACAGACGTTCGGTTGGTGCAAAGTGCATATCAATAGGCGTGCCCTTTATGATTTTTGCCAGCAGTTTAACCCAAAACTCACAAGATGAGATAATTTTATCACCCAAAGACATTAAGGAAAATGTTGAAAGTGCCGGATATATCATCGCAAAGGCACTTGACGAGGTGCTTAAATGAATTTTTATCTTTTAATTCCATTGTCTATAATCATCATATTTTTCATTCCAATCAAATTACAGGGCAGGTTTTCATTCAATGTGGCAGAAATGTCTGGCGCAATAGGTATATTTTTCTATCGAATAAAACTTTCTCACCAACTTATATGGTTTGAAAACAAAAAAATTTATACCAGAAAGGAAGATGAAATCATAAGTAAAGAACTTGAATTCAACAGCAAAGAAATGATTTTTATGCAAATGCTTTTTGGCGAAATAAAGGATAAAACCCGCCTTAAAGAAATTTCAATTTTTTATAATCTTGGCGTAGAAGATGCGTTTACAAGCGCAATGCTTGGCGGAACTATAAACGTTTTACTTATGTCTATGTTGGGTGTAATAAAAAATGCAAAACCCACGGCAACACTGGGCATTTATGATACAATTTCATACAACCGACAGGTTTGCCAGTTTGCAGTTAAGGCGGTTATGTCAATTTCTTTGTTTGACGTGGTATATTCTTTGTTTCGTTCGGTTATTCTAACAAAAAGGGCAACAAATCAAAAGGGGGCAAAATGAAAATTTATACAAACAACGACAATATCAAAAAAATGATTGATGGTGCTATGGACAAAATCAAAACGATTGTGGATACCAGCACTGTAATTGGCGAAAAGGTTACAACAGATGACGGCACAACAATAATTCCAATTTCAAAGGTAACAGTTGGCTATGTTGTGGGCGGTGGCGAATATGCCGACCTTTCAGCCCGTCGAGTTGCAACAAACTATCCAATGGCGGGTGGTTCAAGCGGGGGAATGAGCCTTACTCCTGTTGGCTTTTTGGTGCTTATGAAAGAGGGTGATGTAAAATTTGTAAATGTAGAAAACAAAAGCCTATACCAAACAATATTAAATATGTTTAATTCAATTCTTGCTCGCATGGAAGAGGAGAAAGATGACAAAACAGATAAATAAAATTTTTCTATGCATAATTTTTGCACTTGCCTTTTTGCTAACAATTCCACAAACGCCACAAAATATAACCCTTGCCCAAACTTCGGCAAGGGCAATGTGCGTGATAGAAAGCCAAAGCGGAAGGGTGCTGAATGGAAAAAATATTTCGCAAAAACTTGCCATGGCAAGCACAACAAAAATTATGACCGCAATAACGGCGATAGAAAACTGTAAAGACCTTGACAAAACCTTTGAAATTTCACCTAAAGCGGTTGGCATAAGCGGAACAAGCCTATATTTAAGACAGGGTGAGCGAATGACAACTCGCGACCTTTTATATGGCCTTATGCTTATTTCCGGCAATGATGCCAGTGTGGCGATAGGTGAATATGTTGGAGGAAACACAAAAAACTTTGTAAACATGATGAATGAAACGGCAAAGAAAATTGGTGCATTAAATACACATTTTGATAATACTCATGGACTTGACAGCAAAACTCACTACACAACCGCTTATGACCTTGCTCTTATCACAGCCTATGCCCTTAAAAACCCAACATTTGAGGAAATTGTTTCAACCCAAAATATAAAAATCACAAACGAGGCTGGCAAAACAAGGTACCTTAAAAACAAAAACAAACTGCTTACAAAAATGGAGGGTTGCAACGGAGTTAAAACCGGTTTTACAAACGACGCCGGCAGATGCCTTGTTTCAAGTTGTAAACGCGGGCACATGACACTTGTTTGCGTTGTTTTAAACTGCGGGCCAATGTTTGAAGAAAGCCAGACTTTGCTTGAAGATGCGTTCTCTAAATACAAACTTTACAACCTTACACAGGGTTACAAACTGCCTAAAACCATTCAAGTTGAAGAGGGCAGAAAAGAAGATGTCGCAATAGGCACAAATAAGGCAGAATACTTATACCCACTCACCGAAGAAGAACTTAGCAAAGTAAACTATGTATATTCAATAGAAAAAAGCCTTAAAGCGCCGGTTGAAAAGGGACAAGAGGTGGGCAAAGTGAAAATTTTTATTGATAATGACTTGCATTTTGAAGAAAAAATATATACAATTGAAAGCGTAAGGAGAAATTCTGTTTGGGAGAAGGTAAAAGACCTCTTAAACAATTGGTAAACATGAGATTAAACAAATTTTTGTCAAACAGCGGAGTTGCTTCCAGACGCAAATGTGAAGAAATTATTTTAGATGGCAAGGTTTGCGTAAACGGCAAACCTGTTACAGAACTTGGCACAATTATAAATGAAAAAAAGGATAAAATAACCGTGGAGGGCAAAGTGGTAAAATTGCCTTCCTCTTTTGTGTATATAAAACTCAACAAGCCAAAGGGTTATGCTTGCACCGCACATGATGAAAGGGGCAGAAAAACAATTTTTGACCTTGTAAAGTGCGAAGAACGCCTTTTTTCAATTGGCAGACTTGACTATGACACCGAGGGACTTATAATCCTTACCAACGACGGCGATTTTGCAAATCAAGTTGGGCACCCAAAATATCAAATTGAAAAGGAATATCGCGTAACCGTAGAGGGTGAAGTTAAAGAGGGAGAACTTGCAGTTATGCGTAAGGGCGTTGTTGTGGACGGAGAGCGTATGCCAAGTGCAAGGGTGGAATGGCTTTCTTTTGAAAATGGTTTTACAAAACTTTCGGTTGTAATTGACGAGGGACAAAACAGACAAGTTCGCAGAATGTTTGAAGCCTGCGGAAAAACAATAAAACTTCTTAAACGCGTAAGAATAGGCGGTGTAAAACTTGGCGGTTTAAGCCGAGGGGAATATCGCGACCTTACCGAGCAAGAACTTAACAATCTTGTGAGGAACAAATGAAAATCGCAATTATAGGTGGCGGTGCGTCAGGACTTATGGCTGGCGGTTTTTTGGTAGAAAAAGGTCATGAAGTTACAATCTTCGACGCCAATGAAAAATGCGGTAAAAAAATATATATAACAGGCAAAGGAAGATGCAATCTTACCAATAATTGCGACACCCAAACATACCTATCAAATGTTGTAAATGGCGAAAAATTTATGTTTTCTGCCATAAACGGCTTTTCAACTGCCGATACAATCAACTTTTTTGAGGGTATGGGGCTTAAATTAAAAACAGAACGAGGCAACCGTGTTTTTCCTCAAAGCGATAAAGCAAGCGATGTTACAAAGGCTCTTCTATCACATTGCAAAGGCTGTAAATTTCAACTAAATACACTCATCACAGCGGTTGTCAAAAAAGGGGAGCAATTTGTCCTTTATTCGCAAAATAATCAATTTACTTTTGATAAACTTATCATTGCAACCGGCGGAAAAAGTTACCCAGCAACAGGCAGTAAGGGCGACGGATATAAATTCGCACAAATGTTTGGGCATAATATAATAAAACCACGCCCAGCACTTGTACCAATAAAAATCAAAGATAAGTTTGTGTCGCAATTGGAAGGACTTTCACTTAAAAACGTCAGTTTAAATTGTGCTTTCAACGGCAAAACAAAACAAATGTTTGGTGAAATGCTTTTCACGGCTGACGCAATTTCAGGGCCAATAGCCCTTTCACTTTCAAGTTATATTTCACAGGCACAGCACATAAGCCTGTCAATAGACTTAAAACCTGCACTTTCGCAAGAACAACTTGAGGCAAGACTTTTGCGTGATTTCTCGGTAAACTTAAATAAAAACATTTCTCATGTCATAAAAGGGTTAATGCCAAACCGCCTTGTGGAGGTGTTTTTAAATAAACTCAACCTTGACAGCACAACCAAGGTTAATGCCATAAAGGTAGAACAAAGAAAAAACATTGTGGCACATCTTAAAAATTTTCCGCTTGAATTTGGCGGACTTTATGGCGTAGAGGCAGGCATTGTTACAGGCGGAGGAGTAGACCTTAAAGAGGTCAGCCCTAAAACTATGGAAAGCAAACTTTGTGAGGGACTGTACTTCATTGGTGAGGTGCTTGATATAGATTGCCTTACCGGCGGATTTAATTTACAAACGGCTTTTTCCACAGCATATGCTTGCGCGAAAGGTATAAATTAAGGGGGATTTATGTTTCATTTTTTTCAAATAATTTGTGCTCCATTTATTAGATTTTTCTTCCCAACCAAATTTGTTAATAAGAAAAAAATCCCAAAGGGGGCTTGCATAATTGCCAGCAACCATACGTCAAATATGGACGCTATCAATTTGGCTGTGCATACTTGGGAGAAAAAGTACTACCTTGCCAAAAAACAACTTTTCAAAAATAAGGTTGTGGGCTTTTTTGCCAGAAAATGGGGAGGAATACCAATTGACCGAGAAACAAATGATATAAACGCCATAAAAACATCACTTAAAGTGCTTAAAAATGGCAAAAAGTTGGTAATTTTTCCAGAGGGTACTCGCTTAAATAATGAAAATATGCAAATGGGCGAGGTAAAACAAGGCGTTGCCATGTTTGCCATAAAAGCAAGGGTGCCAATTGTTCCAATGTTTATTGCCAAAAAGCCAAAGGTTTGGCAAAGAAATCGCGTAGTTGTAGGTGATGCGTTTGAACTTGATGCCTTTTATGGCAAAAAACTTACAAGTGATGAAATGGACGAAGCGACAAAAATAGTTGCACAAAAAATGGAAGAACTTCGCCAGCAAACGCTTATGTCTTTGACAAAGAAAAAATAATTTGATACAATATGGCAAAAGAGGGTTATATGGAAGAGAAATTCAGTTTAGAAGCAATAGAACGCACATTTACAAAATATAAAAAGGGGCAAATGTTTGACGGCGTAGTTGTCATAAAACGCCCAGATGGTTGCATTTTTAATATCGGTGGCAAAAACGACGCATTTTTACCAGCCGAAGAAGTTGAAGATTATGCAAACCTTAAAATTGGTGATAGATTTAAGGTTATCATCTTAAACTCTAAAAATGAAGAGGGTATGTTGCAAGTATCAAAAACTATGGCAGACAGCCAAGTTCTTGCAACTCAAAACGCTCATAAACTTAAACTTGGCAGTAAATTCACATTTGTTCCAACACACACAAACGATGACGGACTTTTCTCAAAAATGGGGGAATACAACATCTTTGTTCCAAACGCAGAAATTTCGGTTACAACTCGCGACATTCGCCGTGCTATTGGCAAACAATTCGAGGCAATTGTTACAGAAATTTCTCGTGAAAATAAAAAGATAATTGCCAGCATAAAAATGCTTGAAAATCAAATTAAAGAGAAAAACGAAACACTTTTTTGGAGTTCAATTTTCATCAACAAAATTGTTACAGGCAGGGTAAAAAGAATACTTGACTATGGCGCATTTGTAGAAGTTGGCGGAATAGACTGCTTTCTGCATATATCAAATATAAGCCATAAAAGAATTGGGCACCCAAGCGAGGTTATCGCAGAGGGACAGAAAATGCAGTTTAAAGTGCTGGAAGTGGATAGAGAAAATAAAAAGGTATCACTCACTTTAAAAGCCCTGCAAGAAAGCCCAAAGGCAATCGCAATAAAAGAAATCAATGTTGGCGATACTTATCAAGGAACGGTTGTAAAAATTTTAAAATTTGGTGCAATCATTGCTCTCGATAATGGTGCAAGCGGACTTCTTCACATCAAAAATGCAACAGAAGCAAATAATAAACAAATTTACGAAATTGTAAAACTCGACCAAACAGTAAACATAGAAGTAATCGACAAAAACATAGAGGAAGAACGCCTTTCCTTTAAACTTGTTTAAACCGCCCCTTGCGACGAAAGGGGGCCAACCTCCCTCCTCGAGGGAGGTGTCATGCCCCAGTGGCATGACGGAAGGAGTTTTCTTTCTTTAATCCTTGCCATGCTGACGTAGCACAGTTGGTAGTGCGACGCATTCGTAATGCGTAGGTCGCGGGTTCAAGTCCCGCCGTCAGCTCCAAAAAATCGCACACTTATGGGTGCGATTTTTTACTTATTACCTTTTCACTCTTCACTTTTCACTATTCCCTTTCACTTTTACTTCTTTACAATCATATTTATTCATAGGAGAAAACTATGAAAAAACTTTTCGATGGGGTAGGTATTGCAATTGCAACACCATTTAAATACAATAAGGTAGATTATGCATCACTTAAAAAACTAATAAATAAGGGGATTAAAGAGGGTGCATCGGCAATTATAGTGCTGGGTACAACAGGCGAGGGCTCTACAATTTCTGCAAAAGAAAGGGCGGAGATTTTGCACTTTTGCAGACAAATTATACCTCCAAAAGTTAAAATGATTGTAGGCACAGGCAACAACAATTTCACCCTTGCCATGCAAAACACAATCACAGCAAAACAGGCAGGCGCTGACGGCGTACTGGTTGTTACCCCATATTATAATAAAACCACTCAACGCGGTCTTGTAGAGTATTATAAACGACTTGCCACCTTGCAAATACCAATCATCATGTATAATGTTCCAGCCCGCACCGGACTTAACATAGACCTTGCCACCGTTGAACAAATTATAAAAGAAAATCCATATGTCTATGGCATAAAAGAGGCAACTTGCGATATAAACAGAATTATGCAACTTTGCCAAATATGTCAAGATAAAATTGCAGTTTACAGCGGTGAAGATGACTTAAATTTTCTTTTCTATTGCCTTGGGGCTGATGGTACAATCAGCGTAACAGCCAATTCATTCACAAAACAAACGGTTGATGTTTACAAACTTGTAAAACAAGAAAAGTTAAAAGAGGCTTTTTCTCTTCATCAAAAACTTTCACCAATCAATAAAATGATGTTTTGCGAAACAAACCCAATTCCTGTAAAGTACTTTTTAAAGCAAATGGATATAATCGCGCTCGACGAAGTGCGTATGCCACTTGTGGAACTTTCACCACAAAATAAAGAAAAAATTGACGAAATGCTTGAAGAAATAAAAATAGATTGATATTATTTGCGTAAAAATTACAAAATGTGATATAATCAAACAAAAGGAGGCGTAAAACCTTGTTTTATTTGATTTTTTCGGTAGTATTCGCGGTAATTTTGGGCACATATTTACTTTTAAGATACAAATTTTTCAAAAACAACGAAAAATTTAATCATATAATGGATAAAACCATCAAAATTTCAACAATTGTTTTTTGTGCAACCATGTTGCTGTCTATTTTGTTGCCAGATGCTTTCACGTTAGAAAGAAGTCAAGAGTTTTTAGGTGCAGGAAAATTTCAAGGTTATGCCATTTTGCGTTGGCTTATGGCAACCCCATTTGTGGTATACCCAATTGCCGTTTATTCAAAGAACAGAACATTCCGTAATATTGCAATTTATTTTTGCACAATAGTTACCATAGTTTCAATTGCTTTTTACTCAACACATATGCAGTTTTTCACTTCAACAGAGGGTAGAGGACTAAATTCACTTTCAATTGCAGGTGCAGGCTTTAAAAAGTTTATGATAAACACCACATTTCGCTCAATTATTTTTGCTTTCACCATGATGCTACAACTGCTCATTCCAATTCTTTTGGCTTTTCAAGAAAAACATATTTTTGATGTTAAAAACAAAAAAGAATGGGGACTTTTCTTTGGTGTATTGCCACTAATTATCATCTCTTCCATTCCAATTTATGTTCCACAATACCTTTTTGGTCATTCAAACCTTATTTTAAAACCTTTTGGCTATCTTCACTTTTTGTGGATTGCCCTTGCGGTAGGGGAACTTGTTGCCTTATATTTTATTTTCAGAAAAAAGGACAAGCAAGTGCAGAAAATTTTGCTTTTCACTCTTGCACTTTCTTTATTTCAATACAACCAAATGTTTGGTGCAATTTCTTTAAATTTCAAACGACTGCCTTTCCAACTTTGCAATATCGGCGCCTACCTTATTGTAATTTCCCTTGTTACAATGAATAGAAAACTTTTCAATTTCACGGCAATAGTTAATGTGGTGGGCGTACTTTTCGCTCTTGCCATGCCTGACCTTGAAGGAAAGGGGCTTTTCTACCTTTACAATATGCACTTTATTTTAGAGCATACAAATGTTCTTATTGTTCCCGTACTTGCACTTATGTTTGGCATCTTCCCAAGACTTGATAAATCAGCGCTTAAACACTGCATTGTTGGCTTTGTAATATATTTCCTTTCAGTTTGGGCACTTGGTACGGCTTTCAACGCAATTGCTTTGGCAACCGGCAATGGCTTTTATTCGGCAAACTATCTGTTTATGTTTTCGGCAAAGGACGCGGTTGAACTTCTACCATTTACCCAAGCCCTTTTTGATATAAACTTCAAAATAGGCTACGCAACATTCTATCCTGTTATTCAACTGATAGTTTTTGTTGTTTTCTTGCTTGTTTGCATTTTGCTTTATTTCGTAATAAGATTGATATATAAAATAAAGGATAAAACAATAAAAACACAAAAACCTCTCGCATAACGAGAGGTTTTTATTTATTTTCTATCAATTTCAATATCCATAGATACCATTCCGCTATGTATAACAGTGCGTGTGTAATCAGGCTGGATGCTTGCAATTTCGTCATATTCGCTTTCACTGCAAATTTCAAAAGCCTTTTCAATTTGCCATTGTGAATTTGTGTAAGATGCACGATAAATTTTATTTCCGTATGCAAAATATGTAATAAACTCATGACTTTGCCCATTCGTTACAAAACGTACGCCATTCATCTCGCTTGTTGAAACATCCTTAATATAAAGGGTGGTAGAAGAATTGCCGAAAATGTATTTATCATGCTGAATTCGATTTGCACCAATTTTTGCAATTTCGCAAATGTTCTTGCCATCTTCCTGACGCTCAATTTTTCCGTAAACAAATCCGTCTTGTACAATGTTAAAATTTATGTCATCAATTGAAATTCCATATTCGGGTAAAATTTGTAAAAGATTTTGTGTGTACTCGTTCTGCTTTTTATAATCAACTTCAAACCAAGGTTGGCTTTCTTCATAATGTGTAATATATTCCACAAGTTCTTTGTACTTTTCGGAAGTTGAATAGTCGCCATATTTTGCCACAAGCAGGGCAACGTCATTTGTGCGAATATGTGCCTCGCCGGTTTGCATAACTGACGCAACTTTGGCGTAATAATTTCTGTATGCATCACCCAAACCAAGGTGGTGCAAAACTTCATGTAAAAATACTCCAGATGTAACGTGCCCACGCTTTATGCAAATTTCCGCTCCATAACCATGCGCCCCATTTTTATTGCTAAATGTCTTGCCTGTTGTGTATTGCCCAAGTACATCACTTTTTTCTGGTAATTCGCCATTTGCAAAATAACGCACATCAACATTGTATGGGTCAAATTTTTCAATTGCATTTGCGTCAAAATTCAATTCAAATTTATAGTCGGGGTTGATTACCTTAAAAATTTCATTCACTTCATCAATGCTACTTTGTAGAACGGCTTTTTCATCGTCTGACAGGTTGTCCATAAGGATGTTAAATTTTACAGGACGACCTTTTTGTATTGTCAAACGAGTTAAACTTCCGTCGCCTTGAAGAGAAGAGTAAAGATAGTTAACGTCTACTTCTTGATGAAATGAAGATATGTCGTCATAACTTGCAGGCAGGTCATTTTGCCTTGCATACGCTTGAATGTTCAACGCCATAAGTGCAACACAAACAGAAACGGTTGTCCAAACAAAAACCTTGCCCAAAACCTTTCCAATTTTAGAGAAAAGTTTGTAAACTCTGCCTTTGTTTTGCTGTTTTAATTCCGCCTTTTGAATTTTGTCAATTTCGGCAATTCTTGCCTCAATTTTCTTTATCCACTCTTTCCTTTCTTCTTCGGTAAGAGCGGTTATGTCAACATTCTCCAACATAACAACCTCAATTTATATATAAATTGTACCTTGCTTTTCAGTTAAAGTCAATGACAAAATATAAAAAATTCAACATTTTCGATATTTTTCGCGTAAACATTTGGCAATTTTTGGACAAGAAAGATATAATAAGATTAAGGAGTAAAATATGATAAACATTGCAATTGATGGGCATGTCAGCAGTGGCAAAAGCACACTCGCAAAGGGCGTTGCAAAGGCGTTGGGGCTGAAAGTTCTTGATACGGGCGCAATCTATCGCGGACTTGCGTGCGCATATAAAGAGGGTGATTTTGGCGAAATTAACAAACAAAACATAGAAAAATTTTTAAAAGATATAAAGGTAGAAGTCAAGTTTCAAGACAAAAAACAACTTGTATTTGTAAATGATAAAGATTATACACCATTTTTGCGACTGGAAGAAATTTCAAATCTATCCTCTTCAATTTCTCCATATAAAAATTTACGTGAAGTGGTAACAAAAATTCAACGCACGTTTGCCCAAGAAAATAATTGCATAATAGAAGGCAGAGATATTGGCACAGAAATTTTGCCAAATGCGACAATAAAATTGTTTGTAACAGCATCGGCAGAAGAGAGGGCAAGAAGAAGATTTTTGCAGGTTAAAGATACAGGCACAACCTTTGAAAAGGTATTGGCAGACCTTAAAGAACGCGACCGAAAAGATGAAACAAGGGCAGTTGCGCCACTAAAAATTGCAAAAGATGCCATTGTGGTAGATACAACAAATATGAATTTAGATGAGGCTATTGCCTATTCGGTGGGCTTAATTCAACAAAAAATCAACAAAAATTTCGCATAAACTGCGATTTTTTTATACTATAAATAAACAACGCCCCTTGGCGTATCGTAGAAAAAATAAAAAAGATAAAAAAGTTTTAAAAAAGTGTTGACAATAAAAAGAGGTATGTGATAAGATATAAACGCTGACTTAAAGAAGTCAGAGGACAATGAAAATTAAATAGAATATATGAATGTACAAGAATACAATACAATGTCAATTCTTTACTTAAAGTTATACGAGCCAAAGCATGCAAGTGTAATGCATGTGGAAAAATCAAAGAGGCGTTAGCCTCATTCTAATTAACCTTGAATTAAATAAATTAATTCTAAATATCTAATTAGAGTTTGATCCTGGCTCAGGA
>JAGASX010000023.1 GCA_017621525.1 Clostridia bacterium
GCACCTATGGTGCCTCCGCCAAGAAGTGTATATACTTCTGCTACGCTCATAAGCCAAAGTTTATCAGCACCCTCAGTTGATTTTGGTGTTGTATCATATGTTGCATATTGGGTTGTCCCTGCTGGTGGAGACCATTGATTTCCTGCTCCTATACTTGTTGAACTTGTTGCCCAACCTATATCGGTATGCAAATCTGTTATCTCTCTTGCTGTGATTGCATTGTATGTTGCATCATCGGTGAGGTTTAAGAATGTTTTGTATTCTCCGTTTAAGTATGTTCGTATGTCGCTTGTTGCATAGTCATTTCCGTCGCTACTGCTTGCATTAAATTTTTGTTTATCTGCAGTTTCTACCATAAGCGTTTCAAGAATAAACGTTCCAACAGAGCCGGCACTTGGTGCGGTAGAGCCAGTAAACTTAGTTGTTTCGCTTGCTCCGCTCTCTTTTATTCCTACCAATCTCCATTTAACTGGATTACCTTGGTAAGTGCCCATTTCTACATAATAATATCCGCTCGGGTCTTGTTTAAGGTCCACATTACTGCCGCCCTCTTCGCCTTGGTCCGGGGCAAGGTCGCTGTTGGCATCGCGGAGGTCAAAAGCGTAGTCATAATTGGCAGATGCCTTTTTGTTTGTATCATTTACAACGGCGGTCATAGTGAAAACTTTGGTTGTGTTTGCTGGGATTGCCTTTTCGCCACTTGTGTAAGTTGCGCCGTCATAAGTCATAGATTTTGTAACGTTTGTGATTGAAGTCATGTTGTCGGTAAGTGATACGTAAAGCACGCGTTCACTTTTGTTTTGAATGGTAACCGTCCATTTAATTGTTGGGGTTGTGGTTTTTGCAAATTCAAGGTCGCGACTCCAAGTGTTAAGTTCGTCTTGTGTTGGGGTGCCGGTTGCTGAATAGTTGAGGGTTGATAGGGTTGGGGTGGAGGTTGCACCTTCAACTTTTCCGGTGATTGTTGCATAAATATCTGTTGCGATGAAAGAAACCGTACCGCCAATGTTTACGGTGCCGGTGTTTACCGCCCACACGCCCACTGCAAGAAGTGAAAGCATAAGGCAGAAAGCCATTATCACGCTGTATAATTTTGTTTTAAGACGCATACACAACCCCCAGATTTGGAAAAATAGGCGTCAAAAGCCCAATTTGTCCTTTAATTTTTAAGTATTTTATCATATTATGCTGAATTATGCAAATTTTTATTGGGGGTTTTAAAAATTTTTTTAATTTTTTTTATTTAATATTTTAATTCATAACAAAAAAACTTCCGCTTTTGCCACGGAAGTCTTATTATAATTATTTAATTTTTACTTTCCACCCTTAAAATATCGCCTGCTTTTAAAGCATAAGGGCAATTGATTGTAACAATTTCTTGCACACGTTTTGCATCGGTGATTGGCTGACATTTGCTATCAAAAATCTCTTTAATTTCAATGGTTTTCAAAAAATTGTCATCGGCAGAAAGAATTTCAAGCACATCGCCCACCTTAAAGCGGTTTCTCATTTCAACTTTCACCATGCCGTCTTTTGCATCTTCTTTCACCATGGCTATAAATTCATAGGTTTGCACAGGCATAGATGTTTCAAGGCACTCTTTATCCTTTGCCCCAAAGAAAAACCCTGTTGTATAACGGCGATGAGAAGTTTTTTCAAGTTCATCAAGAAGTGCTTTTTTATCGGCGTACCCGTCCAAAGCCCTGCGATAAGCATTTACAACGCTTGCAACGTAGTATTCGCTTTTCATACGCCCTTCAATTTTCAAACTTGCAACACCGGCGTTTTCAAGTTCTGCCAAATGTTCAATCATGCACATATCTTTGGAGTTTAAAATGTATGTTCCGCGTTCATCTTCTAAAATTTCATATTCATCATCGCGGTTTTCTTCACGGATAAAATATTTCCAGCGACAGGCTTGCACGCAGGCACCGCGGTTGCTTTCACGCCCTGTTAAATAGTTGGATAAAAGGCAACGCCCAGAATATGAAATGCACATTGCGCCATGCACAAAGGTTTCAATTTCAACCTTATCACCAAGTACCTCATGAATTTTTTTGATTTGTCCAATATTCATCTCGCGGGCAAGAACAATTCTTGTAACACCCAAATCGGCAAAAAACTTTGCACTTTGCGAGTTTGTAACATTTGCTTGTGTGGAAACATGAACATCAATTTCTGGAAAGTTTTTGCGAATATAGTAAATAAGGCCAACATCACTTACAATCACACCGTCAACTTTGGCACGAATAAGCAGTTGAAGATAGTCATCAATCCCCTCAAAATCGGCGTCATTTGCAACTATGTTAAGTGTAACATATCCCTTTTTGCCATGAGCGTGAAGATAGTCCATTGCCTTAACAATTTCTTCATCATCAAAGTTGCCGGCAAATGCACGAAGTCCCATTTTTTTGCCAGCAAAATAAACCGCGTCGGCACCAAAATGAACGGCTGACACAAGTTTTTCAAAATTTCCAGCAGGGGCAAGCAATTCCATAATTATTTCTCCTTTTTTTAAATATTAAAACATATATTTTTAATTTATTTTTATTTTTTTATAATCTATTTTATTGTCTTATACACGATTTTTTAAGTTATTTTTTAATAACAACTTAAATTTTGCTATCTAAATTCAACATTTGGCTTTGCGGTAAGGGTTAAATCAGCAAGCCCAATGCCGTCTTTTATCATATAATAAGCCATAGAGCCAATCATTGCAGAGTTGTCCGTGCAGTATGCAAGCACAGGGCTGAAAAATTGTATGTTATTTTCTTCGCACAAGGCTTTCACCTTTTCTTTAAGGCGAGAATTTGCACCAACACCGCCCGCAATAACAAGTTTATCCATATTGGCATATCGGCAGGCTTTTATTGCTTTGGTTGCAAGTTCATCAGTTACGCACTCTTGAAATGAATGGGCAATATTTGCCCTGTCAATTTCTTCGCCTTTTTGCGTTTTATTATGTACAAGGTTTACAACTTCTGTTTTTATTCCGCTGAAAGAAAAATTAAATGTACTCTGCAAACTTTTTGAAACGGTGAAATTATATTTCCTCTCACCCTCTTTTGCAAGTTTGTCAATTTCCGGCCCTCCTGGATAAGGCAAGCCCATCACGCGGGCAACTTTATCAAAAGCCTCACCCACGGCGTCATCAACGCTCATGCCAAGCATTGTAAATTTGTTGTAATCTTCCACCTTTAAAAGTGCGGTATGACCACCGCTGACCATAAGGCAAACAAAGGGTGGTTTAAGGGTTGGGTGAGAAATGTAGTTTGCAGAAATATGTCCATGCACATGGCTGACTGCAATAAGAGGGAGGTCAAGTTTGTAGGCAAGCCCTTTTGCAAAGTTTACGCCCACAAGCAACGCCCCAACCAGCCCGGCGCCATAAGTTACCGCAACGGCGTCAACTTGGCTTTCGCCTATGCCCGCTTTTTTTAATGCCTCTTCATAAATATTTGAAATTGCAAGAACATGATTTCTTGATGCAACTTCTGGCACAACGCCCCCAAAGCGTCTGTGAATTTCAATTTGGGTTGCAATTATGTTTGACAAAACTTCGCGACCATTTTTTACAACCGCGACAGAAGTTTCATCACAAGAGGACTCTATTGAAAGCACATAAACATCTTGTTTATCTTTAAGTGCATTAAATTTTTCTTTCATTCTTTCAAAATATTTCATAAAAATCTCTTTATCTTATTTTAGCAGTTTTGCAACAGAATTTAAGCAATTTTTCAAAAAAAGTGTTAAAAAACGTGAAAAATTTGTGTTTTTTATTAAATTTTCTTTAAATATTCATTTATAAATTCTTGAATGTTGCCGTCCATAACACCTGCAACATTGCTGTTTTCCCAGCCGGTGCGGTGGTCTTTTACAAGGGTATATGGGCAGAAAACATAACTGCGAATTTGACTGCCCCATTCAATCTTTTTCACCTCACCACGTATGGCAGAAAGCCTTTCCATTTCTTCCCTCTCTTCCTTTTCTGCAAGGCGAGAATAAAGCATTTGCATTGCGCGTTCTCGGTTTTGCAATTGACTTCGCTCCACTTGACAAGATACAACAATGCCTGTTGGAACGTGGGTGATGCGAATTGCACTTTCAGTTTTATTCACATTTTGCCCACCCGCGCCAGAGGAATGATAGGTATCCACCTTTAAATCTTCTGGGCGAATTTCAATGTTAGGTTTCTCTTCAATTTTTGGCATAACTTCAACACTTGCAAAAGAGGTGTGGCGTCTTGCATTGGCGTCGAAAGGTGAAATTCTTACCAAACGATGAACACCTTTTTCCGCCTTCAAAAAACCATAGGCGTTGTCGCCAGAAATTTCAAAAGTTACGCCTTTAAGCCCTGCCTCGTCGCCATTTAAAACGTCAAGCACTTTATAAGAAAACCCGCTTTTTTCGCAATACATTTTGTACATACGAAAAAGCATTTCTGCCCAGTCTTGCGCCTCTGTTCCGCCAGCGCCAGCATGGATTGTTATAATTGCATCATAGCCGTCATATTTTCCATTTAAAAGCGTTTGAATTTTTGCACTTTCAACCTCTTTTTCAAGAATATGCAAACTTTCTTCAACTTCGCTTTCAAGGCTTTGGTCGTGGCACTCTTCAAAAAGTTCCACACTTGCCTCGCTGTCGGCAAGCAGACTTTCAAGTTTTGCTATAAGGGAAAGTTTACCCTCAATTCCTTTAAGTTTTTTTCCAACAGCCAAAACGCGGTTTTGATTTAAATAAAAATTTTCGCTTAATTGTTCTTTTTTAAGTTCCTCAGCCTCTGCACAAAGTTTTGCCTTGTCAAAGACACCCCTTTATAAAATCTATTTCACCTCTGCAAAAGGCGATACGTTCTTTCACATTATCAAGTACCATAAAAACCTCTCTTTTTCTTGTATATGATAGCAGTTATCCAAAAAAAGGTCAACATTTTTTATTCACACCTTTTTATTTTGCACGCATAAAATAAAGTGTATGCCAAGCGAAAACGCTTAAATGACAAACAGGAGGTTTATTTATGTCATTTTATATCAACAACACAAACCCTCACAAACCGGGGCCAATTCAAGCCAATGGGCTTAACGCCGTTTGCGAGAAAGTGCTTATTGAAACCACAAAAGTTTTTGATGCCTGCGTAACTCAAACAACAGAAACAGGCATAATTTTGCCACTTACCGGCTTTAACCCTGCAAACCCTGCCCTGCCACTTACCTTTATTTCTGCGCAAAACCAATTGGGCAACCAAACCACAATCAGCAACCTTGTTATCGACCGCATTGACCAAACGCCAAACTACGCAAATGTTTCTATGACCATAACAATTCCGCTTACAGTAACATACCGCGACGCAAACGGCGTGCTGGGCACCGCAACTTCAAGCGTAACCGTAAACAAAAGCGCTGTGCTTTTTGTGCCACAACCATCACTTTCACCAATTGACATCAAGGTTAACGCACTGTTTTCAAGCAACACCGGCACTTTCACTGCCGACAACACATTCACTGTTACCGGTTGCTTTCAAATTGTAATAAAGGTTACCGCAGTGGTAGACCTGCTTGTTCCATCATTCGGCTACCCTGTTATCCCTCCATGCCAAGCCTGCCAAAACTGTAACACATGCCCTGGCATTGATGACCTGCCACTTTACCCAACAGCAACAAATATAAACAGAATTTAAAAAAACAATTAAATTTACAAAAAAATGTAAAAAAAAAACGTAAAAAACACATAAAAAACAGCCATTTTGGCTGTTTTTTATTAAAATTCAATGTTGAAAGCGGGACGGACTCCGAGAATATCCGAAACGAAATCGTACTGACAAGCCCCATTAGAGTAAATACGAATCGCACGGCGAGAATCAAAGTGCTCAGGCGAGCGTAGCAAGTAGTCACTCGAACTATTATTATTTTGATTCCAAATTAAATTATTTGTTACACTTGCAGACCATGAAGATGTTGGCACTATATTGTTTGTTATCGTTCCACCTCCCACTAATTTATACACTTCTTCCACGCTCATAAGCCAAAGTTTGTCACTTTCTGTGTTTGTTGTATCTATTGCGTATATCTCGCCATATGTAGATGGTGCTGACATTGGCACAATTGATGGCAAATTATCATTTGGTGCTTTTTCTCCTTGAGAATTTGTATACCACCCAATATTTGTATACATTTCGGCTACGCTTCGTTCTGCGATGGCATTGTATGTTGCGTCATTTGTAAGGTTAAGGTAGGAAACATAATCATTTTTAAGATATTGACGTATATCACTATCTGCATAATCATTTCCATCGCTTGTGCTTGCATTAAATGCTTGTTTGTTATCTATAATAAGGGTTTCAAGAATGAATGTACCTTTCCCGCTTGTTGGAGCGGTTGAACCGTCAAAATGTTCTCCATCCACGCCGACAAGGCGCCATTTTACTGGAGCGTTGTTGTACGTACCCATTTCTACATAATAGTAGTTGTTTGTTGTATCATATTTTAAATCTATCGATGATGCACTGCCACCACCTTGATTTTGCGATACACTTGCATCTCTTAAATCAAAATCGAAGTTGTAGTCAATTGATGCACTTGCATTGGTGTCGGTTACCTTGATTTCCATTGTATAGGTTTTGGTTGTTTTGGCTGGGATTGTTTGTTCACCTGTGGCAGAACCTCCGTCAAAGGTTAAGGTTTTGGTTGCGTTGGTAAGGGTTGCAATATTATCAGTAAGGGTTACATAAAGGGCTCTTTCACTTTTATTCTCTATCTGTATTGTCCACTTCACTGTTGGGATAGTTGCATCGGCAAAGGTTAAGTTTTGGCACCATGTATTTAGTTCTGTTTGTGATGGTTGGGTCTTTGCTGAGTAGTTAAGTGGTGATAAAGTAGTTGAGTTTGATGCACCCGTTATTGTACCTGTTATAGTTGCGTATATATTTGTCGCGTTAAAGGATATAGTACCACCTATATTTACATTAGCACTTGTCACTGCGTATACTCCTGTTATTAGCAATGCCACTACTAAAAAGAACATACTTATGGTTGTTATTAGTTTTGTTTTTAGGGTCATATTTTTATTCTCCTTTTATCTTAAGCCCCATCTCCGAGGGGGCTGGCATGAGTGTAACGAGTGACTGGGGGAGTTTACACCCACCGCCCCTACGGGGCACCTCCCGCGGTCTCGCAGGAGGCATGATAAGTTAGCGTTCTCCCTTCATCATGCCTTTCGGCATGCCACCTCCCTCGTGGAGGGAGGTTAAAAAGCGTTTGTGGGGCTCCGGGGAAATCGCAACCACCGGCGTCTTTTGCTTCTTTTCTAACGTTAGAAAAGAACATAAAAACCTTTTCACTCTTCACTTTTACTTCCTTACTTCGATTATGCCCCCCCCCCCCATTGGCATTTTGTCAAGCATTTTTCATAAGTTTTTTAAAAAATTTGCTATTCTTGACAAAATGGCACACTCGGGGCACCCCGCAAATTGTACAATTTGTGGGGAAAAGGAAAAGGCGAGCGTTAATAGAAATTTGCACTCGCAAATTTCGCTAAGCGTAGCCTTTGACGCCGTCAAGCAAAATTGCAAAGTTTTTTTGAATTTTTTTAATTTTTTACAAGAAAACACCCACTTTGTTCCTGTTATTCTTGCGTCCATAAAAAAAAGCCTTGCCATTTGGCAATGCTTTATTGTTTATTTAATTTTAATCAAATCTTGTGGTTGGGTTTAGTTCTGCGGGCGACTTCCAATCTATTCCATAAAGTTCCCAAAGCAGTTGTTTTTTGCGTGCCCAAATGGAGTGGCAAATGCCCCTTTTGTATTCTTCTGGTGGAAATTCTTTATCCAAAATTTCTGCTACCGCCTTAAACTTTTTGCGATGTCTTAGCATTTTTTCCTGTCTATCTTTTTTCATATTCCCTCCTAAAATAGTTCCTCGGCATCATTGCTTTCATCTGCCGGGTTGGTTTCCTTATGCCTTTTTTCCCATTCTTCACGCCACAACCTTTCACGTTCAACTGCCTCCTCATATTGGCGTTGCATACGCTCCATACGCAGTCTATCCTCTTCTGCAATAATTTCATCATGAATTTGCTTAATTTCTTGATATTTTTCTGCAATTTCCAATTGTTTTATAAAGAAATCGCTATGCATATCTGGGTATAGCCCCAAAAATTCCTCAGCCATTGATATAAGTTTACCAAACGCGGTAACATGAGGCTCTGCATAATCTTCAATCATCTTTTTTGCAGGGTACAAATATGTAGATTTAAAATACTTTTCTTCCTTTTCGCCTTCAACTCGCAAGCGAACATCATCATAAGGATAAAGAATGAAATTATCTATTGCACGCAGTGTTTGGTCAAGCCTTTTAAAAAAGTTTTCATCTTTTGGCAGGCTTTCGTCAGCAAAATCCCTTTCTAAATTGGCACGGATTGCTTCAATTAAAATTTCCTGAGTAATTTTTCTTGCCTCTGGTGCAATATAGTCTTGATACATTTTGCGGTTTGACGCTTGCGCCATTTTAGGCACGCCAAAACAAAGGCAAAGTGTTTGATAAAAATTCATGCCGTCAAGTTTGCTTTTAAAATATTCAAAAATTTCGGCATCGCCACGCATTTGAACCTCTTTACTTTGTCCGTCTTGCGTTATGGTAATCTTTTCGGGTGCTGGTGCAACCTCAATTGCTTTATCAATTAAATTGGCTATACGTGCGTGAACATAATTTATATCAATTGCACTGGTGTTAATTCGCCTTATCACCTCTTTGGAGTTAAATCTTGCGCGCTTAAAATCTAAATCACCCAAAAGGGCACGTACCATACAAGCATAATCATAATTTTGGTTATAGTCGCAGTTGCCGGCAAGTTCAATTTTGCGCGAATAAAAAATTGTTCGGTTTTCTCGTGTTATCTCCATAACAAGGCGGTTGGGTTCTTGAAAATTTAATGTCCCCTCAACTTCACAGGCAAATTCTTCATTAAAAATTTCAGAAATTGCAACTTTGCCATCTCGCATAGCCCTTATAAGCAACTCTTCATTTGAAATTGGTTTTTGCATTTTTTCATCTTCTTCATCAATCTCTGCACTTGACATAAAAAAGGTTGGTCTTACTTGGGTGTATTTTCTATCATTTTCGCGAACAAAACGTTCATCACTGCAAAAATGATTGCCCACAATTTTTCGCCCGCCATAGGTTTCAAGTTCATCAACATGGGCAAGTTCATGATACAACACATGGTGATGTTTTTCCTTCCAATTTACAATCGCTTGCTTCCACGCCCTTTTATTTTCTTCTTTTTGGGCTATTTTCGCCTTCTTTTCCTCGATTTTGCAAAGCCTATCATATTCGGCTTTTGGCATATCTGGATTATATGGCACCGACCTTGGCATAACCTTGCTTGGCTTGTAAAATTCCTTTATCGAATAGGTTTTTACCCTAACTTTTTTGCTTACAAAGTCATTATCGCCTTCAACTGCCCCCGTAAAACGGTTGTAATATTTAATTGATTTTACATTATTTTCAAACAAATATAGGTAAATTTCTGGCATGGTTACACAACCTTGCTTTTCAATAAGGTCAACAACCACATCTTGCTTAACTTCTTTTCCTTCAACAATTTCAGTTGCAAAATCTTCTGCGGTAAAAATTTTTCCGGCATACTTTTCGCAAAGGTCATCAAAAAACTCAGTTGCATATCTTCTTAAACTTTTATTTTTGCAAACTTTGTATAAATGCTTTAAATATCTTTCACGAAGCAAATTCTCTTCCATAAAATCATTATACCAAACAAAACAATCATTTGCAACAGAAAAAATCACCCATGTGGGTGGTTTTTAAAAGCCCAAAGTGTTTGTTCTTTCACTCTTCACTTTTTACTCCTCTCTTTGATTGCCCCCATTAGCATTTTGTCAAAAGTTTTTTAAGGCTATTTTGCCAATTTAAACGCCTCGTCAACAAGGTTTTCGATGTTGAAAGGTTTGTCCTTGCCATTTATATAAACAAGGTATTCAATATTGCCACTTCCGCCTTTGATTGGCGAATGGGTAAGCCCAGAAACTTGTACGCCAAGTGTTTTGCAACTTTCAACAAAGTTTTGTAATAAAGATTTATGCACTGCCTTATCTTTGATAACTCCATGATACTTTTTGGCAATATCCTTACCACATTCAAATTGAGGTTTAAAAAGCAAAATCATTTGTGCATTTGGAAGAATTTGCAAAACATGGGGCAGAACTTTTAAAAGTGAAATAAAAGACAGGTCGCCGGTAACAAATTGCACGCCCCCAACTTCCTCTTTTGTAAGCGAGCGAATATCTCGCCCCTGCATATTTACCACGTTTGGATTTTGGGCAAGGCGTGCATCAAGTTCCCCTTTGCCAATATCAACTGACAGCACTCGTTTTGCACCCCTTTCCAAAAGCACCTCTGTAAATCCGCCGGTTGATGCACCCATATCCAGAACCACCAAATTTTCAACACCTTTGCCAAAGAAGTCCAGCCCTTTAATAAGTTTATAAGCACCCCGAGAAACATAGTTGTCAGCCATTAAAACTTTTATGTTTTGATAATCTTCCACTTCAAATGCTGGCTTATTTTGCAAATTTTCATCAACATAAACACAGCCCTCTTTAATAAGGTTTTGGGCTTTTGTGCGAGAGATGTTTTGCTTTGATGCAACCGCTTGGTCAAGACGTATTTTCATATAATCATTTTACAATGCAGGAAGGCAAAAAGCAACAAAAAAGAGGGATAAACCCTCTTTAAATTGATTTTTTTATTCAAGACTTACAAGGTAGTAGTAAACAGGTTGTCCGCCATATGCAGTTGTTACTTCGCAGTCAGGATAGATGCCTGCAATTTTTTCTGCAAGTGCGTTTGCCTCATCTTCGCGAATATCTTCGCCATAGAAAAGTGTGATATTCATAATTTCATCACTCATCATGCTTGCAATAAGTTTTTCGGTTGTTTCACCAACAAGTTTACCTTTTGCAAGAATTGCTTTATCATCAAGACCGATGATGTCGCCAACATGAAGGTCAAAGCCGTCTACATGGGTATCACGAACGGCATAGGTTACAGAGCCCGAGCGTACACCCTTGATTGCGTCGTTCATAGCCTCGGTGTTTTCTTCCACACTTCCGTCTGGGTTGAAAGCGATTGACGCTGAAATACCCTCTGGAATAGAGCGTGTTGGAATGATAATTAAGTTTTTGTTTGTAAGGTCGCCCGCTTGTTCAGCAGCCAAAATGATGTTTTTGTTGTTAGGGAAAACAAACACATTTCTTGCTGGCACCTTATCGGCAGCGGCAGCAATATCGGCAGCTGATGGGTTCATAGTTTGTCCGCCAACGATGATTTCATCAACGCCCAAATCTTTATAGATTGCAGAAAGTCCCTCACCCGGAGCAACAGCAACCATACCATGCTCTTTGGTTTCTTCCATAACATTGGCTTTTTTCTTAAGTTCGCGGTTTTGCTCCCTCATGTTTTCTATTTTAAGGTTGTAAAGTTCGCCAAGTTCCAAAGCATATTCAAGGGCTTTGTTAGGCTCGTTGCTATGCACATGAACTTTTACAAGGTTAAGGTCGCCAATACAAATCACAGAGTCGCCAAGGTTGCAAAGTTTTTCACGCAGTTTGTCAATATCTGCCTCGGTGGTCTTTTTCTTCATATTGATAATCATATACTCTGTGCAATAGCCAAATTCAATATCGCCAAGATTGTTTATATCTGCAATAACATCATCAAGCGATTGAGGCTTTTTCTCGTCTTCAAACTGAAATTCAAAATCCTCTTCGCCAATGATAAGTTTATAGAAACCTGTGAAAATAACAATAATTCCACGTCCGCCCGCGTCAACAACGCCCGCCTTTTTAAGCACAGGCAACATTTCTGGGGTTTGTCTTAAAATTTCTTCACCAACTTCAAGCACCTTTTTAAGGAAAGTTTCAAAGTCGTCATACTTCTTCGCCATATTTACAGCGTTTTCTGCCATAACGCGAATAACGGTAAGGATTGTACCCTCTTTTGGTTTTGTTACTGCCTTGTAGGCAATGTTTGCCCCCTCTTGCATAGCCTTTGCAAATGTTTTGGTTGTAACCTCTGTTACCTTGCCAATTTCATTACAAAAGCCCTTAAAAATTTGAGAGGTGATAACACCACTGTTTCCGCGTGCGCCCTTTAAAGCACCCTTTGCAAACGCCTCTGCAAGTCCGCTTACTTCGTTGGTGATACACTGTGAAAGTTCTTTAACCGCAGACTTAATGGTAAGAAACATATTTGTTCCTGTATCGCCGTCTGGCACCGGAAACACGTTAAGTGAATCCACATATTTTTTATTTTGTTCAAGAAGGCCTGCACCCGCAACAAACATTTTGCGTAAGGTTGCCCCGTTGATGGTTTTAATCATAATTCAAAATGCTCCTAAACTCTTACACCGACAACATGAACGTTTACCGCGTCAACCAGCATACCGGTAAAATTCTCTACGCTGTACTTAACTGCTTTGCGTAAAGATTCTGCCACCGCACTGATAGACACACCGTATTTTAATATACAGTAAACATCAATGAATATTCTGTTGTCGATATGATGTATTTTAATCCCTTTCGAGAAAGATTCTTTTTTAACAAGTTCTCTGGCGATATCAAGCAGAGATTTGCTGACAAGGTCTACCACGCCATAGCAATCAAGGGCAGCATAACCCGCGACAACCCTGATTGAGTTGTCGGAGATTGATATATTTCCATAATAGTTATTGGTATCTACTGTCAATTTTTATCCCCTTATAAGACATTTCGCCTTTATTATCTTACAACATATTGCAAAAAAAAACAACAATTTTTTGTCAATTAAAAAGAAAATTTTGTAATTTTTCAACTTTTTAAAGTTTTTTGATAAAAATGGTTGCTTTTTCAATGCAAAAATGATATAGTAAAGTGCGAAGTAAAATTTTAAACGGAGGATACTGACTATGAGCAAAGTTTGCGAAATCTGCGGAAGAGGCAAGATGACTGGAAAACAAGTTTCTTTCTCTAACAAAAAATATAACAGAACTTATGAACTTAACCTTCAAAAAACAACTGTTGAAGTTGACGGACAGGAAAAAACCGTAAGGGCTTGTACAAAGTGCATTAGAACTGCTAAAAAAGCATAACCACCTATGCCTTTGTTTTTGCCGAGCATACGCTCGGCTTTTTTGTTGCCCCACCCGTCGCACCGCTTGCGACCGCCGACCGCAAGCGACGCTTCCATAGTAAATCACTTCGCTTAATAAACTCCATTTTCGAGAGAGGTTTATCAAGCCCCCTCGGTGAGGGGGCTGTCGCTCCGAATGGGGCAACTAAGGTATTGCTTTCCCCTTTGGCCGTAAGAAGGTGCCCGCAGGGCGGAAGAGGCTCACATGAAAAAATAGGCTTGTTAAAAGCCTATTTTTATTCATTTAAAAACTTTTGCCTTGAATTTTGCTTGAATAATCACTCCAATATGTTGCCGCTTTGTATGCACTAACCTTTGCCGTTGGCACATAAATCACAAGCGATGAAGAGCAATCACTGAACATACTAAATCCCCCAGTTGGGACATTTGTCGCTTTTACATTAACTTCGGCAAGGTATGTGCAACCATAGAAGGCGGAACTTCCTATACTTGTTACGCTGTCTGGAATTGTGATTGATGTAAGGCCGGTGCAATAAGAGAAGGCAGAAAATCCTATACTTGTTACTGTGTTTGTAATAACTGTATTTTTGCATCCTAAAATAAGAGTATTTGATGAGGTTTCTATAATTGCATTGCAATTATTTCTGCTGTCATATACACTATTCCCACTATCTACACTTATGCTTGTAAGCCCCGTGCAACCAGAGAAGGCGTAACTTCCTATACTTGTTACACTATCCGGAATAGTGATTGATGTAAGTCCAGTGCAACCCTGCAAGGCAGAACCTCCTATACTTGTTACACCGCTTGGAATTATTGAAGTGTTTGAACCTTTAATAAGGGTATTAGTTGACGTTTCTATAAGCGAATTGCAATTATTTCTGCTGTCATATACACTATTCCCACTATCTACACTTATGCTTGTAAGCCCCGTGCAACCAGAGAAGGCGGAACTTCCTATACTTGTTACACTTTTGGGAATTGTGATTAAAGTAAGGCCTGTACAATTAGAGAAGGCGAAACTTTCTATACTTGTTACACTATTCGGAATAGTGATTGAAGTAAGTCCAGTGCATTTATAGAAGGCAGAACTTCCTATACTTGTTACACTATCCGGAATAGTGATTGATGTAAGGGATGAACAACCATAAAAAACCTTTCTTCCTATACTCGTTACACCGTTTGGAATTGTTATAGCTTTGATGTTGGCACAATTGCGAAAAATACTATCATAAGTGTAGTCCCAGTCGGCTTCATCCCAAACTTCTTCCAATAAAATATCTGTTACTTTATATGCTTTCTTGTTATAAACAACATTTTCCGGTATTTCTATTGTTTCTGGTGCGTCAGCAGAGCAGGCTGAAACTTGTGCAGTCATACTGGTGTCGTCATAAACAAAAGTAAGATACGCTATATCTTCCGCTTTAGTCCCTTCAAGTTCCTGCTCCGGTGCGGTATAAGTTATATCCCCGCCAACGGTAAAGTCAAGGTCGGTAAGTGCCCACACGCCTACAAAGGTTAGGGCAAGTGCCAAAGCGATGAATGAAATTGCCGATAGTATTTTAAATGTTTTGGTCATAGTTTAACTCCTTCCGTCAGTGCATACGCACTGCTACCTCCCTCATGGAGGGAGGTTTTATTTTTTTTGTTTCCCTCTCTCGTCGCTACGCGACACGGCAAGAACCCCAGGGAAGCCTTCTTATTTAGCGTAGCGTGCGAGGCGGAAACTCCCCCAGTCGGCTTTGCCGACAGCCCCCTCGTTGAGGGTGCTTGTTGTCGCCGAGCGTGCGGAGCGGGGCTTTCTTTTTAATTTTCGACAAAGTAATGCTCATTTTGAGCAGTTTTGTAACAAGTTGTTACATTTTTATTGTAACGCAATGTTACAATATTGTCAACAAATATTACAAGGTTTTTGAGGGAAATTTTGACAGGGCTTAAAGAAATAAGAAAGAAGAAAAAACTTAATCAACAAAAAGTGGCGTATGATTTAAACATATCGCGCGAGGCATTGTCCTATTATGAAAACGGAAAAAGAGAGCCATCACTTGCAACCTTGGTGGCTATGTCAAATTATTTTAATGTGTCAATAAACTACCTTATAACCGGCAAAGAATTTCAAAAAAGATAAACGCACCAAACTTGGTGTGTTTTTTAATCTTTGTTTTTATAAAGTTTTCTTAAAATCAATGCAAGCCACTTGGGCACTTTAATGCAGATGATTTTAAACTTTCCGTTTTCTTGCAAATTTTTCATACTACTATCTATGATAAAAAGAAAAAAGAGGTTACTTTTCACCTCTTTTTATTACAACTTTTTTTACACTTTGATGAATATGGGCAAAGTCTTTTACCTTTTATTCGCTTTGCGATAAGCACCCCACTTGCAACAATCACGGCAAGTGCGAAAAGGGAAATAAGGGTTGCCCACCAGCCAAAAGCCGACAACGCAAGTGAAGTTGTATACACAACAAAAGAAACCGCGTAGGCGACAGCCAACTGAATTGCAATGCCAATTGCCGTCCATTTGCCCCCAATTTCTTTGATAAGCACCCCCACGCTTGCAAGGCATGGTGCGTAAAGCAAACAGAACGCAAGGTATGAAAGCACTGCACCTCCACTGCCCAGATACACCGCACTGCCCGCAGTGAAAAGTGCCGACGCAAGTGTCTGTCCGCCAGCAAACATGGCAACGGAAGAAACTATCACCTCTTTTGCAACAAGGCCGGCAAGAAGTGCAGACACAAGTCCCCAAGAGGCAAAGCCAAGCGGTGTGAAGATTGGAGCAAGAATTCTGCCCAAAGTTTCCAACATACTTACACCACTATTGCCAACAAATTTAAAAGTTATGGTAAAGTTTGAAAGCACCCAAACAACAACATTCATGGCAACAATAAGGGTGCCTACCCTTGACAAAAACAGGCGTACATTTTGCCACAAAACCGACAGCGTGCGTTTAGGGCTTATCATGCGATATGGCGGAAACTCCAAGATAAAAGACTGAGCCTTACTTTTAAGCACACTTTTTTCAAGCACCCAAGAAAGAAGAATTGCAACCGCCACGCCAAGCAGATACAACCCAACAATCACAAACAGATTGTTTGCCCCAAAAAAGACGCCACCCAACACCGCATATATAGGAAATTTTGCCGAGCAACTCATATAAGGGGTAAGCAGTGCTGTTTTTATTTTGGAATTTTTATCCTCCATATTTCTTGCAGTAAGCACGGCGGTTGTAGAGCAACCAAAGCCCATAAGAAGTGTGTAAACCCCCTTGCCAGAAAGCCCAACACGAGAAAGCAGGTCATCAAAAACAAAGGCAACGCGTGCAAGGTATCCGCTATCTTCCAAAAGTGAGAGAAAGAAAAAGAGAAGTGCAACCTGTGGCAGGAATGAAACTATCGCCCCAACTCCCCCAAAAAGGGCGTCGGCAAAAAGGCTGTACACCCAACTTTGGGTGCCGTATACATTTGCTATAAAAGTTTTGGCGGGGTTAAAAACAAGTTCAATAAACCCACTTAAACAATCGCTCAGCCACCCACCAAAAGAGAAAAAAGTTAGGTAAAAAACAAGGCACAAAAGTCCAAGGAATATTGGCAAGGCAAGGGCGCGATTTAAAAATATTTTGTCAAGTTTGCTTTTGCCGTACACCCTTTGATTTTTGGTGCAGGTTTGGGCAAGGATTTTATCTATTTTATCATATCGCCAGCCTGCAATTTTTTCGCATTGCCCAAACGCCATTTCAACCTTAAATTTGGCCTTCGCCTCCTCATCATCTTCCAAAAGTTTTATGGCGTAATATGCCTGTTCTTCATATGGCACGCCCCTTTCTTGCAAAAGTTTTTTGGCTTGATTAAACGAAGAGGCGCAGTCTGCGGGCAAGTCGGCACAGCCGTGCGGAGGCGTGGCGGACGGCTTGCCCGCCCCCAACAACTTGGTGATTTCACCTTTCAGCCCCTCAATATCTTTTTTGTTATCGGCATTAAGATGCACAACGCGGACACCCAACAACCTTTCAAGTTTGCCATAGTCAACTTTGCAAATGGGGCGTTTATCAATTTGGTTTACCACAAGCAGAACGTTAAGCCCTCGCTCAATCAATGATAACGTAAGATACAAATTCCGTCCAAGATTGCTTGCATCGCAAATGTTTACAACAAGCTCGGCAGACGCCCTATTCAAATACTCAACCGCAACTTTTTCCTCAAAACTTAAAGGTGAAAGCGAGTATATCCCCGGCAGGTCAACAACAGAAAACTTTTGATTTTCAAACTGAAATTGTCCCACCTTTTCTTCAACGGTTACGCCGTGCCAATTGCCCACGTGCTCATGCCCACGCGTAAGCGAATTAAAGAGCGTAGTTTTGCCGGTATTGGGATTGCCAACAAGCACAATATTTTTCATTTTGCCACCTCAATCCATTTGGCTGACTCTCGGCGAAGTGAAAGGGCGTATCCCCTCACCTCAATCAAAAGCACACCGCCGGCAAGCGAACGCCTTAAAACTTTCACCTTTTGCCCGGCTGTAAGCCCAAGTTCAAGCAGACGGCGTTTTATTTTAAGAGGCGCCTCCTCAACTATTCCAATTATGGTTGTAAATTTGTTTACCTGTACTTGTCCTAAATTTTGCATAGTATAATTTACTTGAAATTTTGCCTTTATATGACAAAATTTTTGTTAGTGTGCCAAAAATATTTGAAAAATTTTTGCAAGTGTGCTATCATATCTGCACAAGGAGATGCCCTATGAAGTGTATATATTGCGGACATGAAGAAAGCAAAGTATTGGACTCTCGCAACAGCGATGAGAGCAACGCAATTAGAAGAAGAAGAGAATGTCTTGGTTGCGGAAGAAGATTTACCACCTATGAAACGGTTGAAAACCTGCCAATTTTGGTGATTAAAAGCGACGGCTCACGCCAATCTTTTGACGCTACAAAAATTAAAAACGGAATTATAAAAGCCTGCGAAAAACGCCCTGTAAGCATGGGACAGATTGACAAAATTGTACAAGATATTGAAAAAACAATTCAAAACAAACTTGCACAAGAAATAAAAAGCAGTGAACTTGGCGAAATGGTTATGGACGCCCTTAAAGCCCTTGACGAAGTTGCATATGTGCGTTTTGCATCAGTTTACCGCCAATTTAAAGACCTTGACTCTTTCAAAAAACTTCTTGAAAATATGTAAACCAAAAAGCGAAAGAATACTCTTTCGCTTTTTTAGTTATTAGTTTTCACCACTCTTTTTGCTGTTTGACAACAACTTTCCGCGCTTTGTGTCCAACAACTCTTTTTTATTTGCATTTAAAGAAGAAATAACAGAATGTCCTAATTGTTTTTCAATGTCTACTCTTGCATTTCCAGCAACATTTCCTCCACGCACAGCTATCTTTTTGCTTTCTGCAAATGTCTGAGGTTGTTCTTGTTTTGAAAAGGTTGTTGTTGTAACTTCCGCCAACATATTAAGCACAAGTTCCATATCCGTCATGTTATCTCTTAAACTTTCTTTTTTAAGGTCTTTAAGTTCTTTATACTCGCGAATGGTTTTTCCGCTCCACGCTTTTGTCATTTCATTTGTCAGTATTGCGTAGTCTTTTTCTTCAGTTATGCCATGCTCTTGCCATTCTGCCGTTAATTCTTTGCGAATTTTAATAGAAAGCAATCTTTGAGTTATCCAATTTTCTGGATAACCTTTCTTTCGATAGTATTCAATCCCCCTTTGCAATGCCTTTTCAGGGTCGGCAATTTCTTCCAATCTTTCACTTCCAACTTGGGCAAGCCAAACCTTAAAAGGCTCGGCTTTGGGGCTTGAGATAGATTGCACAAGCCTTAAAAGCCACTTTGTATTTAAAACATCTGTTTTGTAAAATTTCCCGTCAGAAGAGGGCAATTTCAGTTGCACGAGATTTTCGTGCAACTCACTACCCTCTTGTTTTAGTTTTCTTTTCAAATCGCTCCAATAATTTCTTGGCGTTTTACTTTCACTAAAAACGGCACACACGTCAACAACCGAAAAATACCAATCCTCTTTTTGGTTATCCCAGTGCGTTCTGATTTTTTTATTTTCAAAAATTTTTATGTTTGACATAACAACCTCTTATGATTTGAATTATAACATATTTTTGCGTAAAACAAAAAGGATTAGCATTTTTTCTAATCCTTTTACTGCTTTTTTATTTCCTCTCCCCCTTTTGAGAAAGGATATATGGGTTGATTGGTCGGTTGTTTGGGGGAAGTTCCACCAAAATAGTATCCTCGCCTATGCGAACAATTGCACGGTAAGGCAGAAATATTTGTTCATTGGGCTTAAACAAGTTCCACCCTGTTTTTTCGCCTGGCAAAACAAACCCAAGCACACAAGCGGTGCCAAGGTCAAAAACAATGTCGGTTATATGACCAAGCCTTTTGCCGTCGCAAACATTTACAACTTCTTTGCACCTTAATTCTAAAAATGAACTTTCCACACCTTACAATATGGCGAAAGGTGTCGGTTTATGACAAACTAAATCAAAAATTCATGGATAACGCGAAGTGCGCTTTTTTCAAGGCGAGATACCTGTGCTTGACTTATGCCAATTTCGGCGGAAACCTCTGTTTGCGTTTTGCCAAAGTAATATCTTTTCAGCAAAATTTCTCGCTCGCGAGGCGCAAGGGTTTTTATTGCGTCCTTAATAGAAATCTCTTCATGCATATTTTCATCGGTGTTTTTGGTGTCGGCAATTTGGTCAAGCAAATGCAAGGCGTCGTTGCCGTCGGTGTACACCGGCTCACTAAGCGACACTGTTTCACTTATCGCGTCAAGGGCAAAGGTTACGTTTTTTGCCGGAACATCAATGTGCTGGGCAATTTCTTCAATGGTGGGCTCTTTAAAATTTTGCTTAGAAAGTTCTTCCTTTGCCTGCAATGCTTTGTATGCAATGTCGCGTAAAGAGCGAGAAACCCGCACCGAATTGTTGTCGCGAAGATAACGGCGAATTTCACCAATAATCATTGGTACGGCATAGGTTGAAAACTTAACATTAAGGGTGCTGTCAAAGTTGTCAATGGCTTTCATAAGCCCAACACAACCCACCTGAAACATATCGTCGGCCTGACTGCCACGCCCGCCAAAACGGTGCACAACAGAAAGCACAAGACGAAGATTTGCAACCACAAAACGCTCTCTTGCACGAGTGTCGCCAGATTTTAACGCCCTCATCAAATTTTCCATATCTTCACTTGTAAGTTTGGGCAGTTTTGAGGTGTCAACCCCAGCAATAAAAACTTTTGTAGCCATAATATCCTCCGTGGTAAAAGTTGTATTTGCAAAGGCAAAAACTTTTATTCACAGACGACAAAAAAAGACAGGTTACGCCTGTCAAATTTTCCTTTACCCACTTCCGCCAGCCTTACGCTATGCGATTATCGTTAAGTATTTCTTAATTTTCAACTTTATCTGTTCCGCCATGAGCCTCTTCCGCCCTTCGGGCACCTTCCCCGGTCTCGGGGAAGGCTTGACACCTACCGCCCCTGTGGGGCACCTCCCGCGGGCTCGCGGGAGGCTTGATATGGTCGAACTCTCCCTCCTTCAAGGCATACGCCTTGCCACCTCTCTCATAGAGGGAGGTTTTAAATCTAAACCTTACGAAAAGCGTTTGTGGGGCTCCGGGGGAATCGCAACCCCCGGCGTCTTTTGGTTCTTTTCTTACGTTAAAAAAGAACATATAAAAATCTTTTGCTTGCTTTTCTTTTTCAAGAAAAAGCATTTTTTACATTGAGTACATTTTTTCAAGTTCCTCACGCATGTCATTTAAAATGCGTTTTTCAAGGCGGGAGATATAACTTTGGCTGATACCCAACTTTAATGCAACCTCCCTTTGCGTCAACTCCTCATGCCCCATAAGCCCATATCGCAAAATCATAATTTCACGTTCGCGGGCACCAAGCGAAGAGATAAGGTCGCCTATAAGTTGCCTGTCGGCAGGCCCGTCCACAACGTCGGCAACAACGTCCTCGTCAGAGGGGATAATGTCCGCCAAAACCAACTGATTGCCGTCAAAATCTTCCGCCAAAGGCTTGTCAAGACTTATATCATTTCTCACCTTGCTGGACTTTCTAAGTTGCATTAAAATTTCATTTTCAATACACCTGCTGGCATAGGTTGCAAGCCGAATGTTTTTGTCGCTTTTAAAGGTGCGAACAGCCTTAATAAGCCCTATCGCCCCAACGGAAATAAGGTCCTCTTGGTCAATTCCAGAATTGTCAAACTTGCGCGCTATGTAGGCAACAAGTCGCAAATTATGCTCAATCAACTTTTCACTTGCCGATTGGTCGCCAAGTTCTTTAAGTTTTAAAAGCCTTGCCTCTTCCTCGCTTTCCAGCGGAGGAGGAAACTCTTCATTGCCACAAATATAGCAAACAATGTTTTTGGCACAAAGCAGGCTTTTTTTGTGGAATAACTCATAGAAAAATTGCTTTATTTTAAATATTATTGGAAACATTTTTCACCCCCTAAACCATATCGCAGTGCAACAAAATCTGTCTGCCAAAAGATTTTTCAAACTTAGAAAAAGACAAGCCCAACATGGCATTTTCAAAAACCTTGCCACCGCCAACCTCCACCTCGTCAACCGAAAATACAAGCATTTTGGCACCACTCCCTACACTGTTTATCTTTATGTAGTGCCCATTTTTGATAGAACACAAATCCACCTCTTTTGCCAAAAATTTGCCCAAGGAAATTCCATACAATTGGGAAAAAACTTTAAAGGTTACAAGGCTGATAGGCTGTCCGGAAATGCAGTCATACAAAACATTGCCACTGTCAAGGTATCCCTCTTCCTCAATCAACTTGCCCCCGTCCTTTATTTTCACCTTATATACAAACCCCTCTCGCCTGCCACGCCGTCCACTTGCCCGAAGAATAAACAATGTGGCAAAATATACCACCACTCCAACAAATGCAACCACAAATAAGGGGAAAGTGCCAATCAAACTTTTTAATGCCTCACACGCACCGCCAAATATAAATGTTGCCGTTGTTATCGCCCCAAAAAGCAGGATAAAATTTTTAAAAGACTTAACTTCAAAACTTATGCAAAGCATCAAAAGCCCGGTAAGCACAGCCAATAAACCACGCAACAAAAAATGCATTTTAAATAGGGGCATAAAAAGGGAAACTACCTCACCCACCAAGGCAGACAGCAAGAACAACCGCCCTTTTTGATGACAAACCTTGGCAGAAAACTTTAAAATAAGCCAGCCCATCACCACACCAACAAACATTGCCTCTTCAACAACAACTTGCACCCATTCACCTCTTGCCCCAATTGTAGCAAACGCCCCACAAACCCACCAACCAAACTTTTGCCAATTTCTGTCGCATTTTGCCCAATTTCCTCACACCGCAAGCCTTTGCGGACAAGGCCTCCGCCCGCCCCTGCAAAGACTTGAAAAAAAACTCCCCCTGACAAAAGGAATTATAAAAAAGCCTTCCCCGAAACCGGGGAAGGTGCCCGCAGGGCGGAAGAGGCTCAAAAGAAAAAGCAGGTTATTTAAAACCCGCTTTTATTTAAAAACTTTTGCCTTGAATTTGGCTTGAATAAGTGCTCCAACCGCTTGCCGCTTTGTATGCACTCTCGCTTGCCGTTGGTACATAAATTTTAAGTGATGAAGAGCAATTGTAGAACATATTATTCCCCCCAGTTGGTACAGAAGTTGCTTTTACATTTACCGTTGCAAGTCCTGTGCAACCATAGAAGGCGCCCGTTCCTATACTTGTTACGCTATTTGGTATGGTGATTGAGGTAAGCCCTGTGCAACTCTGGAAGGCAGAATAACCTATACTTGTTACGCTATTTGGTATTGTGATTGAGGTAAGGGATGTGCAACCCTTGAAGGCAGAGCCATAAATAACTTTACAACTGTTTTTTATCGTACATGAAGTTATACTTGTTGATGTTGCACTTACAAGGACTACATATGGGTTTGTGCTATTTCCCAAATATTTAGCATTATTATATGAGTTATATGTTAAATTTTCGCAACCTTCAAAGGCTTGCTGTCCTATATTTGTTACTCTATCTGGAATGGTGATTGATGTAAGGCCTGTGCAACCAGAGAAGGCTTGACTTCCTATACTTGTTACGCTATCTGGTATTGTGATTGAGGTAATGCCTGTGCAAGATTTGAAGGTGCTCGCTCCTATACTTGTTACGCTGTTTGGGATTGTGATTGATGTAAGTCCTGTGCAACCATAGAAGGCCCAACTTCCTATACTTGTTACACCACTGCCTATTGTTGCATTTGTAAGCCCTGTGCAACCATAGAAGGCATAATCTCCTATACTTGTTACGCTATTTGGTATAGTGATTGAGGTAAGTCCTGTGCAACCAGAGAAGGCGCTATCTCCTACACTTGTTACGCTGTTAGGAATTGTTGTGTTTTTACAACCATAAATAAGAGTGTTTGTTGAAGTTTCAATAATTGCATTACAATTGTTTCTGCTGTCATATATACCATTTTCACTATCTACGCTTACACTCATAAGTCCCGTGCAACCATAGAAGGTATCCGTTCCTATACTTGTTACGCTATCTGGTATTGTGATTGAGGTAATGCCTGTGCAAGATTTGAAGGTGCTATCACCTATACTTGTTACGCTGTTTGGGATTGTGATTGAGGTAAGCCCTGTTCAATCATAGAAGGCCCAACTTCCTATACTTATTACGCTGTTTGGGACTGTGACACTCTCCAAAGATTTACAATTATAAAAAACTCCCTTGTTATAGCGTGATGCGTCATAAATACTTGTAACTATATAAGTGTTTCCATTATACAAAATTATTGATGGGATTTCAGCTGAGGTAACTGATGTATCGCAATCAGTTACACTTGCAGTCATTGCAGTATTATCGTACGAAAAAGTTAAATAGGACACATCTTCAACTGGGGTTGGCTCCGGTACCGGCACAATATATTCTATATCCCCACCCACTTTGAATTGAACTTCGGTAAGTGCCCACACGCCAACAATTAGAAGAATCGCCATAAGGCAAATCATTGAAATTGAAGTGATAAGTTTTTTGCTTTGCATAATCCCCTCCTATGCGACCAGATGTCGCCCGACTATCGTTAACTCTTTCTAAAATTTTGTTTTGTCTGTTCCACCAGCCTTACGCTGGGCGATTATCGTTAAGCCTATCTAAATCCTCGTCTTTATCTGTTCCGAAAACTCCCCCAGTCAACCCATGCGGGTTGACAGCCCCCTCGGTGATGGGGCTTGTTTTAGGCTTTGTTTTGAAGTATTTTATCATATTATGTCGAATTATGCAAATTTTTATCGAATGTTTTTACAAATATTTTAAGATTTTTGGAAAAGCAAGACAAAGCCGAGATTTTTAATTATATAAGCCGTCCCTTATTTATAAGGGACGGTGCCTTAAGCGTCAGCGAAAGGCGGAAGGGATTTTTATGACACCCACCGCCCCTGCGGGGCACCTTCCTACGGCTAAAGGGGAAGGCTGTTAGCGGAGCGTGCTGGCGGGGCAAAAAAAGCACCCTGACAAGGGTGCCAATAAAATAAAACTTATTAAAAAGCGTTTGCGGGGCTCCGGGGGAATCGCAACCCCCGGCCCTTTTGCTACTTTTCAGGCTGAAAAGTAGGGCGTTTTATTTTTTATTTCTTCTTAACTTTTCAATCCATGGTGGAACGTTGGAGTTTTTAAGTTCCACGCGAGAAGAGCCGAGGTCTGCCGATTTTTTTTCAACAGAAACGTCTGGTTTTTGCACCTCTTCTTCCTTTTCTTGTTTAGCATAGTTTGCAAACATACTTCTGCCAGAGAAGTCTGGTCTTTGTGCCATATTGCCCATAGAGCGAGCAGTTTGCACATCATTTTGTTTTTCCTCTTCCTCTTTCATTTGTGCAGGGTTTTTAAAGCCTGTTGCAATAAGGGTGATTTCCACTTCATCTCTCATATTTTCATCAATGCTTGTACCAAGAATGATGTTGCAGTTTTGGTCAACAACTTCGCGAACAAGTGATGCGGCCTCGCCAATATCATCTTGTGTAAGGTCATTGCCACCTTTGATGTTGATAAGAAGTCCGGTTGCGCCCTCAATTGTAGTTTCAAGAAGTGGGCTTGCAACTGC
The DNA here is from genome assembly GCA_017621525.1 of Clostridia bacterium. Taxonomy (GTDB): domain Bacteria; phylum Bacillota; class Clostridia; order Christensenellales; family UBA1242; genus Caccovivens. Next base: position 25,265 of record JAGASX010000023.1, read on the forward strand.
TTGTTTAACGGCTTCAAGTGCTTTATTTTCACCAGTGCCATAGCCAATACCCATGTGGGCAAGTCCTTTATCTTTCATAATTGTTGTAACGTCGGCAAAGTCAAGGTTGATAAGACCTGGGAAAACAATAAGGTCTGAAATACCTTGTACGCCTTGACGAAGAACATCATCGGCGAAACGGAAAGACTCTTGAATAGGTGTCTTTTTAGGCACGATTTGGAAAAGTTTTTCATTTGGGATAACAACAAGAGCATCAACATGTTGACGCAATTTTTCAAGTCCCTCTTCTGCGTTTTTGTGTCTTACAGGCCCTTCAAACATAAATGGTTTGGTGATAACGGCAATTGTAAGAATACCAAGTTCTTTTTTAGCAATTTGAGCAATAACAGGTGCAGCGCCGGTACCTGTTCCGCCACCCATACCTGCTGTGATGAAAACAAGGTTTGTATCCTTTAAAATTTCTGTAATTGCAGTTTTAGATTCTTCTGCTGCCTTTTGTCCAATTTCTGGGTTTGCGCCAGCACCGCGACCGCCGGTAAGTCTTTCACCTATTTGCAGTCTTGTTTCTGCCTTTGAAAGAAGAAGTGTTTGTTGGTCTGTGTTTACAGCAACAAATTCGGCAGATGCAACGCCCGCCTCAATCATTCTGTTTACGGCATTGTTTCCGCCACCGCCTACGCCAATAACCTTAATTTTGGTTGCAGAAGTATTAAAATTGTTATCCATTTTTGTGTTCTCCTTGTGATTTATAGCCCTATTGTAATACTTTTCGATTTATTTTGCAATCGTTTGAATGAAAATTTTTTAAAAAATGTATAAAATCATAAAATTTTTGCATATTTATGCATCTTTGTGATTATCTTTCACCGCTTTCAAGCGAGTTTAACGCAACGCTTACTAAAGAGTAAAGAGATGCAAGTTCTGCCTTTTCCTTGCCCGGAAGTGGTGGAACGCCATAGGCAATGTTTCTGCCAAGACATTTTGCAAGGAAGTCGCGTCCCCCTTTAAGTTTGCTTATGCCACCGCCGGTAAGGTATACAGGAAGATAACTTGCAAATTGTTGATTGTGCAGTTGCAAGCATTTGGAAATAACCTCGGCAAGTTCTTCTATGCGATAGCCAACAACTTCGTTTGCCTCGTTAAGCATAATTTTTGTGGTTGTGCCCATATCGGTTGTAAGGTGATAGCAATCGTTTTGTTTGCCTTTAAGGGAAAGAACAACCTGTTTTTTAAGCCTGTCCGCCTCACCCATTGAAAGGTTGAACGCCTCGCTTAAATCATTGGTGATAAAACCGCCACCGCGTGAAAATGATGTAAGAAGAATAAGCCCCTCACCCTTTGTAAGGGCAATGCTTGTTGTAAGGTCGCCACTGTCGATAAGCAGTGCCAAATCTTCTTTCTTTTCAGCCGGTATAATAAAATGTGCTTGGGCAAGAGGCTCGCTGATATATTCAACAGCACTGAAACCAAGCCCGCCAACAATTTCATTGAAAAGGTCGATAAATTCTTTATTAGCGTATATTACAGAAAGTTTTCCGGTGATTGCAGAACCGCTTTCTCCAATAGGCGAAAGGGTTGTGCGACCGTCAATCACATACTCCACCGCGCTTACGCTTACAACTTCAACATTGGCGTTTTTTGCCTTTTCACCAGCCATATATTGCAGGCTGTCGATGTCTGCCTTTTTAACCTTGCGACGTTCCCCAAAATTAAAGGCAACTTCGGTTGTAAACACCGATGAAAATTCGGCAGGTACGCCTATGTAAACCTTGTCAATTCTGTCAAGGTAAGCCTCAAATTCGGCAACAACGCCCTCAAAGATTGGATAAATTTTTTCTTTATCCAAAAATTCGCCCTCATAGAAGCCGTCATATTCCACCTCTTTAAGACCGCGAACATTGAAAGTGCCATTAAGCCCTCTGCCCGCCACCACTGCGCGAACTTTGGAAGAGCCAATATCAAAAACCAAAACAAATTTACTTTTTTTCATAGTCATCTCACTTATTTTTCATTTTAAAACAAAAAAGCCCGTTTGTCAAACATAACAAAGGGCATTATTATATAAAAATATCAAAATAGCACTCATTTTCCCCACGCGACGGGCTTAAATAACTGCAAATTTCAATTGTGCAGGTGCGAAGAATAGCCTCTGTAAGCAAAACTTCCCCCTCTGGCGTGGATAAAGGCTTGCCAATATAGGTGAAAAGTTGGCTGTACACATCAAGCATAAGTTTCACCTTTGCAGTAAGCCCCCTATCGGCGTTTACAATTCTCACAGTTTGTCCGCTGTAAAGGGCAAGCGTAAAAACTTTTTCATCTTTGCCTGTAGCGGTGTTTCTTTCTGTTGTAAGGGAAACAGATTTTATAAGTTCAGTTTGCTCGCCCAAGGTGCGATTATTTTCAAAAAATGCGTCATAAAGTGGTGGAACCAAAACATCTTGCAAATATTCCCCAACTTTCACATCTTTGGCAGGTTGGTTTTCAAGTGTAAGCAAAATTGGCGAACTTGTGGTGTTTTCAAAGTTCTCTTCCACTTTTAAAACACGCAAGTTTTGGTCGCAAATATAGTGCCCGTCCTCAAAGGCAATGGCATAAACTTCCTGCCTTTGGGCAAGGTGAATTACAAATGTTGACGGGAAAACCGTTTCTATATTCACAACATCAATGTATGGGTGCATTTCTTCAATTTGCTTAACAGCCTTTTTCTTGCCCTTAAACAAAACAGAGCCACCCTTTTTTATTCCGCTTTCTAAAATTATTTCTTCATCGGTGGCGGATATTTCGCTGTGGCTTGTACGCCAATCTATTTGTATGGTCTTTAAAGAAAAAAGGGTAAAACAAAGGGTGAGGACAAGCCCCAAAACCAAAACCAAACTGCAAATTGTTATGATTGTCTTTTTTTTCAACCCTCTTTTATCCTTTTTATCTCCGCCCCAAGTGAGGCAAGTTTTTCCTCTATTTTATAGTATCCTCGGTCTATAAGCCCAATGTTTTTTATTGTAGAATAGCCCTCTGCCCTTAAAGATGCAAGCACAAGGCTTGCGCCACCTCGCAGGTCTGGCGTAACAAGGTCTGCCCCATAAAGCATATCCCTGCCCTTAACAATGGCAATTCCGCCTCGCATACGAATATCGGCACCCATTTTAAGAAGTTCACCAATATGCTTGTTTCTTGCCTCAAAAAGGTTTTCAATAATAAGCGAATAGCCTTCGCTTACGCAGGCAAGTGCGGTGATTTGCGATTGCAAATCTGTTGGAAATGCAGGATATACACCCGTTTCCACCTCTCCCAAATTTTTGGGGTGCCCATCTGCCAACACCTCAATTGTATCATCTTTAACCTTAATTTTGCAAGCGGTTTGCATAAGTTTTGCAATCAACTTATCATTGTGGCTTGCTATGGCGTTTTTAAGCACTACACGTCCTCCACACATTGCAACGGCAATCATGTACGTACCTGCCTCTATGCGGTCTGGGATAACATAATGGCTTGCACCATGAAGTTTTTTCCCTCCGGTTATGGTTATCACACTTTCGCCTGCACCGCTCACCTGCCCGCCACAAGCATTGATAAAGTTTTGCAGGTCAACAATTTCAGGCTCTTGCGCACAATTAAAAATTCTCGTCTGCCCCTGCAAAGAGGTTGCATACATCATAAGGTTTTCGGTTGCACCAACGCTTGGAAAAGAAAGGGTAACGTCGCCCCCATTTTTATTTAACACACCTGCGTATATGTAACCATTTTTCTCAACCACCTTGGCACCCAAAGTGCGAAGTCCGCCCAAATGCAAATCAATTGGGCGAAGTCCTATATCGCAACCGCCAGGATATGCAACTTTTGCAGATTTCATGCGTGCAAGAATGGGGCCAAGCGTGAAAATTGAAGAGCGCACAACAGATGCCACCTCATGGCTTACCGTATCAGCAGAAAGATTGCGACAATCCAAAATAAGCCTTTGCCCCTGCCATTTAGCCTTTCCGCCCAAGCCCTCGATGATTTTACACATTGCAAGCACATCGCTGTATGGCACGGCATTTTCAATGCACACCTCATCATCAACCAAGATTGATGATGCAATAATTGGCAAAAGTGAATTTTTTGCCCCAAAAATTTCAACCTCTCCGTTAAGAGGCTTTCCTCCAACAACAAAAAACTGTTCCATATTTTCATATATGAAACAGCCCTGCCATTTGCCCCTTTATTTTTTCACATTGTCCAAAAATTTATTAATTGAAGAAATTGTCTTTTCAAGGTCTATATTTTCAATCACAAGGTCATAGTCGCATTTATAACTTCTTTCAAGTTCGCCACGCGATATTCGTTTTTCAATATCGGCGGGTGCGTCGCCTCTGTTTGTAAGCCGTGCCCGTATAACTTCATCTGGCGCGTCCAAAAAAATAGATACCATAGGGCACTTGCCTGCAAAAAACTTTTTCAAATTGCGATTGCCTTTCACGTCTATATCGCGCATAAAATCAAGGTTTTGGTTGTCTACAACAAATTGCAGACGTTCAAGCAGTGTGCCATAATAGTTGCCATGCACATTTTCATATTCAAAAAAACGCCCTTCACTTATGCCCTTTTCAAATTCTTGCACTGACATATACACATAGGTTTTATTGTCGCTGTCGCTTTCGCGTGGCGGACGAGTTGTTGCCGAAGAATATTCAAGACACCGCAGATTTGCCCTCTCACTTAAAAGTCTGTTTATAACGGTATTTTTTCCACTTCCAGAAATTCCACTTACAACAATAAACATATTTATCCCCTTTTGGTAAGGATAGCACATTTGCCGGCAAGGTGCAAACATTTACATCTTAAAATATGATAAAATTCCCGCAAGCAGGGCATAACAAAAGTTTTGGCGGTATGTTTCATCAAGCAAATTTTTCTCTTCTTCGGGGTTGGATAAAAATCCGCACTCCACAAGCACAGCCGGCATAGCCGAAACGTTTAGCACAAAATAGTCGCCAACGGTTACATAATCCCTTGCATTATCAAAAGATTGACAAACCGATGTTTGCACACTTTTGGCAAGGTTAAACCCACTTTCACTGCCCTTGGCATAAAAAATTTGTGCACCACTGCAACTTGGCAGAGGAAAAGAATTCATATGCAAACTTATCATCAAATTGGCATTGGAAGAATTGATAATTTGCCTGCGCCTTTCCATTTCACTACGCTTTTTATTTGAGGCGGTTTCTTCATACAAGCCATTCATATTACTGCGCGTCATAACAACGCCAATTCCAAAATCTTGGCACAAATCACGAAGGGTGCAGGCATATTTAAGATTAAGTTCGCTTTCACTTACGCCGGTTTTGACGCCTGTTGCCCCACCGTCGCGTCCACCATGCCCAGCGTCAATAACAACCACGTATGTTGGTTTCGGCATTGTGGAACTTGGCAAGTATGCAAACGCCGTTGCCCCAGCAATGGCAACAATCACCGCCACCAGCGCCCAAATATAGCATTTTTTAAAAACAAGAAATTTCATGCAATAAAATATGACAAAATGATTGGATATATAACTTATAAAACTTAAAATACCTTTTGATTATTTATATAACATTGTTTTATTTGACAAAAGAAATTTTGCGGTTAAAATATATTGTATGAAAAAAATTATGCTTATTGCCTTTGCAATTTTGTTGTGCTTGACATCTCCCCTCACTTTTGGTGGCGGGCAGGTTTTTGCACTTGATGCAGGACTTTCTGCAAGTGTGATTGCCTCTCATTGCCAAATGTATGAAAGGGCGGATTTTTCCTCCCAAGTGGTAACCGATGAAGAGGGGCAAATTATATACCTGCACCACAATCAAAAGGTGGAAGTCCTTTCAATTGAGGGCGATTTTGCCCAAGTTGAAACAGCAGAAGATGTGCAAGGCTTTGTATATAAATACTATCTCACGCAAAACACCTCGCAAGTGGTTTATCCGATTTTTAATGCAAGCGTGATTGCTGATGACGCCAAAATTTACGACATGGACCTTGCCGACACCGGTTTTCGCCTGCAAAAGGGAACGCGAGTGCTTGTATATAAAAGTTTCAGCGAAAAAAAGGACTATACCGCGGTGCAAGTTGTGCTTGAAGACGGCAGTTTGTATAACGGATATATGCTGACAAAAGAGGTCAGCCCAGACGGCATAAGCGGACTTCTTGTTGCGGGAATATCAATAATCATTGCCCTTGTAACAATTGTGCTTTCAATTGTTTTCATCAAAAAGAAGAAAAAAGATAAAAAAGGGCGATAAAAAAGCAAAATTTTTGTCAGTAAAGATTGAAAATCGCCCTCTCTCCCCTTTACAATATTCAAAAAAGGAGAGAATTATGAACACAATACAAAACGATACAGAGCGACTTAAAAAGGAGATTTGGCACCTTAAAAAAGTTGTTTTGCCAAACCTTGAAGAAAAAATATCTTCGGGTGGAGGTGGAGGAACAGCGGATACCGGCGAAATTGAAAATGAAATTGAAAATATAAAAACCCGTCTTAATTCTTTGGAGGCGGGTTTTTCAAGCCTGTCAAGCAGTGTTGAAACAAACTGCACAGCAATTGGCGCCTTGGACGACGAAATTTCAGCCCTGCAAAACACAACCACTTCGCAAGGGGAAAGTATTTCAAACCTTTCAAACTCGCTTGATGAGGTTACGGACGCACAAACCAATTGCACCCAGCGTTTGGAGGAAGTTGAAAGCACCCAAACCTCGCACGCCAAAGAATACCAAACCCTTAAAAAACGTGTTGACGGACACGACTCTGACGTAAGTTTTTTAGTTGACCAAACCGATGTGGCTTTAATGTTGATTGATGACAATTTCAACCGAATTCTTACGGCAGAAAACGACATAGTCAAATTAAAAAAACAGATAACAGAGTTAGGCAACTCCTCAGGCGGTGGCGACACAAGCGAGTTGCAATCAAAAATCACCGCACTTGAAGGCAGAGTAACCGCCCTTGAAACCACAGTTGCCAGCCACACTTCCTCTATATCCCTTATTGATGAAGATTTGTATCTTATTAAAGGTATGCTGGGAATATAAGAAAACATTCACTTCTTTCATGTTGTTCTTGCGTTCCTAACAAAAAATCCCCTGACGGGGATTTTTTTATACCTCAAGGTTTTCTTGGTCAAAAATTGGGTCATCAAAAAATTCTTTCAACGACATTCCAAAAAATTGGGCAAACAAACATATAGTTGATAAATTCACACCTTTTGTTCTTCCGTTAAACATACTCTGGATTAATGAAAAACTTATCAAAAAAAAGACACAATATTAAAAATTAAAAAGGCATGCCATTGGCATACCTTTTTTGTTGTTTTTAGTTCTTCCTACAAATATACAATGCGTGCCCGCTGAAACCTTGCAAATCAGCCCTTTCGCAAATTGAAAGTTGATATTTCACCCAAACATCAAATTCTTTTTTTGAAAGGTTGTTGATTTTTTCTGACATAATATTCACAAGCCCGTCAGTGGCAACATTGTGCAAATATTCAACGTCAAATTCTTTCATAATTTGTTTAAATTCTTCTATGTAAAAGGTTGCGAATACGCCCTCAGGGTATCTGCGGAGCCTGAAATTTTCATCAAAATCTTTTGGATAGCCGTCAAGCAAATGCGACACACCCCAATTTGAAAATACGCCGTCATTTGGTATGTAGGCAATCATAACAACTCCGCCTTTTTTCGTAACCCTTACCGCCTCGGCAATGGCACTGCGAATGTCGGCGTCCTCATACAAATGATAAAGTGGCCCCAAAACCAAGGTCATATCAAATGCGTTATCTTCAAACCTTGAAAGGTCAACCGCGTCGCCCTGCTGGGCAACAATTTTCATATCTGCGGTGATTTTGCTTTTAAGCACATCTAAATTGTGCTGTACAAATTCAATTGCAGTTACGTCATAGCCCCTATTCGCATAGTACAAAGAATATCTACCGGTGCCGGCGCCAACTTCCAAAATTTTATGGTTTTCTTTCAAATATTTTTCAATGTATTTTGTGGTAACTTCAAACTCAACCATATGCGTTTGGTCTTTCACAAGACGCCTGTCCTCATCATAGTTGTTGTAATAGTCGTCTATAATTTTATTTCTATCCGCCATAATTTTCTCCTTTTACAAAATTATACCACAAAAATTTAAGTTTTGGGTATTATATTGTAAAATGTTTACCATTTTATTTTAATAATTTTTAACCTTATCTAAAAAATCTTGCAATACTTCGTTTTGGTTGTTTGATGTGTCAATAAATTCAATGCCACTTTCTTCACAAAATTGTTTGTGCTCCGCACTCTTTTTAATCCAATCTGTGCACCACGAAAGCAATGTCTCGTCGGTTAAACTCTTTGTCCAGCCACCGGTAGGTAAACCTTTTTCGTATTTTCTTATTTCTTCAAAAAAACTTTGTGGAGTTATTTGCGTTTTACCTAAAAATATAACCTTTGTGTTTTTAAATTCTTTAAGCCTTAAAATTGTTTCCTTTGGCAAATCTGCACCTTCTAAAACATAGAAAATGCCACAACCATTATCTTTATATATACAGTTGTCAAAATAACTTTCTATAAACTGCGTAAAAAGATTTTCTTTATTTTTATAATATTCTAAATTTAAATCTGCAAAAACCTTTTTAAATGCCATTACTAAATAATCTAAGGATATTTTGCTGTATCCTGCAATGTTTTTACAAATTAAGTTTGCAAGCGTAGTTTTACCGCACCTACTTTTGCCCATTATAATAATATTCATACACCCGCCTTAAAAAATTAAAACTTCGTAAATATTATAACACGCCAAAAACATTTTTCAAAGCATACTAACACTAATTAGCATTTTACCCCTATTTTGTGTTCATTATATACCAAGAGAAACATTTTTGTGCACTATGTGGCACTTGCCTACACCCACAGACGCAAAATAGAGGTGGACAAAAGGTTGACAACAAATTTATTCAAATTTTGTCCACCGAGTAATAAAAAACACCCAAAATTTATTTTGAATATCTAAAATATTTAATTGTTATATTCTTTTAATATTTCTATAACTTCTACATCACCAACAAACAAAATTTCTTTTGTTTCTGCATTAGAGTTTTGATCTTGGCTCCAATATTCAACAGCTTCTTTCATATATTCATTAAAAGACAAACCTAATCTGCTAATGCCAAAGCTCTTAACAAAATGAGCCTCGCCATTTACTTTAACTTTAATTGCTTGCAAGTTCTTCCCACCCCCACGACTGATAAATCCTTCTAAATTGTGTAAGCAAGTATCTTCATCTTCACTTAAAAACATACATCTAAATCTGCTTGGCAATTTAGGAAATTGTCGCTTTCTTACTTCTTCAATAGCAAATTCTCTCATTATAAAATCATAGTTTGATAATGCTTTTGACATATCCAAAAGTAAATTTTTGTTCTTAAATATACCTTTTTTAGCATTATCATATCCTAATTTATGTAATGGCTCGCCGTCCTTATTAAACGATAGATTAAGACAATTAAATTCTTGTCCGTTTGACTCGTCTCCAAAGTGGATTTTATCACCCACTTTATAATTTCTATCAGTTGCTACTTGATATAATACTAAATCTTTAACTTTCATTACAACTCCTAAAAAACAACTTTTATCTTTTCTCATTATTAAAGATAACATTGATCACGTGTCGTTTTCTTCCAATTTTCTTTTCACTCCAAAGTGATTTATCATTTTTTTGCTTCCTTTATTGTTTGAAGTTTTACAATATTGATGAGTGATGTGATAATCAATCCAGCCACAAAACCGGTATAGTGTCCCATATTGTTAATTAAGTCATAAGGATACCAGTTAAACCCAAAACCTGTTGTGCCACCATTATAACACATTGCAAAATAGATTAAGCCAATAACAATTGCCCCATAAATTATATTGCTTTTATCCTTATCTTTTTTAAAGATGTAAAAAATATAATCGACTATAACAAAAGCATATAAAGCATAATTTATTCCAGAAAATCCATGTGCACCACCTAAACTATTGGCAACAGACATTGATTTACCAATTATAGCAAACAATAAGACTATACAAACAAGATTAGTTGTCCCCTTTTTTCTTTCAATATAAGTTCCAACAACCACGAAACATAGCATATTTAATAAGCAGTGCTGCCAATTTGAATGTTCAAAACAATTTAAAAAACTTAACCAAATGTTATCAAAGTTCAAAACGGAGTAAGATATTTGTGATTGCGGGTTTGGAGCCCAATTACTTCCCAAAATAGAAAATAGAACTATATTCAACAAAACAATTATAATAGTTCCTATAAAAAAATAATTTCTATTCCACCATTTTGTGTTTTTGCTTTTGTCATCAAAAAATTTCATAGAATATCCTCTGCAACAAAACTATACCATAAAAAACAAAAAATGTATACCATAAGCATACATTTTTTGTTGAATTTAATATATTTTCTTTAAAAGTTGAAAAAAAACTTATTTACTATTCATGTTCCATATCTTCAATTTCAATAAAATCATTTACATCTCTTCTCATAAAATCATGAGGACATTCTATCAAATTGCCGTTTACGTCATAATATGTCGGCAATTTTTCACTGTTTGTAAATATTTTAACGCTGTATGGTTCCCTTGAAGAAACAAAAATGTTGATAGCTTGTTGCAAAATTTTGTTTTGAGTATCTTGCAAAATAAAAGATAGTTCAATTCCCCCAAGTTTGCCATGCAATTTTTTAACATCGTGAGGCATAAAACTTAACGCATGAAATTCTTTTACCTTTTCAAAATCATTGTGCATAAATGCAGAAATTTGCAAATTCAAAAAATTTATTTTTTCTTGTTTTTCACATTTGTATTGCAACAAGTCCCTTACAATCAACGCCGTTATTATATCCCTTGCAAGTATTTTCTTTTGAAAATCCTCTTGGCAATTATTTATAGTTTGCTCAATACATCTTTCTTGTTCTCTGCTTATGCAAATTACAATGGATTTAGCCCCACTACAACCTTCTTTAAGCTTTGCCTTTGCAATACTTAAAAATTCATTTGGGCAATTTTCAAATATAAAATTATCATAGGTATTGCCCGCCACCAAAAATTCATTTTCAAAATATTCATTTATTTTCATGCCTATATATTAACATACTTCAAATGTTTAAGCAATAATCAATGTTAAATTTTCTTACCCTGCCTATCCACATTCAGGGCAATGCCAACGGCGGACATAAACACCGCAACGCTTGTTCCACCACTTGAAATAAACGGAAGTGGCAACCCTGTTGGCGGGATACTGCCGGTTACTACGGCGATATTAAGCAGGGTTTGCACTGCAATCACGAAGGCAACTCCGCTTGCAAGCATACTGCCAAATCGGTCTTTTGCGTTTAGGGCAATTTTAATAAGGCGGTAAGTTAAATATAGGTACACGCACATAAGCAAGGTGGTGCCAATAAAGCCTATTTCTTCGCCAATGATTGACAGCACAAAATCACTTTCAGCAAATGGCAAGAAAAGGTATTTTTGACGGCTTTGAAAAAGTCCCACGCCAAAAAGCCCGCCGTCGCCAAGCGAATAAAGCGATTGAATAAGTTGAAAACCCTCACCTTGTGGCGAAGCCCATGGGTCAATAAAGGCGAAAAGGCGTTTAAGGCGGTATGGTTCCAATACGATAAGTGCAGGTACAAGGGCACCAGCCGGCACAGAGAACATAAGGGTATGTTTTTTTGTTATACCGCCAATTATAAGCATAAAAAGTGTTACAAAGGCAAGGCACATGGTTACGCTCATACTGGGCTCGAGCATAAGCAAAATTGCAAAAACGCCGGCAACTGCAAGCACGGGAATAAGCCCCTTTAAGGTTTTAACCTTGTGGGTATTTTCGCTCATGTAAGAGGCGCAGAAAATCACAAGTGCAAATTTGGCAATCTCGCTGGGTTGAATGGAAATGCCTAAAATTGAAACCCAGCGTTTTGCGCCATAACTTTCCATACCAATCCCCGGAATGAAAACAAGTGCAAGCAAAATTATTGTACCGCCAACAATCCACCATTTAAGTTTTGCAAGGCGGTGATAATCAAAAAGGGCAAAAAACGTCATGCCGGCAATGCCTAACACAACCCCAAAAATTTGCTTAAAAAGGAAGAAATATTGATTGCCATAATGGTGCTGGGCACTGTAAAAACTTGCGCTGTAAACCATAACGCAACCGAACACGGCCAACAAAAGCACCAAAGCAATTACAATAATTTGTCCCTTATTGCATTTCAATTTGCCCCAAATTTTCAAACATAATCTCCTTAAAAATTTGCCCACGCACAGCATAGGAAGAAAATTCATCAAAACTTGCACAGGCAGGTGCAAGCAAAAGTTTTTGTCCTTCTTGCAAATTTTCGCGTGCATAGAAAGTTGCCGACTTCATAGTTGGGAAAAGCAGGGGCGAATAACCATACTTAACAGCACAATCAAAAATCTCCTGCCCTGCCTGCCCAAAGCAGAGTACGCCGTCAAAATTTAAGCCCCGATTAAAAATATCGTCAAACTTGCAATCTTTATTAAGTCCGCCAAGCATAACAACAAGCCCGCGTTCCCCCAGCGAATTGATTGCCGACACCGACGCCGAAATATTTGTGGCTTTAGAGTCATCAAACACATCAGCGCCATTCACCTTGCCCAAATATTCCAACCGATGAGGAGGTGCTTTAAACTTTAAAATCGCACTGCGAATTACGCTGTTTTTTATTTTAAATTTAACTGCAATTGCAACAGAGGCAAGCACGTTTTCAAGATTTTTCTCACCAAAAAGAGGAATATCGTTCAGCGAAATTATTTTTGTTTTGTTGTGAAAAATTGCGTTATTTTTAACAAAAACACCTATTTTTAGCAAATTTTTTGAAAAAAATAGCGTTTTTTTATTAAAATTCAATTTTCTGCTTTCTTCATCGTCAAAATTCAGTACAACCTTTTGCCCACCATGGCGGGCAAAAATTTTTCTTTTAACACGCACATATTCGCCAAAATTTCCATGCCTATCTATGTGGTCTGGTGCAAGGTTTAAAATACAGGCAAGGTGAGGGGCGAAAATTTGAGAAAGTTCCAATTGAAAGTTGCTTACCTCACACACAATCACGCTGTCCTTACCGCTTTTTTCGGCGACCGAGCAAATAGGCAAGCCTATATTCCCGCAAACAAAAGTTTCTTTGCCCGCCTCTTTAAAAATTTCGCCAACAAGAGAAGTTACCGTGGTTTTGCCGTTGGTGCCCGTTATGCCAATCACCTGCCCCTTACAAAAGGCAAAGCCAAGGTCAAGTTCACTTATCACTTTCACGCCAGACACCAAAAAATGTGCAATAAGTGGGTTGCCAATCACCTTTATGCCCGGGCTGACAACCACAAGGTCAAACTTTTTAAGCATAGGCTCTTCTTCATAGGCAAAAAAATTACCAAATCTATTTTGGTCATCAAAAAAGGATACGCAGGCGCCTTGCTGATGTAGCAATTTACACGCACTTTGCCCGCTTATCCCCATTCCATACACAAGCACACGCTTGCCAGATAAATTTAATTTCATATCGCTCCTAAAACTGCCATATAACCCAGCATTGCCCCTATACCGCAAAGCAAGGTTATAACTATATATACTGCAACAATTCGGTTTTCATGCACCCCCTTTTTCTCAAAATGATGATGAAGTGGAGCCATAAGAAAAACCCGTTTTTTGGTGCGTTTATAGTAACCCACTTGAATTATATCGCTTACCGCAGAAAGCACAAACATTATGCCTATAATTGGCATGATAAATTCCAAACCAGAAAAAACAGCAAGGCAGGCAATCACGCCACCCAGCGCAAGCGAGCCGGTATCCCCCATAAAAATTTTGGCAGGAAAGCCATTAAAAAGCAGAAATCCCAAAATTGCCCCAGCCATAGCAAAGGAAATTATGCCAAAATTAAAATAATTTAAAAGTGCCAAAATAACACCAAACGTAAGCAGATACACCAAACTTACGCCACCAGCAAGCCCGTCCAATCCGTCAGTAAGGTTTACAGAATTTGTAACCGCAACAAAAAACAGCATAATAAAAGGGATTATAAAAATGCCAAGATTGATTTTTAAGCCAAAAAGGTCAATTTTACTGCCCAATTTAAAATACACAAAAAGGGCTATAATAAGCGACAACCCCACCTGCCCAATTATTTTTTGGTATGGTTTAAGCCCCTCGTTTTTGCCACCTTTCACCTTGATAAAATCATCTAAAAAGCCCAAAAGTCCATAGCCCAGCATGGTAAGAAGAACAAGCAGACAAAGCAAAAAATCTTCCCCTCTTAAAAAAATTAAACTTGCAATTATGCCAGAGAAAATAAATATCAAACCTCCCATTGTTGGCGTGCCACTTTTGCCGGCATGCTTGTCCACCCAATGAAGAATGGTTTGCCCAAGTTTCAATTTTCGGCAGAGCGCCAAAATAGGAAATCCAAGCACAACACTTAAACCAAAAGAAATTAAAAAAACAAGAAAAAAATTCAGCATAAACCCCTCGCATAAATAAGATATGTTTAGGGTTTGTAAAATATCAAATTTCTTACTTATTTTTCATAAATTTAAGTTTTTTGATGATTTTTTGCCGTTTTTTACTCAATTTCCGGCAAATTTTCATCATAAATATCATTTTTATCTATTTTTTGTGAAGAAATTTTATCTCTAAAAAAATCTGCAACAACATCAAAATCATTATAAGGAATTTTCACTCCGCCTATGTCTTGATACTTTTCACCGCCCTTTCCGGCAATGATTATAAGGTGCCCACTTGAATAGTTTTTAAGGGCATATTCAATCGCCTCTTTTCTGTCTGCAATGCAAACACATTTGCCTTGCACCCCTTCGCGAATTTCATCAATAATCTCTTCCGGTTTTTCAAAGCGAGGGTTGTCGCTTGTAAGAACTACCACATCTGCAAGGCGAGAGGCAATTTCGCCCATGATAGGTCTTTTTTTGCGGTCGCGATTGCCCCCGCAACCAAATATTACAACTATTTTTTGCTTGCAAAGTTCTTTGGCAGTGGTAAGCACCTTTTCAAGACCGTCGGGCGTGTGTGCAAAATCTATCACCACATTGGTTTTACCAATTTTAAGCACATTAAATCGCCCCTCAACAGGCAAGGTGCTTTTGGCACCCTCTTTAATTTGGCTTGCAGTAAGCCCAAGCCCCTTGCACACGGCAATTCCGGCAAGCAAATTTTCTATATTGTATCTGCCAAGAAGTGGCGAATTGACTAAAAACTTTTCGCCACCAACGTTACAAACAAATTGATTGCCCAATATATCGCTTTTCACTTCTTCTGCAAAAATATCGCAATCTTGGTTGAAGCCATATTTTTTAAAGAGAATTTTGTCTAAATGGGAAAAACTTTCTTCATCTAAAACGCCATCGCAAATTATTCCATTTTTACTTTGCCCATTTTGAAACAAGCGCAACTTTGCTTTGGCATAACTTTCCATATCACCAAAAAAATCTAAATGGTCCTCGGTGATGTTGGTTAAAACGCCATATTCAAAAGTTATGCCGTCAAGTTTATTAAGCGCAAGTGCGTGGGCGGAGGCCTCCATAACCACATATTCACAGCCATTGTCCCGCATCTGCTTAAAAATTTTGTGCAAAAGGCATGGGTCCGGGGTTGTCATGCCGGTGTCTTTATAGCCGTCGCCCATAGTTGCCCCCAGCGTACCAATAACGCCAACTTTTTTGCCGGCAAAACGCAAAATATCTGCAATTATATGACAGGTTGTGGTTTTACCATTTGTGCCGGTAACGCCAATAATTTTCATTTTGTCCGCTGCACGCCCATAAAAATTTTTGCTTATTAGGGCATAGGCACTGCGCGCATTTTTCACCTTTATAACGCCCTCGCCCTCAATACTATCGCTGATTACAACACTTGCACCATTATTAAGGGCTTGATAAGCAAAGTCATTCCCATTGAAGTTTTCACCTTTAAGTGCAATAAAAATGTCCCCTTTTTTAACATCTCTGCTGTCTATTTTTACCCCACTTACAACGCCGTTTAAAACAGATAAATCTCCGCCCACAACTTCAACATTTTTTAATACAGATTTAACCTTCATTTTCACCTCTATTGGCATAATATTGCAAAAAAGTTAAGAAAATTTGCATTTTTTTGCAGTTTAAGCCTTAAATTTCATGTTTTTTGTCGTTGAAATGTAATTTTCAATGGCTGATGAACTGAATGAATAAAGCAGTTTCCTCTTGCCTTCAAAGCGGTTTATACCCTCACTTATAAGCACCTCAATAAGGTCTGCAAAAGTGGTTTCAAACATATTAAATGAAAGTGAGCCGGGTATGCTGTTTACCTCATTTACATAAAGTTTGTCGCCCAGTAAAAAGTCAATTCGCACAACGCCGTCGCACTCCAAAACGCCATATGTTTCAATTGCGGTTTTTTGAATTTGCTTTGCAACCGATGCATCTATTTTATTTTTGCCACCCTCTTTTGGCGAAAGGTACTTATCTTCAAAAGAAAACATTTTGCCTTTTTTTACTTCCACTATTTTGCTTGGAATAAGTTGACCGCCAATTTTTACAACCGCACAACAAAATTCCCGTGCATTTTCAATAAACTTTTCAACAATAATTTTGTTGTCATATTCGGTTGCGTTTTCAATTACACCCTCAATCATTTGTGCATTTTCACATATGCCAATTCCAACACTGCTTCCGCCACTTGCAGGCTTTACAATGCATGGATAACCAATTTTTTTGTCGATTTCTTTTAATAATGCGGTTTTGTTTTCATCATATTCGCATTTGCAAAAATGTAAATATGCAGGAGTTTGCAACTTTGCATTTTCTATAACAATTTTTGTAAGCACCTTATCCATGCAAAGTGCGCTTGACGCAAGTGCGGAAGAGGTGTATGGCACTTCGCACATTTCAAGCAGGCCTTGTAAACTGCCGTCTTCACCACCATGACCATGCGTGCAAAGTAGGGCACAATCTATTTTAATTTTTTTCTTTATTTTATCATTTTTAATAATTGCAAGGCTTCGGCTTGCAGGAAGAAAAGCAACGTTATTTTCATTTTTTACATTTTTTTGATAGTCCAAATAAATCTCTTTTTTATTTAAATTATCGGCGGTTACCATTTTTCCGTCAATTTTAATATATATGGGAATTAAATTGTAATTTTTAGGCAAATTTGCCATTGTTTGCAGTGCCGTGATAACAGAAATATCATGTTCTACACTTTTTCCACCATAAATTATTGCAATATTTTTCATAAAATAAATCCTTTTATATTAAAAATATTTTTTCGCCTTTGTTTTAAAGGGCAAAAAATCATTTAAAAATCACATAAATAATGTCGAAAAAATTAAATTTTCTATTTTTTTAATATTTTTTTATTTATAATTATCGGGTAAATCATTTTCAAACAAAATCACACAGCCCTCATTTGTCAATAATTGCAATTTTTCTTTTTGCGTTTTTCTATTATCGGCAAAAAATATTTTTTCACGAGGGAAATTATGCGATATTGCACCAGAAAAAATTTCATTTTTGTTTACCTCATTCATAATAATTATAAAATCGGCAACATCGGCTATCAGTCCGCCCAAAGTGAAGTTGCTTCGCGACTGCTCTTGCCCAAGTTCCACAAAACCCGGCGTTACAACAATTTTTCTGCCACTAAACTGTGAAAGCACATTCAGTGCCTCTCGTGCACCAATAAGGTTTGAGTTGTATGCGTCATCAATGATTGTGCAAAAATTGTTTTTAATAAGTTGCAGTCTGTGCGGGGTAGGCTCTAAAAGGCGTATCGCCGATGCAATATCCCTGTTGCTTATCCCCAGCACGCTTGCCATGGCAGATGCAGTAACAATATTATTTATGTTGCAAATGCCCAAAAGTTTTGTTTGCGCCTTTATAACTTTGCCGTCAATCACAAGGTCAAACTTGCAACCCTTATCGCTTAACTGAATATTTTTTGCCTGAGCATAGCCCTTATCATCACAAGCCAAAAATTTTTGTTTGGTACAATTCCCATACAATTTTCGTGTTGAGGGGCTGTCGCCATTAAAAACCATAACACCTTGACTTTTCATATACATCACAAGTTCGTTTTTGGTGTTTTCAACATTCGTCAGAGTTTTAAATGTTTTCATATGTTGCCTGCCAATTGTGGTGATAATTCCATAATCGGGGTTTAAAAGTTTTGTCAATATTTTTATATCGCCCACATTTCTGGCACCAAACTCGGCAAGCAAAATGTCATGGTCATCTAAATTTTGCAGAATTGTTTTGGTCAGCCCCATTTCGGTGTTATAGTTTTTGGGCGTTGTGCAAACTTTATACTCTTTTTCAAGCATGGTTGCCAAAATATTTTTTGTTGATGTTTTGCCAAAACTGCCTGTTATAGCAATTTTTATAAGGTTTTTCTTTTTTGACAATTTACGTTTTGCTTTTGCCATATAGTATTTTTTTATTAAAATTTCAAGCGGAAACAGCAAAAAATGGGTAAAAATCATTAAAAATGGTAAAATTAAGAAAATTATTGCAGAATTTAAGATGCATAGTAAAACCTGAGGGACAAAATAATAATTTAAAAACAACAGCCCCCAACCAATGCAAAACAGCAGGGTATAAAACCTTATAATCCTTTTGGTGAAAACAAGTTTATTTTTGTTGCCAAAGGCAAGATTAAGCCCCCAAAGGCATCTGCAAAAGTCAGGCACCTTATATCCACAAAGTTGATAGGTTTTTATAAAATAATATGCCCAAAAGGCAAGGGCGACATCAACAATGCTTGCAAAAAGATATGCCATTTATTCTTCCTCCCAAAACTTTTTTACCAGTGCAAAAAATTGCAATGGGCAATCTAAAAAGCAAAAATGCCCAGCGTTTGCCAAAATTTCAAGTCTGCTTTTTCTTATATATTTTTTAAGACGCTTTGCCATATACAGCGGGGTTTCTTGGTCATTTTCGCCCCAAACTATTAAGGTGCGTGAATTTGACGCTTTTGCGTAGTTATTTAGGTGAGTTTCCACAATATTTGAAAATGTGGGTTTCATATTTTGGGGGAGTGCAAGATAGTCGGCTGATGCAAAACCTTGCAGATTTTTGCCCATTTTTTTGTAAAGGTTGTATTTAATTTTTTTAAGCCGAAACTTTAAACTTCGTTTGGGTTTTATGCCAGCGCTGTCAATAAGTATGCATGAATGTACAAGTGCGCACCTTACAGCAGAAAGAATGATTGCAACGCGACCGCCAAATGAATGGCCAACAACGTCAACGCTATCAATTCCCAAATGTTCACATAAAGACATGACCATACCAACATATGTGAATATGCCCCAACCTTGAATGTTTTTATCGCTTTTACCAAAAGGCGGAAAATCAATCGCCAAAAAAGTTCGCTCTGGGAATTGACTTCTTAACTGGTTAAAGTCCTCCATACTTCTTCCCCAGCCATGAAGTAAAAGCACCGCTCGCCCTGTCCCCTGCCATAACTGATAATGAATTTGCCAGCCGTTATACAAATAAACCATACAATTTTTTATGAGAATAAAAAGAAATATGTGAATTATAGAAAAAATAAAATTTTTCTTGCAAAATTGTTTGGAGTTTTGGGGGAAAATGGCTAAAATATAATCAAGGTTTACAACCAATAGTCAAGGCTATAAACCAAATTTTAAATTAAGGAAGGTATACTCACTTGAAAATTACTGATGTAAGAATTAGACTGAAAGACGAAGAAAAATTGAAAGGGATTGCATCAATCACAATTGATGAATGTTTTGTAGTACATGACATCAAAGTTATTGAAGGCAGAGACGGACTTTTTGTTTCTATGCCAAACAAAAAGAA
The DNA here is from genome assembly GCA_017621525.1 of Clostridia bacterium. Lineage (GTDB taxonomy): Bacteria > Bacillota > Clostridia > Christensenellales > UBA1242 > Caccovivens. The sequence goes on from JAGASX010000023.1 coordinate 45,133, forward strand.
TTCAGAGGGTGCACACAAAGACATTGCTCACCCAATTAAAACCGAAACTCGTATGGAACTTCAAGCAACAGTTCTTGACGCTTACAAAAAGGCTCTTGAAGAGGCAAAGGCTGAATAAAAAATTTATGCAATTTTAATATAAAAAATAGGTAATAAACAATTATCATGCTTTTATATGCACTAAAAAAAGATGTGAAATTTCACATCTTTTTTATTTTTACATAAGAAGATTTCCGTTGTCGGTTTCAATAACTTTAAGCAGATTTTCAAGGTCGCCGTTTTGCACATTAAAGTAAAAATAATACTTTCCGTCATCTTTGCTTGCCTCCACCTCAACGCAAACAACTTCGCGATTATAGTCAAGTGGCGCAAGCACAATACGCGCCCCTACAATTTCAAAGGTTGACGGCACTTTTCCTTTGGCAGTTGATGCGTCAAGAACCCCCTTTGACAAACTTCTTTCAACATGGTTTGTAAAATATGGGGTTGCATCATAACCAACAACTGTGCCACTTGCAAGATTTACCTTAACTTTTACAAGGTCTGGATACAAAATTATGCCATCACTTGTTGGGGCAATGTTAAGGTAAATATCGCTTGCAATTTGGTCGCTCCACACCACTTGCGGATTTTTTATTCCGTTTTGGGAGGCAAATTCAAGGGCAATATCCTTGGCAGAGGCAAGGTCAATTTGCTGACTTCCCTCTCTGCCAGCACCGCTTACGGTAAGAATATGTCCGCCAATTTGGGTAACTTGAATATACAACATTTCATCATCTGCATTTGTTGCACGGAAGTTGAAAGTTTCAAATCTTCCCTTGGTTTCCCCCTCATAATCAATATTTGTGGTGGTTTTAAAATTTTTCTCCACAATTTCGCCCGCTTTTTCGCGACTTACAACATCACCTTTTAGCCCCTTAACCGATGCCATGGTTACAGAATCGGAGAACGGGCCGTCATAAATCATGCTTGGATATTCAACATCATTATTTTTAAGTCCGCTTATGGTTTTGGTGAAATCATTTATTCCAGAATCAAGATTTTCGCTTGAATCAATAATTGAATAACCAGAATTTAATTTTCTTTCAAACTCGTTAAGTTGGTTTTGAAGTTGCAAAATATTGTAATGTATGTTTTCAAGCGTTTCAATCTCACCCTCGCTTAAAACTCCGCCGGTTGCAAGTTTTTCTGCAAGTGTGGAGGTGTAACCGGAAATTTGGTTTACCATTCTTTGGGTTTCATCAATATCGCCATGAGAGAACGGCAGGTATGAAACTGAAATTTCCGCCTCGCTTGCATTTCTTGATGCCTCCAAAAGGGTTTTTCTTTGATAGGTGGTTGCTGACGAAGTTGAATTTACTATTTTTGAAAGTTTGTTTTCAAGATTGTTTACGCTGTCAAGGAGGTCATAAAAATTATTTTTATACACATTTTCAAGTTGATTTTTATAGTTCATGGCATTGCCATGGCTTACCCCCAAACCAATGCCCAAGCCCACTGTTGACACCGCCAAAAGTGCAGTTGCAACAGAAAAGCCTGTAATAAGTTTTTTACGTTTTTTTGTTGTCATTTGCTGATTATTTTGCGATTTTGACATA
>JAGASX010000024.1 GCA_017621525.1 Clostridia bacterium
AAAAGCAAAGGCTTGCAATTGCAAGAGCAATGGTAAGGACCTCACCTATCATTATATTTGATGAAAGTACAAGTTCTCTTGACAACTTTGCACAGGGTGAAATCAAGAAAAGCATTGATGGCTTGAAAGGCAAAAGCACAATCATCATTGTTGCTCATAGGCTTTCAACTATAAGAAATGTGGACAAAATCTTCTTCCTTGACAATGGCAAAATTGAAGATATTGGCACATTTGATGAACTTTTTGAAAACAATGTTAAATTTAAAAATATGTTCTATGCTGAAAACTTGAATTAACCAAAAAAACCTAAAATAGGCACACTATTTTAGGTTTTTTTATTATTTTGCACATTTTCTTTTTAAATATTTTTTAACAAAATCTTTATATTTTTGATTGTTTTTATCAACTGAAATAAAGTGGCAATAAATTAAAATTATATAATATTTCACATATTTTATATTGCATTTATTTAGGCTTTTATATCCCCTTAAAAATTCCTTTATTTCCCTTTCAGTTTTTAAAAATTTTTGGCTTGGACGATTTATAATTGCCCACGCAATGTCAAATTCTTTATTGCCAATGCCCGACAATTCCCAATCCAGCACAGCAGATATTTTTTCATCTTTCCATAAAATGTTCGCGTAGTGAAAATCGCCATGACAAAAGCATTTATTTATTTTTGTTGGCTTGTTTTTTATTAAAAAATCATTTGTAAATGAAATTTCATTATTTTCTAAATATTCTTGGGTTGGAATATCAAAAAATTTTCGATGTTGTACATCTTCGCAATCAACCTGTGTTTTATGAATTTCTGCCAGCGTTTTGCCATATACAAACATAAATTCAACCGATTTTTTATTTGTATTTTGCAAAATTTCTGAAAGGCGTTCGCCCTGCATTTCTTTTGTTACAATATATTTACCCTCTTTATTATATTCAATTATTTCAGGCAAAAACTTGAAGTTTAATTTGTTTATTATTTTAAATTCTTTTAATAAATTGCTATCTGCTTTGCTGGCATATTTTATAAAGCAATATTCCTTATTTCCATTTACCTCACCTAAACAATGAAATACATCATTTCTTGCATGAGGATAGCCCAATATTTCCAACAATTTAAAATTGTTGAATTTAATTGAAAACGGGTCTATTGTTTCTTTCCATTTTTGTGGTTGTTGCATAATCTCTCCATAAATATTATAACAAAACAATTTCAATAACGCAATAAAAAAGACTATGCCGAAAAAGCATAGTCATCAATTTGGTTGCGGGAGTTGGATTTGAACCACTCCGCAAAACTGGTTATATCTTGCGATATAAGCCCGAAAATTAAAAAGACTATGCCGAAAAAGCATAGTCGTCAACTTGGTTGCGGAGGTTGGATTTGAACCAACGACCTTCGGGTTATGAGCCCGACGAGCTTCCGAACTGCTCTACTCCGCGATAAGCACATTCTTATTATATGTGCTTAAAATGTGTTTGTCAACCCAAAATTGAAAAAAGTTTGAAAAATTTTATAAAAAAAGAGCATTTTTTGTCATGCTCTTTATTTTTAGTAAAGGAATATTGAAAATGCTATGATTGCAAGGGCCGTGGCGTACATTGCGTTTGTTATCATAATTATCACCTTGCCACCCTTTGAAAGTGTTTGCATAAGGCGTGAGGCAATAAGTATTGTACCGCCCGCAATCATTAAGATTGAACTTATAAGATGAGAGGTTGAAAGAAGTGCCATAAGCCCAAAGCCTACAATGAAGCCCATGCCCATAAAGGAAAGAATTTCGCAAAGTGCACGTTGGAATGTTTTGTATTTTTTGATTGCACATACAAGCATACCTAATGCCACAACAAGGAACACACCGCCCAGCACTGCAAAGATATTAAATTCACCAAGTGAAAGTCCGCCAAGAGAAATTAAAATAAATGCCAAGCCATTCAGTGCACCAAATGTTGTATCTGAAGCTTTTTCATTTTCTATACCCACAACTTTTAATGCCTCGCAAAGCACCAAAACGCAAAGGCCAAGTGTAACAAAAAGTGGATATGCGTTGTTTATCGCCTTTAAATTGCCTGAAATTGAGGCAAGTGCGACACACGACAAAATAGTTAGGCCTTTTACTAAAAGCCCCTGCCAGCCTGTTTTTTGGCTAAAAAAGGTGTAAACGCCTGCCATTGCAAGGGCAAGCACACCAAAACAAATGATTGGAATGATATTCATGCTTTTATTTTAACCTAAAAATTAAAATAAGCAAAACAATTTTTAATATTTTTTAAAAATTTTGCCCAAAATATTGTTATGGGAAAGCATATTGAGAAATTTAAGGACTTTTTTTTGTTTTTATCGGCGTTTGTGCCTATGTTTTTGCTGATTTTTATTAAACTTTGCGTGGATATGTTAAATCACAACCTTTCTTTTAATGTGCTTAACACAATCAATTTTATCACCCTTATTCTTTTGATTGTTTTAGGAATTTGTGGGCTTATTTGGAATATCTTTTCAAAAGAGGGTACAAAAGAAATTACCATCATCGCAAAAAGCAACATAACCGACCAACACTTTTTAGGGTATTTCTCGCTTTTTGTGTTGTTTGCACTGCAACTTGACCTTTCTATGGTAAGCGGATATTGCACCTTTGTTTTGATTATGGTTTTTATTGGAATAGTTTACATTAAAAATTCACTTTTTTATATCAATCCCCTGCTTAACATTTTGGGATACAACTTTTACGACATAACCTACACCATTGAGGGCGAAAAAATAAAGCGTCAATCTAAAATGTTTTTTAAAGGGCAATTAAAAGAAGGCAAAAATTATTATATCAATGTTAAAAACGACAACTTCACCTTTATTGACAAGCAGGTGCATAAAAAAAGAAAGAGGGTTTAGTCCTCTTCTTTTTCTTTCTTCTTCTTAAAAACCGACAGAAGTTTGTTTGTAACCTTATCGTTAAAAACAACAAACTTATCCCAAATAAACTCTAAAACAAAATTTATTACCATCATAAGCAATGTTACAAGGGTTCCATTCCAGCCTACAGCCTCCAAAGCACCGCCACCAAATACAGAAACTGGAACAAAGGCACAATAGAATAAAAGTGCAAGTGTCATAGCAAGTGGTACATTGCTTGCCGATTTGAATGTGAATTTGCGGTTGAAGGTAAAGTTCCAAACCACAGAAAGAATGATGCTGATAAGATAGCAAGGCCACCAGAGGTGCCAGCCAATCCAATTATACAGCAATTCAAACGACAAAATTTGTATTACGCCGGCAGAAATTGAAAATGCCGTGAATTTGCAAATTTTTATAAATTCATCTTTTTTTGATGATTTTTTTGTGATTTCTTGTGAATTTTCTTGTAAATCTTTTTCTTCTTGATTATCTTTTGTTTCCATGATTTGATTATATCACTTCTATTCTTATAAAATCAATGTTTTTTAAAAGTTTTCTATTAAAATTTATATATTCTTGCGATGTGATAAAAAGCCTAAAACGCTTGCTTTTTTATATATATTTATATATAAT
>JAGASX010000003.1 GCA_017621525.1 Clostridia bacterium
CCCCCATGATTTTGTCAAGCAAATTTAATTCAACTATTTCAATACGTCAATATTCGACAACAAAATCACCCGATTGGGTGATTTTTGTTTGTTATTTTCTGTTGTTAAGCACTGCAATTTCTTTGATAAGGTCTTCAAGGCGTTGATTGATGCTTGCAAGGTCCTTTTCTGTTTGAGCACTTTTTTCTGCACCTGCCGCCTGTGCTTTAAGAGTTTCAACTGCGTGGATAAGTTCCTCTCTTTCCTTATCAACTTGTTCTTCGGCTTCCGCTTTCATAACTTCATCAATTTCGCTGTTTAAAAGGGCTTTCATTTTGTTAAGTTTGGCCTCTTCTTCGCTGATAAGTTGGCTGATTTGTGAAAGTGAAGAGATGTCCTCACCTAAGATTGGTGATTTTTTTGGTCTGCCACGAGTTTTTTTCACTTCTTCGGTTTTAGGCTGTGTTGCCTTTTTTGCAGTTGTTTTTGGGCTTGAAGTGCTTTTCTTTGCGGTTGTTGATTTAGTGGCTGTTTTCTTTTTGGCAGTTGATTTTGTTGCAGGTTTTTTGCTTGCGGTTGGTTTTGATGCAGGTTTTGCTTGTTCTGTCTTTTTAGGACGACCTTTTTTAGGTGCTACCTTTTCTTCAACCTTTTCTTCTGCAACTGTTTTTCTTGGACGTCCGCGAGGTTTCTTTTCTTCTTGAACAGGTGCCTCGTCAGTTGTAAGTTTTCTTGGGCGTCCGCGTTTTTTTGCAGGTGCCTTTTCATCTTCCTTAACCTCTTCGGCTTGGGTAGGAGTTTCTGTTACCTCTTCTTTTACCTCTTCGGCTGGTTTTTCTTCTGCTGGGGCTGTTTCTTGGTTTTCAACTTCTTCTGCTTTAACTTCTTCGGCAGGTGTCTCTGTTGTTTCTTGGGCAGGCACTTCTTCCTGTTTTTCTTCTGCTGGGGTTTCTTCTGCAAAAAGTTCTTCAGCAGTAACCATTTCACCTCCATCAGTTGGAACAAATGCACCAAATTGGTCTATTTGAGCCTCTTGAAGTTGTTCAACAGTTGTACCTTGTTCTACAACCTCTTTTGTAACTTCAACGCCATTCATGTCGTAGATTTTGCCATCGGTGTCATGGAACAATCCGTCTGGTGAATGGTAAGAGCCGTCTGCGTAAATGAAGTTTCCATTTTCATCATAATGTCCTTCATTTGCGTCTTGGTTTTCAGTTTTGAAGTCTGGGTTGTACTCGGCAAGTTTTTCCCTTAAAGTAAGGTTTTCGTCCATAAGACGTTTAATTTGTGTTTGAACATTTATAAGTTCTTGTTCTGTTGTGTCATATTGTTTTTTAAGTTCTTTCTTTTCATCATCAGTTTTCTTTTCTGCAACAGCATAGGCAGATTTCATAACCTTTTCAAAGAAAGTTTGATATTCGGCAGACATCCCGCGTTCTGCCTCGGCAAGGCTTTCAACCAAAATTTTGCTGAGTCTTTCAACTTCTTTATCAAGGTCTGCCTTTGCTGATTTGTATCTTGTTTCTTCTGTGTCATAGTCCTTTTGTAAAGCCTCTTGCTTTTTAGACTCTTTTTCTTGTTGTTGGCGAAGAAGTCCAACTTCAATTCTTGATGTGGTTGCTGCTTGTTGTTCAATAAGTTTTCTGATATTCTCTTTTGATGCTTGAATTTTTCTTTGCAAATCCATTTGCACATTTTCATAGTTTCTGCGAAGAGCCTCTTTTTGAGATTCTGCCTGTGCAATAGATGCAAGTGTTGAAGTTTTTTTGTTGATGTAAATTTCGCTTTCTTTCATCGCGCGGTCAAGCAGAAGTGCACCGTCAACGCCAACGTTTTTAAAGTTGTATTCAGCATATTTAATATCGTTTTTCTTTGCGTTTTCAAATTCTTCTTTTGCTTTGCGTGCGCGTTCTTCATAGTATTGACGAAGTTGTGGATTGCCGTTTTCAATTTCTTTTGCTGTGAAAAGCAGGTCGAAATCTATATAATCCGGAAGGTCTGCACAAGCATTATCAACAAATCTTGCGAAAAGGTGATAAATATGATATATATCGTCAAGGTTTACAGTTCTCATGCCCTTCATAACAATGATTGCAATGGCACCCATAAGAAGAACAAGGCATGGAAGAACAAGTGCAACTGCAACGTAAGGGAATGACCAAGAGTTGGTCGCCTGTGATGCAAGCCCTAAAATAAGAGCAAAAACAGACCAAACGGCTGTAACAATACCCAAAGATTTGATACTGCCAGCCCAAGAAGATGTTTTAATTGGTTTTTCAACAACATTTTCTATGGTCATATATGTAGAAGGTGCACCCTCTCTGTACAATATATATTGTTGCCAATAGTATGCAAGGCGTTTTGGTCCACGTTTGATAGATTCATTAAACGCTTTTATATTTTTTTCTGTGATGACCTTTGTTTTAAAAAGCCATTGGTTTGTCTTATCAAGACTGCGTTTAAGTCTTGCCTCATAAGACAATGCCGCCCTTATTCCAAAAATGATGATGAATAAGAGTTCTACACCCAAAAGAATTCCTAAAAAGCCTACAAAACCCAAAGTTTCTGTAAGTTGGTTAAAGAAAGTTCTTATGGTTGAATCAAAACTTAATAAATTTGACATAATCTTTCCCCTTTTGATGGTTTTAGTATAACACATAAATAAAAAAATTACTAATAATTTTCAATATTTTTTTGATAATTTTTTTAATATTTTTTATTGTAATTTTTTAATAACTTTTGTGCCATAAATAAACAAAAATTAAGAACGCCTGTTAACAACCATATTTTTCGGCGTTCTTAATTATAATTTTATATATCATGTAAAAAAGCATTTTATTTACAATTTTATAAGGCTTGCCCGGCGAAGCGAAAGAAGATATTTTTCAATAGGCCTATCAGGAAATGCTTTTGACAGTGCCTTTTGGTATAGTTGTAGTTGCGATGAGTACCTATTTATCAGCGCATCATCTTTTAAGGAAGAATATTTATAGTCCACAAGCACAATTTTTTCACCAATTGCAAAAAAGTCAACTATACCCTGCACAATTATTTTTTCTTCTACCTCTTCGCCACCAAAAACTTCATGTGGGTGAAGGGACATGATAAATTCCTTTTCCTTACAAACATTGCCTTGTGCAACATTTTTTATAAGTAAAATATTTTTTAAAAGAAGAGCGGTGTCAATATTTTCAAAATATCCCTCTGTCATAAAAGGTTTTACAATTTTTAGTTGATTTTTAAGTGATGTTTCATCGTAAACTTTATCAAAGTCTAAAAGTTTAAGTGCCTCATGATAACTATTTCCTATTTCAATTGACTTATCGCGAGGGGCATTTTCTTTCTCATCAAAAAGCACCTGTCCAACCTTTATTTCTTCATCAAAATGAGATAGGGCGGTAACCGAATTTTTATAACTTATCTGGCAGTTTTTACGATTTTTATATTGAAAATTGTAAATTTTATCTATATTTTGCGTATTTTCTTGCAAATTCTTTATATGTTCGGTTGCAGACGCCTCTTCAAACTCTGTAAGCAAATTTATTTGCACATCACCCATTTTAAGATTTTCCTCTTCAAAAAATTGCTGTGTAAGGTTTTCGCCCAAAGCATAGAAAATTTGTTTTAAATAAGTGTTCTGCTCTTCAAAGTTGGCAAATGAAAAATCTTCTTTTTTTGCACTGCCAATGATATACAAATGATTTTGAGGACGGGTAAGGGCAACATAGAAAAGCATAATTTCATCAACCACCTCTCGCCTTTTCATGGCAAGTTTGCCCGCCAAAAATTGAGGTGAGGCAATACGCAAATTCTGTTTATATTCATATAAATATGTGCCCAAGCCAAACTGTTTGTTTGCGATATAATTTTTGTTATAAACCTTGCCAAGGTTTTCACCCGCACCGCAAAGGATAACAACCGGATATTCAAGCCCCTTTGTTGCGTGAATGGTTGTCATGGTGATTGAATTTCCGCCACCAAAAGTTGCCCTATCATCTTTATCGCCCTTTTCAAGTGCAGACACAACGCCTTGTGGATTGTTGTCTAATTTTTGAGAGCGTATAAATGCAAAAAATTTATTTATCTTTTCATTCTTGGTCTTGCCGTCATCAAGTGAGGCAATGTAAGATTGAAAATCTGTTTGATTGAAAAGAATTTTGAATGCCTTTATTATTCCGTAAACATGAATATTAAATTTAAAATCTATTATTTTTTGCCAAAAATTTGATATTTCTTTTGCAAAAACATTGTTGTTTCGGCAAAATTCTACTGCGTCCACAAAACTTCCGTCAGGGCAGGTTTCCCTAATACGTGCAAGTTCACTCAAATCAAAGCCCCCAAAATGGCTTGCCATTACAGATGAAAGAGGTATATCATCTTGCGAATTTATTGTAAGTTTAAGCAGGCTGACAAGGGTGGAAATTTCATTATCTTCCACCAAACTTTCTTTAATATCCGCAGAAACAGAAAATCCCTTTTCACGAAGAAACTGCAAACACTCTTCCATAAGCCCACTTCGCCCTCTAAACAACAGGGCAATATCCCCTTGCGAGGCATCGCGAAAGGTTTTTGTTTTTGGTGAATATATTTTTGATGCCAAAACCTGCTCTATTCTGCTGGCAATGGCGATAAGTTCTTTTTTATATTTATATTCATTTGCAAGTGAGGCGTTTTGAACAGAATATACCTCTTCAAATAAATTTTCCTCTTTTTTTGCCTCTTTTTCTTGCAAAACAACATCAACGCAAACAGGTGGCAAACCGTCATCTTCAAAATGATTAAGCCCTTCAAGCATTGACGTTTTTTTGTAATCTATTCCAACGCCCTCTTCGGTCATCAATTTTTCAAAAACTATATTTACAAAATTTAAAATTCTTTCATCTGTTCTAAAATTACCGCGCAGATATAAAGCCTCGCCGTCAGCAGATGCAGTAAATTCTTTTATATCTTCGCTCATAATTTCTTTATTTGCGTTACGGAAAGCGTAAATGCCCTGCTTTAAGTCGCCAACTGCAATAAAATGCCCTTTCTCGGCAATAGGCTTTAAAATGCCCTCTTGCAGTCGGTTGGTATCTTGATATTCATCAATTACAATATAGTCATATTTAAGTTGCAGGTTTTCACGCACTTCGTCATCATTTAAAAGAACTTTGGCGTATTTTTCAAGGTCGGCAAAATCGAGGGCAAATCGTCTTTCTTTTAAACGTGAATACTTTTGGGTGTACACCTTAAAAAGCCCCATAAGTTTTTGGGCAAGTCCACCATTTTCTGCCGATTTTATCATCTCTGGCGTAACAAATTGCAGTTGGCTTGCCATATCATGCCAAAAAGCAACAAGCCCTTTTGCCAACGATAATTTTTCTTTTGCAGACGCCTCTATTTTTGCAGTTGAAATTGCTGGCAGAGATTGCAGGGCAAGGCTTTTGCAAATTTCAAAAAAAGATTTAGAAAAATCTGCCTGAAATATAACAACTTCAAGTTTTTCTGCAAACTCTGCGTGCTTTGGTGGCATAGTCTTTCCAATCATATCCATTTCAAGAAAGGCGTCATTTAAAAGGTGTTTTGCACTTGCAAAATCTTTTTGCATATTTTGGGTAAGCGTTTGGCAGGCTTGTTTATAAAAATTATGTGTATTTTTAGAAAATTCTTCAATCAAAATTTGACCTTCGCTTAAACTGTCAAAAAAGTTTTGAAGAGCACCCATGCAGTCATACAGTGAATTTTTATTTCTTTTAAATGCAAAATATATTTCTTCAAAATCTTGTGGGTTGTTTGTTAAAAATTCATCAAAAGCCTGTGAAAATGCAGAAATTTTAAGGTTTTCACTGCTTTTTTCATCTAAAATGGCAAAATTTTGTGGCAAGCCAAGTTTATTTACATTTCTTTTTATAAGTTTTTCACAAAAAGAGTCTATTGTTGATATATCGCTTAAAGCAACCTCGTCAAGTTGATTTCTTACCTTTGGATTTTTTGAATATTCAAGCATTTTTGCAAAAAGGCGATTTTTAAGTTCATTTGCGGCAGCCTTGGTAAAGGTAAGCACAAGCAGGCGTGAAATAGGGACATCACCCTCGCAAATAAGCCTTTGCAATTTTTCAACCACCACAAAAGTTTTTCCGCTTCCCGCAGAAGCCGAAACCACAAGCCTTTTGCTTTTATTTTTTATCACCTCTTCTTGCTCTGTTGTAAGTGATATTTTTTCTTTTTTTTCTGCCATAATTTTCCTTTAAATTTTTCTTTCACCCATTGATTTTTGATATTTACAAAGCGGTGCAAACTTGCAACCACGGCAACCACCCTCAACCGGTTTTGGCGCTATATATCCACCTGCAATTTCGCCAAGTGCTTTGGCGGTGATTGCTTGTGCGTAGTCTATAAGGGTTTTGTTTGGGTATTTGCTTATTGCCGAGCCCTTTAAAAGTCCGTCCTTTTTGGCAATATAAATTCCGCTGGTGGTGCTTTTTTCACCCAACATAATGTTTGGGTCAAGTTTTTCAATCGCCTCTTCCTCTGCCGTAGCAATTCCCTTTAACAAAATACGGTTTTTATTATCTTTGGAATAATCAAATTTTCCGTCAAAGTAAAAGGCTCCACCGCTTTTCAGCCCAAAACTTTCTTCGGCAAACTTTTGATATAAAAATAGTTGAAGTTTTTGCCCACAGGCAAGTTCTTTAAGCACATTTCCTGTTGAGCCTGTTTTATAGTCAAGCACCCTAAAATAATTGTCCGCAACGTCTATTCTGTCAGCCTTTCCCACAAGGGTTGTTGTGGTGCCGACAAGATGACAGTTTGAAAATTTATATTCAATTTTGCTTGGACGATATTTTGTTATTTTAAGTTCTTCAACTATATTTTCAAAAAGCACAAGCATTTCTTTTTTGATAAATTTAACAAGCGATTGTTTGTGCAAAACCTCATCAAGTTTTTGGGTAAGCCCCTCGCTTTTAATTATGTAGTCAAAATTTTTATCAATATAATCGGCAAGCCACGCACTATCCATTTGGGCAATATCTTCACCTTTGATTACCTCTTTCATCAAAAGTTCTGCCCCCTTATGGCAGATGTTTCCGCTGTCGCGAGCGTCAAACACCGCCCTTTCAAACTCTTTAAGTTTAAGTCCATAGTTTGCAAAGTGGCGGAATGGACAAACAAAATATTGTTCCACCTGTGTAACCCTTGCATTATCACCTTTAAGGGTAAGGTCTTTTAAAATTGGTAAAAATTGTAATCTTTTTATTGATTTTGGTGCAATTTTCTTGTTTGGGGCGGAAAGCAACATAATTTTTTCACTTCCCTTAGTGGCGAAAAATATATCGCCGACCTTTATCTCCTGCACGCCAAAAATATCATTTAAATTTTTGATATATGTTGGCATATCCTGCTTTTTGCCGTCGTCATCAAGCCCACGTGCAAAAACAATAAGCCTTTCCTCGGCAAGTGGCAAAAGTGAAAAAAGTTTAAAACGATTTCTGCGATTTATCATTCTTATAGTAGGCTCTATTGGGTTTTTGCTTTGCACCGCCAAATCATCATCGCTTAAAATTGCGCTGTCGTTTTGGGTGATTGGCAATTTTTCACCCCCTAAAATGATAAGGTATTTGCCCTCGCCAAAATAACTTTGTGTGGCGTCGCCAACAAAAACTCCGTCCATATATGTTGGCACAGAAGAAACCTGTTTAAATGACAAAAGAAGTGAAAGGGTTTTATAAAATTCGCTTCCGCTTATTTCACCGGTGCACTCTCTTTCAATAAGCCCAAGTGCCTCTTCAATTATTTCTTCAACCTGCAAATTGATGTTTTTTGTTTTAAGGTCGGTAAGATTTTCAAGAATATTTTTGAATTCATCTTTGCAGTTGCCCACAATTTTTCGCACAACCTCGCAAAAATCTTTGGCGGTTTTTCCGTCTGCAATTGATGACAAAATTGGGGCGTTTGAATACTCCCTTTCAATAAACTTTTTATATAAATTTTTGCCGTCAACCTCATATCGCAGGCATTTTTGAATAAGGTTTTCATCACCGCCAGCAAGCGGGTTTGAAAAGAGGTCAACAAGTTTTGTCCCCTCATAACCCATAACAGCAACTTCAAAATATTGGCTTAAAAGCCTGCCTAAAATGGTGTTTTGGGCGGTAAGCGAAGTGTCCACATAAACAGGTATATCATAAAGGGCAAAAATATCTTCAATATGTTCCGCCATGCCGTCAAGCGAGCCGACTGCAATTTGAAAATCACCATATCTTGCACCGCAAAATGTCATATATCTTATAAGTTTGCAAACAGCCTCAATTCCCTCGGCGTCGCTTTGATATGAAAACAAATTGTAATAGCCTTTGTTTTGGCACCTGACTTTTTGATAACTGAAAAGCCCTTTCACAAGTGCATTTTTTTGTGGTGAAAAGTTTGCGGTGGAAGAATTGACCTCAACAGAAATCCCCTCTTCTGTTGCAAGTTTTTTAATTTTTTGCATTATGTCTGTTTCATAAATATATTCGTTGCCAATAGATTGCGCTTGGGTGAAAGAAATTTCCACGCTGTCAGCACACTTTGCAAAGGTTTTTATAAGGTCATATCCGCCCTTTGTGAAGGCGTCAAATTGTGCAAAATAAATATTGTGCCCTTTTAAAATATCACTTCCTTCAAGTTTTTCGGTAAGCAGGGCAAGGCGTTTGTTTGCATCAAGTTTATCGCCAAGCAGTCTTTCATATTCGCTATAAATAAGGGCAAGGTCATGATATTTGCCCCCAACAAGCCCACCGGCTGTTGTTGCAAGGTCATCACAGCCAACGCCAGAACTTTTAAATTGGGCGATAAGTTTGCCCACTTCATGGCAAAAATCTATACCGCTTTTTTTGAATGTTGTAAAGTTTTGGCAGACGTTTTCTATGGCTTTTGAGGTGAGAAGTAACGTTTCACCGCTTGAAAGAACCTCGCCCTTTTTTACCATAACACCAAGTTGGGAAAGCAGTTCCACAGAAAAGCGTGTAAGGCTGATTACGCGAACGTTGAAAAGTGCGTCGCCTAAAATATTCAGCACCAATTTTTCGCATTGCAAAGAAAACCTGTCTGGCACAATGATAACGTGAGTTTTTGAAAAATCACCTTTATCAATTTTAGACAGCATTGCCACCGTTGCATCTGTAAGAGTTGCCCCCGAAGTAAGTTTTATTTTCATGCCTTTATTTTATCACACATAACCCAAAATGAAAAGAATTTTTGTAAATAATAAAAAAAATGTGCATTTTTACAGCACATTTTCGCCATTTTCAAGTTTGGCACGCAACGCCTCCGCCTTTCGGCAGGTGTTTTTTATGGCGTTTTGGGCAAGTTTTAAATTTTCTTGCTTGATACGCGAAAAATCTTCTTTAAGTTTTTCAATCTCTCGCTCTTGTGTGTTTATTTGAGCAAGGGCACGGCGGAGCATGGCGTTTGCCGAGGTAAGTTCTGCCTTGTATTTCTCTTCACCTTCTATAAGTGCATTTTTCTTAACAAGTCGCACAAGTCCCATAAAAAGAGATTGCACTTCGCCGTCAGTCAATCTTTTTGTTGCTTTTTGAAAGGTTACAACATTGTTTGGTTTTTCCGTTTGCGTCCTTTTTGCCAAGAAATTGCGATATTTGTTTTGAAAGCGTAGCATTTGCCCAACATCACCATTTGAAAGCACAAAGCACGCCTTGCGCACCGAACTGCCCTCTTCCACCATTTTATCAATTTGTTGCATAAGTGAATTTTCTTCCTCTTTTGAAAAATATGTTATTTCACTTTTTTTATGATTTTTCAGGTTTATACCCAATTGTTTGCAACGTGTTTGGTCATTTTGCAGGGTGTCAACCTCGTGATAATAATAATTTCTTACGCTGTTTGGTTTTCTGTTATATTTTTGGGCGTGAGCAATAAAAGCCTCTCGCAATGCTCTGTTTTTTCTTTTGCACTCTTCAACAAGGGCGAAAAGGTTTTGTACTTCGCCGTTATCCCAAATTCCATTCATAATTTCACCTCGAAAGGTTTATTGACGGCGAAAATTGCTTTTATACATAGAAAAAGTCATTTTGAAAATTTTTTATCATAAATTATGGTATGACAACAATAATTTACAGTGCCTATGATTGCCTTGTTAAGGGCGAGGGTTGGCAGGAAAACCTTGACCAAAATCAGCACCTTTCATTTGATGACTTGCCACAAAAAATATGGGTTTATCCACTTTCGCGTGGAAAGATTGCATTTGAAATTGACCTATCAAAACATGATAGCGCATTTTACCGAATTGTAAAAAAAGAGGGTAAAACCCTTATTTTTCTTATTGACGGAATTTCTGCACAAAATGTTAAAGTTTTTGATATAAATGCTGACGGACAAAAATGTAAAATTGAAATTGAAAGTGAACGGGTTGTTTTTTCATCTGCGGACAATAAAAAAATCATCTCATTGGGCAGTCAAATAAGTGGTGGCACTTGTGGGGCGTTTTATCATATAGCATACGCCAAAGTTGCTTGCAAGGGCGGTGAATATTTGCTTGCGTATAACACAAAAACAGCGGTTGCAAAGGCATTTTGTGGGGAGCGAATAACCCTTACCGATGAGGGGTTTGTTGTTTCAATCACCCCTCAAAATTATGAAGATGCAACCCAAGAATATATTGTAACAAAAGCCGGGCTTAAACTGAAAAAACAAAATTTTTCATCGCTTGGGTTGCCTCCTGAGCATAGTTTATCTTTTCAATTTATGTCAGCGATAAAACTGGGTGATTTGCAAAGTGCCCACGCCATGCTTGCCCCCTCACTTAAAGAGAACTTATTAGAGGAGCAATTGAAAATTTATTTTGGTGAAATATCATATATTTATCCACTAAACCAAACTTCGGTTTTTGCAATATCAGGTGGCAAAAACATAATTTACACCTTTTCAATTGACGGTGGTTTAATTTGCGACATAAACGATAACCAAAATTAAAAAAAGCACGGAATATCCGTGCTTTTGTATTTAATTTGAGTTTAGCCAGCGTTGTTAAGAGTAAGAGTGTATGCATATGGTGCGTTTGTAAGTGTTTTATCAAGGTTTGCATCAGTAAGTGCGAAAGTGATTACAAATACAAGTGTTGACTTACTGCTTGTAGAAGCACTTTTTACAAGAGTTTGCGCTGATGCATCAGTGTAAGTGTTGGTTGCTGTCGCAACAGTAGCACCATACTTAACAGTTCTTGAAAGACCTGTTGTTGTAGCTGCAGTGTCATCAAGTTTTACTTTGATGCCTCTTTCAGTTGAATTGTTTTTGATTGTGATTGTAAGAGTGATTGCAGTGCCGTCATCTTTGAAGTTAAGTGCATTGCCAGCCCATGTTGAAACATCACCAGTTGTTGGTGTATTTGCAGCAGTTGACTTTGAATCCCACTTTAAAGTTGCAAGTGATGGCGCAGTATCTTTCATTCCTGCGAAAGTACCAGATACATCACAATATACGTCAGTTGCACTGAACGTAAGGGTACCGCTAAGGTTTACGGTTGCTGTGCTTGCTGCCCATACGCCAACTGAAACAAGGGCAATAACAAGGCACATTGCTGAAATTGTTGAAATCAATTTTGCTTTTAAACTCATTTTATTCCTCCTAATTTATGGTTATTGTAACCAAAATTTGTGATAATAACCATTTGTTAACCTAATTATAGAAAAATTTTTAAAGGCTTGTCAACTAAAATTCGACATTTTTTTATAAAATTGGTTTTGTTTTTGGCAAATTTTTCCCGCGAGGATATTTGGGCGGTGTTTTGCAAGTTTTTTTGATGAAAACTATATTGCGGGTGCTTTCAATTTCATCAATATAAAAGTTATGCACTTTGTCAATTTTCCCACCCAATGTTGTGATTGCCTTTTCACCCGCTTGCAACTCTTCTTTTGCAGAAAGCCCCTTATACATAATTGCCTGCCCGCCTACCTTTACAAAAGGTAGCAGATATTCGGCAAGTGTTGGCACTCCGGCAACGGCGCGCGAGGTTGCAATGTCAAATTTTTCTCTATTTGCCACTGCATAGTCCTCTGCCCTTGCATGAACGCAGGTTGTTTTGGTGAATGATAAAAGGCTTTTAACCTCTTCCAAAAACTTCACCCTTTTTTGCAAACTATCCAGCAAAACAATTTCAATATCTTCACGCATAATTTTAAGGGGCACGCCGGGAAAACCTCCGCCGGTGCCAACGTCAATCACTTTTGCGTTTTGTGGAATTTGCATAAATGGCAGAACGCTGTCTACAAAGTGTTTAAGTGCAACTTCGTTTTTTTCTGTGATTGCAGTAAGGTTGAATTTTTGGTTTTCTTCTACCAAAAAGTTAAAAAACTTTTCAAACTTTTCTGCCTGAATATCGCTGACCGGCAGATTGTATTTTGTGAAATATTTTTTTACAAGTTCTTTCATGTGTCTTTCCTTATAAGCACGCCAAGCACGGCAATATCGGCAGGCGAAACGCCTGAAATTCTTGATGCCTGTCCAAGTGAAAGTGGGCGAATTTCTTCCAACTTTTCAACCGCTTCAAGGCGAAGCCCATGATATTTGCGATAATCAAAATCGGCAGGGATAAGGGTTGTTTCATTTTTCTTAAACTTTTCAATCTCTTCTTTTTGTTGTTTTAAATAACCCTCATATTTTACCATAATATTCATCTCATTGATAATTTCATATGTAAAATTTTTAAAAAGCCCAAAATATTCATTCAGTTTAAAGGCGTCTATGTTGCTTCTTTTAAGCATATCCCTTGCCGTTACGCTTTCTTTTGGCAGGCTTTCGCCGTTTTGCGCGTAAAAGTCGGCAACTTCTTCCGCCCTATACTTTGTTGAAAGCAGAGCAAAAATCTCTTCAAGTTTTTTCTTTTTGCGGGTAAAAATCTTCCAGCGTTTGTCGCTTACAAGCCCCACCTTTCTGCCAATTTCGGTAAGGCGGAGGTCGGCATTATCCTGCCTTAAAAACAAGCGATATTCGGCACGGCTGGTCATCATGCGGTATGGCTCATTTGTGCCTTTTGTAACAATATCGTCAATCAGCACGCCGATATATCCATCACTTCTTGAAAGCACAATTTGCTTTTCCCCTTTAATGTATTGGCTTGCGTTTATGCCGGCAATAAGCCCCTGTGCACCAGCCTCTTCATAACCAGAAGTTCCGTTAATTTGTCCTGCAAAAAATAGGCCTTTTATAGTTTTAAGTTCCAGCGTTGGAAGAAGTTGTGTAGGCTCGATACAATCATATTCAATAGCGTACGAGTCGCGCATAATTTCAGCATTTTCAAGGCCTTTTACAGAATGTATCATCGCCTCTTGAACATCAACCGGCATGGAAGTTGAAAACCCTTGAATGTACACCTCTTGGGTAGACAACGCTTCTGGTTCCAAGAAAAGTTGATGCCTGTCCTTGTCGGCAAAGCGGACAATTTTTGTTTCAATTGATGGGCAATATCTTGGCCCCACGCCCTTGATAAGCCCAGAATACATAGGCGCGCGTTGCAAGTTGTCGCGGATTATTTGATGTGTTTTTTCATTTGTATAGGTAAGATAGCACACCGCACGATTTTTTGGTTTACGCGAGGTCATATATGAAAAGTTTTGTATATTTTCTTCGCCCTTTTGCACTTCCAATTGGCTGTAATCTATACTTCTGCCGTTCACCCTTGCCGGCGTACCTGTTTTAAAACGAAGTAGTTTTATGCCCAATTTTTTAAGACTGTCAGAAAGTTTTTGCGCGTTTGAAAATCCGTTTGGCCCGCTGTCTTTTACATAGTCGCCTATGATGATTTGGCTTTTAAGGTATACGCCGGTTGCAAACACAACCGCTTTTGCATGGTATTGTTCGCCAAGGGCAGTGGTTACAATGTGCTCACCATTTTCACAAACCTCCACGGCAACTGCCTCGCCTTGACGAAGTTGCAAGTTTGGCGTGCTTTCTATTGTTTTTTTCATTTCATTATGGTATTCAACCTTGTCCGTTTGGGCACGTAAACTTTGCACGGCTGGCCCCTTGCCACCATTAAGCATACGTATTTGCAAAAGTGTTTTGTCTGCGTTTACACCCATTTCACCGCCAAGTGCGTCAATTTCGCTGACAAGTTGTCCCTTTGCAGTCCCGCCGATTGAGGGATTGCACGCCAAAAAAGCCACAGCATCAAGGCTGATGGTAAGAAGCAGAGTGTTATGTCCAAGTCTGGCAAGCGCAAGCCCCGCCTCGCAACCAGCATGACCTGCACCAATTACAATTGCATCATAGTTTTTCATAGAATTTCCTTTCACCATATTATACACAATCCAAACGGTTTTGTAAATAAAATTCAAAATAAAAAAGTTAGGTATCAACCTAACTTAAATCTAATAAAAAAATCTCTTCAATTTTAGTTT
The DNA here is from genome assembly GCA_017621525.1 of Clostridia bacterium. GTDB lineage: Bacteria > Bacillota > Clostridia > Christensenellales > UBA1242 > Caccovivens. The sequence goes on from JAGASX010000003.1 coordinate 14,349, forward strand.
TGTTTTAAAAAGTTCCGCAAAAATTCCGCAAATTCACTTTTTTGAAAACTTTAAAATTATAATTTTTATCGGCCAAAATTCTGTATTAAAAAATTATTCAGTTTCATTTTTCCTTTTAATTTAGGCATACTTATGAAAAACACGACCTAATCGCAAGATTAGGTCGTGCACTTGGCTCCCCAGGTAGGATTCGAACCTACGACCTATCGGTTA
>JAGASX010000004.1 GCA_017621525.1 Clostridia bacterium
CTTCTTCGACCTTGCAAACAAAGAAATCTTGGTTTCGGTAATCGCAAACGAAGTTGGTTTTAATGTAATTGTTAAAGATAACATTGCTTACCTTGAACTTGGCAACATCTTCGCTAAGTTTGATGTGAAAGATATTGACAAGATTGAAAATCTGTTGAAAAACAAGTTTGAAATTGAAGTACCTCTTACCGAAATTGTTGACAAATTGACAAACGCAGAAATTAGCGACAAACCTCTTGAAAAACTTAAAGATTTGGGGCTTGTAATTAACCTTAACGGCTTTGACCTTTCATTCTTCGATAGCATTGTTGTTGACGGAAACACAACAACCATTCCTGTTGAAGGTGTTGGTGAAATTGCACTTACCTTAACTGACAAACTTCTTTCTAACATTGGTTATACCGGAAATGGACTTGATGTTTCTGCAAATCTTGTTGATTTTGAAGAAATCACCCTTTCTGTAAGTGAGGACACTTATATTGAACTTATCTCTCTTCTTCCAACAATTGGGAACGCAATTGACATTGTAAATTGCGATGCAATTAGTGGAAGCATGACACTTAACATTGGACTAAGTGAACCAATTGTTGTTGATTACTATGTAAATAAAGCAGATTTAAATGACATTTACGCTGAATTTGCAACAGTAATTCAAGGTGCAAATACAAAAGTGGTTTACTATGGTGGAAAGGTTTATATTGAGTTTGCAACCTCAATTAAACTTGTTGCCGACTTTGAAACATTGCCTGCAACCATTGAAAACTTGCTTGCAAAGGCTGACATTGCATTTGACATTAAAGATGACATTGACACATCAAATATTATCAATGCAATCTTTGATGTAATAAATCCTAACAAAACCGCCCAACTTATCACCTCCCTCACCAAACTTGACAATGGGCTTGAAATTGGGGCTGGTGGAATTGTTGTTACCCTTACAAACGGCGCAACACAAATTGACTTTGCAACAACCGATGTAAGTGGTGTTATCATTGGCGGTGATGTTGTAAATGCAATACCTGTAATTGACGACAGCGCTTACACACCTCTTGATGATGTGCTTGACCTTGTTGAGGCATTCCTTAACATGGCAAAGAAAAAGGACTTCCACATTGCAGGTAGTTTTGATGTTGTTGGTACTTTGATTGGTATTGATATTGAATGGAACATTCCATTTGATATTAGAATTAAAGATAACAACGGCGACATTGAAATGATGATGACAATGGGCGAAATTCCTGTTGTGGTTGGTCTTAACAATGACGTACCTTACAAAACCGGCGATACAAACGGCGGAAGTGGCAGATATGTAAGCATTTATATTAAAGAAGGCGCTGTTTATATCTACCGCACAGAATATGTGAACCAATTGTTTGGTTGGGATACAAGAAAATATGAGAAGTGTACAAAAATTACTATTGACACATTCCTTGCAAACCCTATGTACTATTTCCAATACGCGCTGGGCTTCTCTGATAGTATCATTGAGGCTATGGAGGACTCTTTCAGCAAAGCGTTTAACCGCGAAAATCCACTTGACCTTAACAATGTTGTAAATAGTCTTACAGTTGTTGACGGCGAAAACTTTGAACTTATCCTTAACCTTGCAGAACTTGCAAACAATGACCTGCTTGATACGCTTACGCTTGACCTTGGCTTAGGTGTAGACGGCGAGGGCGAATCTATCCTTGAAAGATTGGGACTTGAAATGTTTATGCCACTTGCAAGTGTGTTTGAACTTACCCTTTCAACTGACGACACAATGATTGTTGATTGGGGCACAGAGGTTGACATGAGCGGGCTTTACAATTATGTAAATGGCTATCAGTATGCATTTGATGCAGAATGGGAGGCAAGCAACGGCTCTTGGTCAAAAGCAAGTGAAATAACCTACACTATTTCATTTGAAGAAAATGGTGGCGAAAGTGTGAATGATGTAACAGGCGCTTATGGCACAGAGTTCTCTCTTCCTACCCTTTCACCAACACAAACTGACGACGGAGAAAAACAAATCAGTCGAATCTTTATGGGTTGGTATACAACTTCAACATTTGATGAGGGCACCGAGTTTACAGGCAATACAATTCCAAAAGGCGACAAGACATTGTACGCAAAATGGTATGAGTATGTAAGATATTATCGCACAATTTCATTTGTAACAAATTCAAATGAAGTGATTGAGCCTGTCAAGGCACTTGAAGGCGATAACATCACCCTTCCAGCACTTTCTATTAAAGAAGAGGCAACCGAAACCTCGGTAACAATTTACACATTTGTTGGTTGGTTTGTAGATGAGGCACTTACAAATGAATTTACAACATTTGTTATGCCAAATGAAAATACTACCCTTTATGCAAAATGGGAAGTTGCTGATGTTGAAGAGGCACATTTGCTTCAAGTATATGACAATGGCAATGTAATTTACACAAGATATATTCTTGCCGGAAATGCAATTGACCTTTCTGGTGTAGCAAAAGTGAATGACACAACAAAATTCTATTTGCTAGCAAACTTCACTACCGCTTACGAGGGCGACTTTACAATGCCAGAGGAAAATCTTACCCTTTATATCCGCAATCAGTACACACTGACATATAAGTCTGGATACGGCACCGTTAAAGATACAAGTGAAAAGGTATGGCAGGGCGAAACTTTAAGTTTGCCAGCCCAAAGCACTTACGCTGACGATGACGGCACAACAAGAAAAATCACATATACTTTAAGTGGTTATCTTGTAAACGGCAGTGTGGGTGAACTTCCTTCGGTTATGCCAAACAGCGACCTTTCAATTGTTGCAGTATGGACAGTGGAAACCAAAAAATATTACACCATCACATTTAACACCGGTTGGGTGAAATGTGATGAATGGATGGATAATAATAGTAATGTAACTGGCAAAATCACCCAAAAGAGTGCACCTACTGCGGTGGCACCTCTTACCCTGCTTGAAGGCACAACTTTTGACCCATCTGTTTACAATTCAACCTGCAAGTATGAGTACAAAGCGGTATGGATTGGAAAAGATTATAACTTCAAGGTTCTTACTTGGAATACAGAAGGCGTGAAAAACATTTCTAATGGTGTATCAAATGATAAGTATACAAAACTTACTTCTTACACCGTAACAGGAAATGCAACCTTGTATCCAACTTGGGGAACTTAAAAAAAGAAAACTCTTATGGAAACATAAGAGTTTTTTTTATGGAATATATCCAAATGGTTTTATTCTTTTTGTGGGAATTTCTACAAAAAATATGCTTTGATTGTTTTCTTTTTTATATCTTACCTTTATATTGGAAGATAGGGATAAATAGTTTTCTATCACGCTTTTTAAATCTTCTTCCAAAAGTTGACAAACTCGCTGTGGGTCTTGTATTTTGTTTTCTTCAAGAATATATGACAATCTTTCATTGATTTTATAATTCATTTACACCCTCTTTTTTATATTTCTTTTAAGGTAGCCCATAAGTCCGCGATATTTGTATGTGCAGTCAAAAATTTTCTTACTGCCGTTGTGTATATTTTCGCTTAACAAGGTAAACGCCCTTTGGCTTTCGCCAGATTGCAGTTTACCGCCAACCGAGCATGATGAGCCTATCATATCATCATCTGGGATTACCCCGACAAGGGGTATATTTAGTGCCCCGACTATGTTTTCTATTGTCATAAGGTCGCCGTTGAGTAGCATATCACCCCTCATGCGGTTGATTACAAGGCTTTTTGAAGAAAGGTTGTATTCTTCAAGTAGTCCCAGAACCTTATCGGCATCTCGAATTGATGAAATATGTGGAGTAACCACAATAAGTGCCTCATTTGCCGAATATACCGCACGATGAAAGCCCGCCTCTACCCCTGCGGGGCAATCTATTAAAATATAGTCAAAACTGCTGTCAAGGCGGTCTAAAACATTTTTAATGTGTTCTCCAAGCACATTTGATTTATGGTATGCGTGCGAAGATGGCATTACGTACAGAGAAGAAAGATTTTTCACCTGAACAAGTGCCTGTCTTGCACGACATCTGCCCATGGCGACATCGGTTATATCAAACACAATTTGATTTTCTATGCCCATTACAACGTCAAGGTTATTAAGTCCTATATCGGCATCAAAAAGAGCAACGCGAAAGCCAAGTTTAGCAAGGTTTATACCCAAATTGGCACACACTGTGGTTTTGCCTACACCGCCCTTTCCGCTTGTCATAACAATTTTTCTTGCCATAATGCCCTCCTGTTGAGCATTATTGTATCAAAAAAAATTGGCATCAAAAAAGGGAGGATTGTCGTTTCCTACCCTTTGTTGTCATATAAGGTCATTTACACATTTTGTATGATTGTTTCAAGAAGTTCTGGGTCATCTAAAAGTTTTCCGGCACCCAAAATTGAAATGTTTTCAGCATCTTCTACAATCTTAAATGGATACTTGAAATTTTTTCTTAAAAAGTTTTCAAGGCCTGCAATATTGCTCATACCGCCGGCAAACATAACGCCGTTGTTGATTATATCAGTTGAAAGTTCTGGCGGAAGTGATGTGATTGTAACATCAATAGCACGTACAATTTCTTCAAAAAATGGCTCTAACACCGGCAAAAGGTCATTTGAAGAAAGTATGTAAGAGCGTGGAGTTTTGCTTTCTACATCTATTCCGGTAACTTCCATATTAAGAGTATCGTTGTTGTACAAACTGCCCACCTGAATTTTAAGTTTTTCGCTTGTGTTTAAGCCAACAACAATGCCGTGATTGTATGCAATTTGATTTGCAATTGCAACGTCAACCGCACGTCCGCCCATGCCCAAAGTCGCGCCCTTTACAATGGAATTCATGTTTATAACGGCGATATCGGTGTTTGCGCCACCAATATTTACCATCATGTTTGTTTTTGTTGATGAAATGTTTTTACCTGCACCAATGCACGTGCAAATTATGGTAGGTACAAGGTAAACCTCGCGAAAACCAACTTCATGCATTATGCTTAAGAAATTGTTTTTCTCTTCTTCATTTAATCCGCAATTGACAAGAACAATGCAAGAGTCGCGATTCTTTTTAAATTCTACCTTTGCAAGGAAGTATAAAAGAAGTTCTTTTAAATATTCATAATTTATAATTTCACCATTGGATATTGGGCTGAAAACTTCTACGCCGTCATGGGTTTTTCCCATCATGTTTTTTGCCTCTATGCCTTTGCCCACAATTTGATAGCCTTGTGGAGTTGCCTCGGCAGAAATAAGGGTTGGCTCGCAAAGTGCAAAGCCCTCATCTTTTACATAAATTTTGGTATAAGAGCCTCCAATTTCTATGGCAAATTTAATTTTATTCATAACTTCCTCCTATTGTTTAAAATTGAACTGTAATAGTGCTGTTAAGGCCTAATATATTTGCGGTGGTGAATGACACGTTGTCGCCGTCATTTATCTGCAAAAGAGAATATATAAGGTCGTTTCTATCAACGATTGTATGTGAATTTTCACCGTTTATAGTGCACCCAACTATGGTTATTCCCTCTGTTATTTTTGTTTTGGCACCATTGTTTTTAAGAATATAATAACCCTCTTGTGAAAAGTTGAATGTGCTTGAATAACTGCTTACTGAAAAGAAATTTCCGTCAATGAAGTAGTAAGGGGTTGCCTCTTCTTGTTGAAAATATTTGCAGTAGTATGCCTCATAAGCATCAATTCCCACAATTTTAAGGCTTTCAAGAGTGTGGATTGAATAGTTTGTACCCTGCTCTTTATTTGAAATTAAGCGGTCGATAATTTCAATTATCGGATAAATTGGAACAATGCCATTCATTTGATTACCGGCGGTTGTGTCGGCGTCAAGTCCAAGTGTGGTAAGTCCTATTAAAACGCCGTTTGCATCAAAGCAACCGCCACCAGAATTACCTCCGGTGATGCCAATTGAAATATCAATAACGTCCTCATAGGTGTTGCTTAATACATCTACCTTATTGCTATGAGCGTATGACGGAAAGTTTGAATATTTTTGTTCTTCGCCCGAGGTGTATGGGTAGATTTCTTCAACATTTGGCATAACCATTGTGTTATTGCTTGCAATTGAGCCTATGGTAAGGCGGTTAAGGTAGGCAAGTTCCAAAGGTGTACCAATGGTGAAGGCAGGTTCATAGTCCAATTTATCATTGTCGCTACAGAACACTACGCGGTCTTGCATTTTTACATAATCAAGGTTTTTATCGGTATAAATAACGGCAATGTCAAGGTCTTTGCTGTGCCAGAGAAGTTTTGCCGAGTATTCAACCTCCTCTTCTGTGTATATATTTAGTGTTGTGTTTGAATAGTCTTCTGAAAGCATCATATCAATTACGTGATAGTTGGTTGCAACATAACTGCCCTTGCTTGCAACTATGTTTTGGGTAAGGTCTTTGGTTTCGTACCCGTTTGAGGCTACGCAAACACCACTTCCAAGTGATGTGTAGGTGTATCCGTCAACAACATTATCCCCCTGTACGGTAACCGCAACAGTTGCAAGGTTGTCGCGATATAGTTTTGCAATATCATAAACATCCATTTCTTCTGTTATATGGTCGGTTAGGCAGGCGGTTTTTGAATAGGTAATTCTGTTTATAAGTGGCACAAGAAAATGACTTGCCAAAAAAGAAACAACAAGCACTATCGCCAATGAAATTGTAAGTTTTGCCCAAGTGTTTTTCATTTTTTCTCCTTTTGGTTTAGATTAGTCATTTTTTTTATTTTATATACAGAATTATGCAAAAACGCCCCGCCCAAACTCTGTCTTACAATTGAGTATGGCGTTGGGGCGTTTTTTAAATGATTTGAAGGCTTTTCTTATATACCTTTTTATAGTCTGGGGCAACTTTCATACCCTCGACAAGTTCATATCCAGCATCGCCGGTTACAACAGTTTTCATGATGATAGAGTCGCCAAGAATGTCGCACATAACATCTTGAACGATTGGCTTTCTTGAAGCGTTTAATGCAACTGCAAGGCCAAGGATTACGCCAAGTTTTCTTACAGCGTCAAGTTCTTCATCACCTAAAATATCTTTGTACTTAATCCAATCATTAAGTGAGAAGTTGTCAAGTTTTTGGCAAACGCAGATAAAGCCCGCAAGAAGAAGTTCTTTATGTCCTACGCCTTTAAGGCCTGAATACACAATTTTTTCAAAGCCATGTTTTGCAAAGTTATCATGGTTGATGCATTTTCCGCTGTCATACATATATGATGCAATGCGAAGTGGTTTTACATAGTATCTTGAAAGTTTGTGCATAACTTTAAGTTGTTTGAAAAGCACTATTGCCATATTATATACGTTTACGTTGTTTGAAAATTCATTTTTATTAAATTCATAATAACTTTCAAGTGAGCAGGCAAGAACGTCATTAAATCTATCGGCAGAAAGTGAAAGCACTTGGCTTGAAAGCACGCCATATTCAAGGTCTGCTGTTGTAATGACAACTGACTGAATTTTAAGTGCCTCATAAATTGCCTTTATGATTGCCATGCCTGATGCAATTTGTGGTGCGTATTCATCATCAATGCCTTTGATTTTTTTGATTTTATCAAGTTCCAGCCCCTTGATGAATGTGAAAGTTTTATCAAGAGTTTCCTTTGATACAACATAGGCGTTGTCGATGTCAAGTGGATAGCGTTCTATCTTCTTGGCAAGTTTGCCCATGCTGACAAATGCCTTGCCTACGCCAACAATTTTAAAGTCGTCTTCGCCCTCATCTGTAAATCCTTTTGGGCTGATTTGCTTTTTAATATTTTTTACAACTGCGTCAAGATTGTCCTCTTCCCCTGCGTTGTAGGTGCCATATGGCAATGTGAAACTTTCAAGCACTGTGCGTCTGTTGAATTTTACAACATTTGTTGAATATGCGCCAACGTCGATAAACATACCCTTTGTGCAATCTATGGTGTTTACAATTGAAGAGAAAAGATATCTTATTTTTTCTTCATCATTTACAATTGCAAAACTTAAACCTGTGTTGTTGTAAATTTCATCTAAAAAGCCCCTATAATTGCGAGCCTTTGTGATATATCCTGCAACAACAGGCAAAATTTTTTGCACGCCATAACTTTCTATCATTTTGCGATATACTTTAAGTATTTCTACAATTGAATTTTTAATTTGTGGGCTTAAAAGTTCTTCCCTTGCAATTTCCTTACCAATGGCAAATTGTTGTGTTTGGGTAAGTGCAATTTCGCTTTTCCCACCCGACACTTTGTAAATTGTAAGTTTAAGCAAAGTTTCATTAAGGTTTATAACAGCAACTTTTTCCATTTATTTATCCTCCAACTTTATTGCCTCGACTGGGCAACTTGCAACGCAAGCACCGCAACGAATACATTTTTTTCTGTCAACAACAGCCTTGCCATCACCATCAAAACTTATGGCGCCAACTGGGCAAATGGCAACGCAGGTACCGCAACTGATGCATTTTTTCTTATCTATCATGCATTCCTCCATTGGCTGTATTTTAGCATATTTTGACAAAGTTGTAAACTAAAAAATGTGAAATCTTGCCTTATTTTGATATTATTTTATTATTATTTACCTTTATTTTTATCTTTTTTGCCCTTTGGGCTTATTGTTTGGGCAAATTGCACCACCGACAATATGCACAAAAAAACGCCAAATGAAATTTTTAGAATTTCGCTGGGCAGTGCCCCTGCCAAAAATGAGCCAAGAAGCGACAGGGCAAGTCCACTTATAATTATATAAAAAATGCCTTTTGTTTGAATATATCCATTTTTAAAATGAATGATAAGTGAAAAAAGTGCCATAACCAAAAATGACACCAAATTTATTCCTTGGCAAAGTTTTTGATCAAACCCCAAAAATATGTTTAAAAGTGGGATAAGAAGAGTGCCACCGCCCATGCCAAGACCACCAAAAATTCCTGACGCAAACCCCAAAATGGCATATAAAATTATTGTTAAAAAAGTGTTCATATAATTAGCCTTATTCCCCCAACAAACATGATTATTGCAAAGATTATTCTTATGGCTTTGGGCGGAAGAAATTTAAGTGCAAAAGAGCCTGTTATACCGCCCAGCACAACTCCCAGACCAACAGAAAGAAGTGGAAAAGAGGAAATATAACCATTTATCACATAAACAAAAGCAGAAATTAGGGATAGTGGAAAAATAACGGCAATTGCTGTTGCGTGAGATTGTTTTGCGTCCAAGCCCAACACCTTTTGCAAAATTGGTACGCAAATCATGCCACCACCGCCACCAAAAAAACCGTTAAGCAAACCAATTGCCCCGCCAGAAAGAATTAACCAAAGTTTTTGCTTTTTTGTGAAAGATTTGTTCTTTTCGTCATTTTTTTTGCCTTTCTTATCTATTTTTGCCCTCTTTTTCTTCATATTATCCCCTTTTGTCTTGTTTTGTCGAGTTTTGACTTATTTGTTTTTATCAACATATTATCTGCATTTTATTGCAATTTAATTATCAAGCAAGGTTTTTTCAAAAAAACTATGCAATTATTATCAATAAATGCCAAAATTTGTTTGATTGTTTGGGCAAAATGTTGTATACTACAAAGGTAAGTATTTAAAAGGTGAAATATGACTAAATTTAAAGACAACTCTAAATGTTTAAAATTATCAGCCGTTTTGCTTTTCCCTATGGCTTTGTTTGGAGGAATTTCTCTTTCACAAGCACCTTTGGCGAAAAAGGCAGAGGCTCTTTCTTATGCAACCTCTCATAACGAAGAGGTGGAACTTGAAAACGACAGTTTCCAAAATGGACGTACACCTTATGCAAGTGGTACTCTTTCAAGTTGGAGTGCAATTGAAAGCGAAAGTCGTGCAACCGGCATGATTATTGACGTAGGCAGTGGGCAAATGAGTGAAGGTGAAAACGGCGAAACCGCAACTTTCAGCAAATACAAAGACACCTACATGCTTTTGTCTAACCCAGAATGTAAAGATACTAGCGACACAAGGGTTTTGATGATAAATTCAAAGGCAAGCAACGAGCAACACAACATTGACGCCAAAAAGGGTTATCGTTCTACTTCTGTAAAACTCGCAAAGAACTCTTACTATTCTTTTAAAGTTTCTGCGCTTGCTATGTTGAATGGTGATGAGTATGTAAATGGCTCTATCTATATTTCCGGGCTTGTTGACCTTGACGGAAAGGCTATGCAAGTTGGAATGGAAAACATATCCCCTTCTTCTTGGACAGATTACTATTTCTTTATTGCAACCGGCGACAGCGAACAAACTGTTACCATTGACCTTTATTTGGGTTCTGCTAATGGTGCAAAAAGTCAGGGTGCGGTGTTCTTTGACGATTGCCATATTGAAAGATATAGTGAAAATCTTTTCTATGACCTTGCAACCAAGCATGGCTATGATTTCACAGACAATCACACAAGTTTTGAAAATGACACAGTTTTTCTTGTAAATGGTTTGAAAACTATTAAAAACTTCATTGCTGGGCATGACGGATATAACTTCGATTTTGAAGATGGTTTAAATGGCTGGGAAACAATCAGTCAGGCAAACGGCTATGCAAAAGCGCTATCTTTGAATGGTATGCAGGCAAGTGATTTTAAGGCAAACACAGGATTTGACTTTGTTGGAAATGATTTAAGTTATGAAAACGACAAATCTTTAGTGCTTTATACAACATCAAACGCTGGTTACACAAATCATATTGGCGTAAAATCTGGCGACATTGAAATTAAAGCACACACCGCCTACAAAGTTTCTATGAAAATGAAAGTTTCTGGAATGGAAGAGGGTTCTTTCTACCTTAAAGTAACAGAAAATGACAGCATCTATTCACTTTATCCTACAATTTTCAGTGGCGATGAAGACAGCGACATTTATTATGGGCTTAAAAGCGAAAAAACAAGTGGCTACACTTCCAACACAGACAATGATTGGGTAAACGACTTTCAAACTATTGAATTTTTTGTAAGAGGTTATGACCTTTACAACACATCAGTGAATTTGGAACTTTGGCTTGGCGACACTTCAACCAATGCTTATGGTTGCGTTGTTGTTGACAACATTGAAGTTGAAATTGCAACCACAGAAGAATTTTCAAGTGCAACTGACAAGTTGGAACTTAAAGCGTACACCGGCACTTCTTCTGGCTTTTCAAACCCATACTTTAACAGCACAGAATACAGCGACGTGAAAGAAATGCACCCTTTTGTTGCAAAAGAGTGGACAACTTCTATTGAAAAAGAAGAGTACAATGAAAGTGGTGTTGTTTACATCGGCGCTGACGATGAATACAAGTCTATGTATTCAGGTAAGTATGATTGGGCGGGAATTTCCCCTAAAATGAATGGCAGTTCTGTAACAAACAATGTTTATATGATGTTTAACAGACAAAATTCTTATCAATCTCTTACTTCTTCTACCTATGGGCTTGCAAATGACGCATACTACAAAATTTCTTTTGATTATTACAACCAACTTTTTGGAAGTTTAAACCCATCTTCAATTAAGATTGAAATTGTTGATGAAAATGGCATTACCCTTTTCTCACAAGATGGAATTTCAAGTCTTGATGAATGGGACAACATGGAGATTTATCTTCATACCGCTCACATGGTTACACATGACATTCAAGTAGTTGTTCACCTTGGCGAAAATGAAGAGGGCAAAAAAGTTGGCGGACTTGTTTACCTTGACAACTTCGCAATTGAAGAAACAGACAAAGACGCCTTCATTGCAGGAAAGTACAACGCCGATTTTGCAGATTATTTCCTTTCTTTGGAAACTAATGGTAAAATTTCTAATGAACTTTCTTCTTCCCCTGCTTTTGACTTTGTTGTTGATGAAGTTTACGACAATGGCTATCAAGGCAATGAAGCAGGTGCAGAGGGCGGTATTGTAAATGGTCAAAACAACCCTTATGGTGTTACAACCGATACTTCAAACTTCCTTGTGCTTTCAACAAAGGTTGCAAGCAAGGCATCTCTTACTTCTAAATTTAACTTTAAGTTTACTGCAGACTCTTACTATAAACTTACTTTTGACCTTGCAACAATATTTAATGACGGGGCAAAAGACGCTGGCACTGATGAACATGACTGCGGATATGGCGTTTCAATTTCTATGGAAGGGTTTGATGAAATTGCAAACATTGTAACTGACGGAACACTTAAAACTTACACAATTTACTTTAAGTGTGATAGTGATGTTGAGGCAAACTTCATCTTCTCGCTTATATCCGACTGCGATGAAACAACAGGTACTGCCCTTTTAACCAATTTAAACATTGAGGCATCAAACAGTGATGAATATGCATCTGCAAATCTTCTTCCAACTTACAACCAAACAACATTTACAACAGAGCAATCTGACGTTGTTGAAGAAGAGCCGGAGCCTGATGAGCCAACAAAAGAAGGCAACGATTCTGCATGGTTGTTAATCCCTTCAATTATTATGGGGCTTGCACTTATAATTGCAATTATTGGTTTTGCAATGAGAAAGATTAAGATTAAGAAAATCAATAAACTTAAGAAAGAAAACTATGATAGAAAGTTAAGCCTTGACCACGATGTTGTTATGGCTGAGGCAAGAAAACGTCGCGATAAAGAGGTTGCTGACCTTCAAAATGCAAGAAAGATGCTTGAAAATGACAAGGCAGAACTTGAAGCAAAACACAAAGAATTTGTACGCGAAAGCAGAGCATCATCAAACGGCAAACTTACTCGTGAAATTGAAAAGGCTTTTAAGAAATATAATTCTTCAATTGCAAGAATCAATGAAAAAATAAATATCATCAAAGAGAAAATTGACAATGTGATGTCTGCTGAATATCTTCTTTCAATTGAAAACAAAATTGTTATGGAAGAAGAGGCAAAATTCTCTGCCGAAAAGAAAATTGCAAAAGAGCAGTTTAAAGCAGAACAAAAGAATTCTTTAGATGAGTAACAAAAAAGTGTGCAAAAAATGCACACTTTTTTATTTCTCTTCCATTCACAAACAACAAAAAAGCCACAAAATGTGGCTTTTTATTTAGTCTTCATCATCGTCATAGTCATAATCATCGTCGTCTTCGTCTTCATCTTCTTCATCATCATC
>JAGASX010000005.1 GCA_017621525.1 Clostridia bacterium
AAAGGAAAAAATAAAAAATTAGAGTACAAACAAAAAATCCTCACCATATGGTTCGGATTTGTTTTGTTTGGTGCTGGTGGTGGGAGTCGAACCCACATGATGTTGCCACCAACGGATTTTGAGTCCGTCGCGTCTGCCATTCCGCCACACCAGCATGAGAGATATTAAGATGATTTCTTATCTTTCAACGCTCATCATTTTATCACATATTTTTCGTTATTGCAAGCATTTTTAATTGTTTTGTGCAAATTAGCGTAATATTTTTAGTTGCAAAAAATTTTCAAAAAACAACAAAAAGTTTAACAAAAAGACAAAATTTATCAAAAATAAGATTTTTTTATGACAATTCACAACATATTTCAACATAAAGGACATTGTATGGTATAATTTTGTAAAAAATTTTACAAAATTTTAAAAAATTTGTCAGTAAGGTTTGACTATCGCACTTTTGGCACTTTATACTTGAGGTATGTTTTAATACTTAACAGGAGGAGGAAAATAAAACATGAAATCAAATTTATGGGTAAAAACACTTTTATATACCTACAAATACTTAAACAGAATCACCGATGGCATAGACCAAATGGTGGAAAAACATGCAATAAATTCTTTTTATTTTTGCAACAGCAACCTTTGCGATAACAGCACAATGGCAATTGCAGATAAAATTATTGAAATGATTGAAAGGAAAAAACGCCTTATCAATATAAAAGTTTTGGTTGATAAAAGCCTTTTATCTTGCGATAGGGCAAATGCACAAATTTTGGTAGAACGCTTTATTGATGATGACAGCGCAGAAATTGTTGCCAAACGCAGGGGAATAAATATTCGCACATTTTTTAGAAGACAAGAACGGGCAGAGAATGATTTTTACAGCCAAATGGCAAGATTAGGTTACGGCGTGGATATGCTTGAAAAGTATCTTGAAAGCGAAGGCTGGATTATTGATGTTTTTGAACGTTTTAACAAAGAAGAACAGGGCATTTTAAACGATGAAATGGCAATGTCAGTTTAAGTCGCTTTCATCAAATTCAAAATAATCTCGACCATTTTTGGCTTTGTATTGTGGCTTATCTTTTGGCAACTTTTCTTTGTACATATTGGGTTTTATAAGAAGATATAAAACAATCAAACATGGCAAACTTACACCAATCACAATAAATGTCATGGCAACAGGTGAAAGTTCGGCAGATGCCTCTTCTTCTGTGAAAAGGGGCGAAGAAATAACCTCAAAAGTTTCTGTATTTGGGGCAATTGTTGAAAAATTATCGCAAAAAACCGAGTACACATACCCCATTTTCCCACTTTGCGAGTATTTTACAAAGTACCATTGATTTGATTTGTTTGGCACAGCCTCTTCGCCATTTATACAACCATAAAAAGTGAAATCGTCGCATAAATAGGGCAGGGTTGCAATTTTTTCTGCCGACATTTTGGGCGATTTAAAAAGCCCAAGCCCGTCCAATGCAAAAACTCGAAAAGACGCCTTCGCGTAAGGGTTTGACGGAACTCCTCGCATTGGCACAACATCACTTTGCTTAACATAGCCAAAAACATCTTGATATTTTGCATAATAGAAGTCCTCTTTTGCGGATAAAAGAAGAACAAAATAAGAGGTTGGCAAAAGAAAAAGTTTGCACTCCTCTTTTTCTTCTGCAAGCGAATAAAAATAAATATTATTTGATGTTATTTTTGCGTAAATTTCTGTTGATTTTGCAAAAGCCTTTTGCTCTGAAATTTGGGGCGAAATAAATGATATAAAAAATGCAAAAAACATCAATAAAATCAATTTTTTCATAAATTTATTTTAAATTTTTATCATATTTTTTTGCAAGCAGATTTTTGTCAAAAAAAAGATAAAAAAGAATGATATTGACGGAGGAATTATGGAGGATATTTTATTTAAACTTCAAATTGTTGAAAATGAAATTGAAAGGCGTAAGAAAAACGATAATCTTTCAAGATATAACACCGGTGAAAAAGTGCATCATAAACAGATGCAATTTCATAAATGCACCAAACGCAACCGTTGGGTGTTTGGTGGCAACCGCTCTGGCAAAACAGAGTGCGGTGCGGTGGAAACGGTGTGGCTTGCACGTGGCAATCACCCATATAAAGAAAACAAACCAGTTTCTTGCTGGGTTGTCAGCCTTTCTCGGCAGGTGCAACGTGATGTCGCACAGGCAAAAATTTTGCATTATCTTCGCCCCGATTGGATAGAACGCGTTGTTATGGCATCTGGCAGACATGACAGTGCAGAAAGCGGGGTGATTGACTTTATTTTGGTGAAAAATGTTTTTGGTGGACTATCAAAAATCGGTTTTAAAAGTTGCGACCAAGGACGAGAAAAATTTCAGGGCTCTTCACTTGATTTTGTGTGGTTTGATGAAGAGCCCCCTTATGATATTTACCAAGAATGTCGTATGCGCGTGATTGACAGATGTGGCGAAGTTTTTGGCACCATGACGCCACTTAAAGGGCTAACATGGGTGTATAATGAAATATATTTAAATGAAAACAATGATGATAATGTTTGGCATATTGAAATGGAATGGGCGGATAACCCTTACCTTAACGAGGAAGAAATTTCTGCCATGACTGCCTCCATGTCGGAGGAAGAACTTGAAAGCCGGCGTTATGGCAAATTTATGCAGTGCGGAGGGCTTGTTTACAACGAATTTGATGAAAACGTCCATGTGATAGACCCTTTTGAAGTGCCATTGGATTGGCAGGATACCATATCCATAGACCCCGGCCTTAACAATCCGCTTTCTGCCCATTGGTACGCCCAAGATTTTGACGGCAATGTTTATGTGGTTGCCGAGCATTATGAAAAAGGGAAAGATGTTGATTATCACGCAAGAAAGATAAAAGAAATTTCAAACAGCCTTAATTGGCATACCTTTAATGGTAAAATAAGGGCGATAATTGACAGCGCGGCAACTCAACGCACCCTTGCCAGCAGTAAAAGCGTGGTAGATTTATTTTATGAAAATGACATACTTGTAAACCCAAAGGTGAATAAAGATATGTTCAGCGGAATAAACAGGGTGAAAAGATATTTTAAAGACGCCGACGGCAAACCACATATTTTTATTTTTAGAAATTGCACCAATCTTATAAAAGAAATTAAGGGCTATTGGTGGGGGAAAGAGGACGTTCCAATCAAAAAAGATGACCACAGCCTTGACGAACTGCGATATTATATTATGCACATATCATCAAGCCTTAAAGTGAAAGAGATAAAAACCAACATAGAAAAAGATAAAGAAAAACTTATCAAAAACCTTAAACTTCCACGATTTAGGTTATAACAAGATAAAAACCACCCAAATTATGAAAAAATATAAAATATTTTGCAATTTATTTGGAAAAATAATTTTTATATGATAAATTATTATTGTAAATATAAAAGGGTGGAAGATGAAAAAGTTTATTTTTGGAATTTTATCTTTTATGCTGGCTCTTTCAGGCACAAGCCTTTTGGGGTCAACTTTTGCATCTGCGCAAGATAATGAAAGCGTGATAAATATAACCTCGGCAGAGCAGTTTGTAAGCGTGTTTGCTTTGGATTCTACATATAATGAAAATGTTAGGGTTGTTGTGGACGCACCTTTAAATTTTTCAGAGGTAGATTTAAGTTCAATCAATGAAACAAAAAGGGCATTTAAGGGCACATTTGACGGAAACGGCAACACTATTTCCAACCTTACTTTCTCTTCTTCAACACTTTACTATGGACTTATCCCATATGCCAAAGATGCAACAATAAAAAATGTGTGTATAAGCGGGACTGTTGACTTTCAAATAGACCCACAAAACGTGCAGGAAATTTATGCCGGCGTACTTGTGGGATATGGAGAAAATGTTGTAATTGAAAATTGCGAAATTGACAACACCATTGTTGATGAAGAAAGTGGCACGGCAACTTATGCAAGCGTAAATTTGCCGATATATTCAAATGTAAACTTTGGCTTTTTGGCGGGTAAACTTAAAGGCAACCCAAACGCAACCAGCCAAACCCAGCCAGCCAATATTATAAATTGCGTAAACTATTATGACGTCAATGTTGCGGTAAACAAATTTGCCGGCATTGCTGTTGGCGGACTTGTTGGCAGAGGGGAAAACATTTACCTTCACAACTGCCTCAATTTTGGCAAAATCACATATTCAAAACTTGAAACTCTTACTTCCATAAATCCAAACTATCAATATTTTGGAGGAATTGCCGGCGTAGTAACAGGAAGTGGACTTTATATAAGAAACACCTGCTTTGGCGGGGAAGTTAAGTCGTTTGATGACGTCAGCGGAATAAATGCTTTTGCAGGCGCAATAGTTGGTGGCGTAAGCGGAACAACCATGCCGACTGTGAACGTAAACTTCGACTACTACACACAAACAGGCATCAACCCAAGCGGTGATGGTTATATAACAGCGGGCAACAAACTTACAAACCAAAATATCACTCTTAATAAATCATTCCTTTTAAATGGTGAAAATTTTGACCAAACAATTGCACTTTGGGATTTTGAACACACTTGGAACCTTGTAAATTCAAGGTATCACTTGCAATCATTCCAAACATTTGAATATTCTTTTACAACCATTCTTGACAGAAATCAAATTCTTGAAAGTGCAGGCTTTTGTGCACATGGTGCAACCGCAGGCAACGCGTCATTTGTTGCAAAATATGGCGAAACAATTGATATTTTGCTTACAATCAAAAACCAATATTGCGGTTTCTATCAATTTTCAAACATTCTTCTCAACAACAACCAATTTTTGGGTGAATATACAATTGAAGAGGTTGAAAACGCAGGCGTTGTAACAGGCTATGTAATTTCACTTGAAGCAAATGCAACCACAGCCGGCACATATTCATTTGTTATTGCACAAAAAACTTATGACTGCGTTGTTGCAATCTCTGACGAGGCAAAAACAAAGGGACAGGGTGGTGTTTATGTTCAAAACCCTAACATAGAAAGCACACCAATTGAAGAGTTTCACATGACTTTTGCCTATAACAGCGCCACAGAGCAGGTTGTTGCCGAGGGTTATGATATTTACACACCAGACCATTGGGAACTTTACTATAAAGATGCCGAAGGAAATTACAAAACAGAGCCTGTCGCTTTTGACCAAGCAGAAAACAATTCGGTGTCAATTTCATTTGGCAGTGCACCATTTAATCAAGAGTTTAAACTTGTTGCATTTTTCACAGACGAAGAGGCTATAAAGGTAGGCTTTGGCGAGTATGATGACACAATGGTAAAATCTCTTAAAATCAACCAAACAGATTTTGTGGACACACCATTCCAATACGCATCAAACAAGGTGCTTACAATTGAAATCACAACTTACCCAGATTATGTGCTAAACTTTCAGGCTTTTGAAACCGCAATTGCAGAACTTTATGGCGAAACACCATCACACTATCCAATTCGCGCCGAAGAGGCTTACGCAAATGAACTTGGTGAAATGGTATACACATTTAAACTTGACCTCAACTTTGCAAAAGATAATATCAAAGAAAACTCATTAACGCTGGAACTTGAAACACTTAAAGATACTAGCAACGATAACAGCAACCTTTTGTGGCTGTTTATCACCGCTCCAATTGTTGGCGTACTTGCAATAGGGCTTATAATATTCTTTGTTGTAAGAAATAAACGCGGAGGCAAAAAAGGCGGAAGCAAAAAGGTTAAAGAAAAGGGATATAAAGAGTATTATCACTAAAATACAAAAAACGCTATGAAAATAGCGTTTTTTTTCTTAATTTGCAGTCAGTCTGTCGGCAATGCTGTTGTCAATAAGGTCTGCAAATTTTGGTGCATAGTTTGTTCCACTTGTGGTGTTAATCACCGAAAGAAGTCTTGTAAAAGACGTCTCTTCCATAGACATTTCGCCCCACGCACCAATTGCAACATATTGCCTTACAGCAATTTCAAGTTCTGTTTGCGTCATGCCGTCAAAAGATGGCATAAGCGCAGTTGCAGAGGCAGATGTCGGTTGGGTTGCAATGTACTTATAACCCTTGTAAACTGCACGCAAAAACTTTTCAGCCTGCTCGCCTTTCTTTTCAAGAAAACTTGTTTTTGCGGTAAAACAGGTGTATGGCAACTTGCCAGAAAACTCACCAACAGCCTTTAAAACATAGCCGTTGCCAGCATTTTCAAGGGTGGTTGCATTAGGCTCAAAAAGTGTGCAATATTCACTGTTTGAAGTGGTAAACTCACTTGCAATCATAGGGAAAGAAACGTCGGTACGCAAATTTACTTCGCCATTTGCAGTGTCTGTGCCAATTGTAAGCCCAGCCCCTCGAATAACATATTCAAGCGTCATTGCAGGAAGCCCGCCAGCACGCCCGCCAATTATTGTTTTGCCCCTAAGCATATCAAGGGTAAAACTTTCGGTGTACTCTTTGCCTACAATAAAAGAGCCGTCTGTGTGGGTAAGTTGCCCAAAAACAACAGGGCGGTCTTTAACATTTTCTGCATAAACCACCTGTTCTGGGCCGATAAGCGCAATGTCTGCACTGCCACTGATAAGGGCAGTCATAGAGGCGTCAGAGCCTGTTGCACTTTCAATTGTTACTTTCAAGCCTTCGTCCTCAAAATAACCCAAGTTGTACGCAACATAAAGGGGTGCATAAAATATGCTGTGCGTTACTTCGTTAAGTCGAATTTTGTTTTCGTCCTTTCCGCAACCAACAAAAATGAAAGCTGATGCAAGCACAAGCACAAGACAGGTTACAAAAAAGGATAGTTTTTTGATTTTTTGCATTATTCCTCCTAACAATAATCAATTTATGACTTTTTAAGGGCTGATGTGCAAAAAGATTGACGATTATAATAAAACTTGGTAAAATATAATCATGATAGTTTCATCTGGTAAATATCGTGGCAGAAAACTTGCGGATAATAAATTTAATCATATCCGCCCAACCGCCGATATTGTAAAACAAGCAATTTTTAATAAACTTTCTTGCCAAATTCAAGACGCCCGCGTGCTTGACCTTTTTTGTGGTACGGGTGCACTTGGTATAGAGGCAGTAAGCCGTGGTGCCAAAGAGGTGATTTTTGCCGATAAAGACCCTCGAAGCCTTGCCCTTACAAAACAAAACCTTTCCTCACTTGGTATAACCGCAAAAACCTTGCGAGGGGACTATAAAGAAGTTTTAAAGCAACTTGGGGGCAAACAATTTGATGTCATTTTAATTGACCCTCCATATATGAGCGGAGTGTATGAGGACGCCCTTGACCTTATAAAAAATTATAACCTTTTGGCAGATGAGGGGATTATTGTGTGTGAACATGAAAAATCTGTGGATATACAAACAACCCACTTTGCACTTGCCGACCAAAAACGCTATGGCATAAAAATGCTTTCATATTTTACAAATTAAAAAACAGCCCAATGGCTGTTTTTTTTTTGTTTAAATTAAATAATAGGCTCAAAATGTTCAAAAATCACATTATCGCAATATTTCACAACTTTCACATATTCGCTTTGGCTTTTCACCGTCCAAGCCAAAAGTGGAAGAGTTTTATATTTTTTCACAAATCGGTTTGGCAGACGGCTTGCCTCATAGCAAATAAAGTGAGGACGAGAAACCTTTTTATTGAAAATCATGCGTTTAAGCCCATACTTTTTAAAGTGAGGCAACTTTTGTCCGCAGAAATAACCAGATATTTGCCCACGCAAAATGTTTGGTGCGTGTTTGTAAAAATATTCAAGCACATAAGGGTTAAGCGATGCAACTGCAACTTCGCCTTTATATTCCTTTAAAATTTCAATCACGCCTTTTTCAAAGTTTCCAACCTTGTCAAGGTTTTTAATTTCAATCAAAACAGGCACTCTGCCGTCGATAAAGTTTAAAGCCTCTTGCAGGGTAGGTATTTTTTCCTTACTACCTGAAAGGTGCAAAAGGTCAAGGTCGCTTTTGTTTAAAAATTTTAAATAGCCGTCATTGTCTGTAAGACGAGAAAGGCTGTCGTCATCAAACACTACAATTGTGCCGTCGGCAATCATTTGCACATTAAGTGCAATTGGGTAACCGCAGTCAATTGCTTTGCCAAAAGCCGACAAAGAGTTTTCTGGGTGTGCTTTGTCATAGATGCCCTTGCTTGCAATTGGCTCTTCCACCAGCCAAGAGTTGAAAAGATTATCCATAAAATACCTCAAATAAATAATATGCGATTTCACGCGAAAATAGGTCTAAATATTACTACATAGATATTGTAACATAACAAAAGAATAAAATAAAGCGATTTTTTGTTAAAAAGGTAAAATTTTTGCTTATTCGGCCTCTTTTTCATACAAATCTGGCATTTTTTCCTTTATAAGTTTATCATCTTCAATGTCAATGCCCATATTTTTATAATAATTTGCATAATATTCTTGCAATTCTGGTATGTATTCGCAAAGTTCCATAATAAGTTTTTCATCAATGCCGGTTTCTTTTTCGTAATTTTTCTTAGGCAACGACAAAACGCGATAATCCAATTCTTTGCTTATTCTTGCCCTTGCATAAACCCGCCTTTCATCCATAAGAATACAGCCGGTTGTAACATATTGCCGTTTGTTTAACCCCATAGATTCGCAAAGTGCCATACGCTCACTTATTTTATTTGCTGGCAAACATAAAACCGCCGGCTTTTTTAAAATTGCCTTGTTTGAAACCCCAATTTTGTGCAGAAAAACAATTTTTTTCATATTTGCAATTGGTTTGGTACTTAAAACAGAAGGGCAGGAAATTATAAGCCGTTTGGCGTCTTTTGGTGATAAATGCAAGGCTTTGCCATATATTTTCATTTTGTGTGTTATGTTTTGCGTAGAGTATGTTACAACGCGTGGCTGACGGATTAACAGCCTGCCAAATTCCTCTTTTGAAAATCCAAATTGCCCGGAAAAGAAAAGATATTTTTGTTTGATTGCCTCTTGTGAATATGTAAGAAAAACAGATGTTCTGTTCATCATATTTTTTATGTTTTTAGGCTGAATATTATATTCATTGCACAAAAAATCCACTTTATTTTCCAAAGATTTTGCACTTCTTAAACCAATACTTTTAACAAGTTCCTCAATTTGTTCCTCAGTAAAATTTAATGTACCTTTCAAAACATCTTTCATAAAACCCTCGTATTTATGCAAAAAGTATACAATGCCCGCACCTTTTTGTCAATATAACATTTTCTTGCATAAAAAAACAATTGCTTATTTGGCGAAAATGCGATATAATAAAAAACATGAAAAGAATAGACAAAATAAGAAATTTTTGCATAGTTGCACACATAGACCACGGCAAATCCACACTTGCCGACAGATTGATTGAAAAAACCGGCACTCTTGCCAAACGCGATATGCAAGCGCAACTTTTGGATAGTATGGAACTTGAAAGGGAAAAGGGCATAACCATAAAACTTACCCCAACAAGAATGAACTATACCTACAACGGAGAAGAATATCAACTAAACCTTATCGATACACCGGGACACGTGGACTTCACTTATGAAGTTTCACGTTCTCTTGCCGCCTGCGAGGGTGCTATTTTAATAGTTGACGCCTCACAAGGGGTAGAGGCTCAAACGCTTGCCAATGCATACCTTGCAATTGATAATAATTTGGATATTTTGCCTGTTGTAAACAAAATAGACCTGCCGTCCGCACGCCCAGAAGAGGTAAAAAAAGAGGTTGAGGACGTAGTAGGTATTCCTGCCATGCACGCACCATGCATTTCTGCCAAAGAGGGCACAAATATAGAACAAGTTTTAGAGATGATTGTTAAAGAGTTTCCAGCCCCAAAAGGTGATGAAAACGGCAAACTCAAATGCCTTATTTTCGACAGTTATTATGACAATTTTAAGGGGGCAATCTGCCTTATCCGCGTTTTTGACGGAAGCGTTAAGGTTGGCGATAAAATAAAAATGTTCCAAACAGGCAAGGTGTATGAAGTTACCGAAGTGGGCATTTTTGTACCTCATGAAAAGTCAACAGGCGTGCTTCTTGCCGGTGATGTTGGATACCTTGCAGGCTCAATAAAAAACATAAGCGACATTGCAGTTGGCGACACAATCACAAACGCACTCGACCCAATTGATGCCCCACTTGCAGGGTATAAAAAGGTACAACCGGTTGTATTTTGTGGTATTTTCCCGGTTGACGGTGCCAAATATAATGAACTGAAAGACAGCCTTGAAAAACTTAAACTCAATGACGCATCACTTGAATTTTCGCCAGAAGTTTCACAGGCACTTGGCTTTGGTTTTAGATGTGGTTTTTTGGGACTTTTGCACCTTGAAATCATCACAGAACGCCTTGAAAGAGAATTTAATCTTGACCTTATCACCACAGCACCAAGCGTATTTTACCGCGTGCATAAAACAGACGGAAACGTTATTGAACTTTCAAACCCTTCATCACTTCCACCGGTTGTTGAAATTTCCAAAATTGAAGAGCCATTTGTTAAAGCAAGCATTTTCACACCACCAGAGTATGTTGGCGCAATTATGGAACTTGCACAAGAAAAAAGAGGCGTTTATAAAGACCTTACCTACCTTGACGCGGGCAGAGTGCGTTTAAATTATATCTTGCCATTGGGCGAAATAATTTATGACTTTTTCGACAGCCTTAAATCTCGCACACGCGGATATGCAAGTTTTGATTATGAAATGGCAGACTATGCAGAAAGCGAACTTGTAAGGGTGGATATCCTGCTTAATGGTGAAAAATGCGATGCCCTTTCAATCATAGTTCATAAAGATAAGGCGTACGCAAGGGGTAGGGCTCTTACCGAAAAACTTAAAAAAATAATTCCTCGCCAACTTTTTGAAGTGCCAATTCAAGCGGCAATAGGCGGTAAAATCATTGCACGCGAAACTGTGTCGGCAATGAGAAAGGACGTACTTGCCAAATGCTATGGCGGTGATATAACCAGAAAAAGAAAACTGCTTGAAAAACAGAAAGAGGGTAAAAAACGTATGCGTAAAATTGGCTCGGTTGAAATTCCGTCCGAGGCGTTTATGTCAATCCTTAAATTGGATGATGAGGGCTGATATGTTAGGCGTATATGTTCATATCCCATTTTGCCAAAGAAAATGCAATTATTGTGCATTTTCTTCTTTTGTGCTTAACGAGGAAAAACAGACTGAATATGTGGATTTTTTAATAAAAGAAATTAAAAATTTTGCCAAAAACAATACAAAAAAGGTGGATACCATTTTTATAGGTGGCGGTACGCCAAGCCTTTTGCCAATTCACCTTATGTGGCAAATTTTTCAAACACTTAAAAGCGAATTTGTCATTGATGAAAAGGCAGAAATAACCATAGAGTGCAACCCAAACTCGCTTACTTTGCACGCGTTGCAAGAATACAAACAAATGGGTATCAACCGCATTTCAATTGGCGTGCAATCACTTGATGATAATCAGTTGCAATTTATTGGCAGACTTCATAACAGCCAAACGGCAATCAACTCCATAAAAATGGCAAAAGAGGTTTTTGAAAATGTCAGCGTAGACCTGTTGATTGGCATAAAAAACCAACAAAAAGAGGCTTTTTTGACAGATTTACGCACCATTGCAAGTTTAGGCGTAACACATATTTCAACATATATGTTGCAGGTAGAGGGTGGGACGCCTCTCGCCCAAATGGCTGAAAACAACCCGGCACTTTTGCCCGACGATGACGAATGTGTGGGAATTTATGAAAGCGCGGTAAAGGAACTTGCAAAACTTGGTTTCAACCAATATGAAGTATCCAATTTTGCCAAAGAGGGCAATAAGTGCAAACACAACCAAAAATATTGGCGAGGGGATGAATATATCGGCTTTGGTCTTTCCGCCCATTCATATATAAATGGCACCCGCTTTGCAAACTCCAATAATTTTACAGACTACTACAAAAGCAAAATCGCAATGACTGAAAAATTAGATGAAAACCAACTTATCACAGAACACATTATGCTTGGATTACGTTGCGATTTAGGCGTTGATAAAAACTATTTAAAATCTTTAAAATTTGATATTGAAAAAAGCGAAAGCCTTGCCGATTATGTACAAAGGGGAATAATTCGTACAAGTGGCGATAAACTTTTCTTAAATCCGCAATACTATGGGGTTAATAATTTTATTATCGCTCATCTTTTGCCATAAAAAGCAAAAAACTTTGCAAAAACACTTGCAAAATAATATAAGATGTGTTAATATTGGGCGTAAAGCAAAAATGCTTTACAAAATCATTATGAAAGTTGAAGAAAAAAACAGGTTAATAAAACTTTTTGATGCATATGGCGCACTTTTAAGCGACGGTCAAGCGGAAGTTATGGCGTACTATATCAATTTTGATTTCACCGTGTCTGAAATTGCCGAAAACTTGGGGGTATCCCGCCAAGCAGTAAAAGACAGCGTCAACAAGGCAGTTAAAAAACTTTATGAATATGAAGAAAAACTTGCATTTGTTGAAAAAATCGACCAACTATCGGCGCAGATAGAAACTTTGCAAAAACAACTTTCAAAAATAAAGGAGGGATAAATGGCATTATTTTCATCACTATCAGAAAAATTCAACCATATTTTCTCCAAACTGACCAAACGTGGCAGACTTACAGAACTTGAAATAAAGGAAGCAATGCGCGAGGTGCGAATTGCACTTTTGGAAGCCGATGTAAACTATATGGTTGCAAAAGATTTTGTAAAATCGGTGTCTGAAAAGGCGATTGGCGATGAGGTACTTAAAAGCCTTACACCAGCACAACAGGTGATTAAGATTGTTAAGGAAGAACTTACTTTGCTTATGTCCTCAAACAATCAAAAACTATCAGTTTCACCTTCGCCACCATCAGTGTATATGCTTTGCGGACTTCAAGGCGCGGGCAAAACCACAATGTGCGGAAAACTTGCCGCACACCTTAAAAAAAGTGGTAAACGTCCACTTCTTGTCGCTTGCGACATTTACAGACCTGCCGCAATCAACCAACTTCAAGTTGTTGGCAAACAGGCAAACGTAGAAGTGTTTGAACGTGGCACTCAAAACCCTGTTAAAACGGCAAAAGAGGCTGTTGCACACGCACAAAAACAGGGATATGATGTTGTAATTGTGGATACCGCCGGTAGACTTCATATAAATGAAGAACTTATGGCAGAACTTCGCAACATCAAGGCAGAAGTCAAACCTTGCGAAATTTTGCTTACAGTTGACGCTATGACAGGTCAAGATGCAGTTACCGTTGCAGAAACATTCAACAATCAACTTGACATCACAGGCGTTATTCTTACAAAACTCGATGGCGACACACGCGGTGGAAGTGCACTTTCAATCAGGGCAATCACCGGCAAACCAATCAAATTTACCGGCGTTGGTGAAAAACTTGGCGATATAGAGCCGTTTTATCCAGACCGCATAGCCAGCAGAATTTTGGGCATGGGCGACGTACTTTCACTTATTGAAAGGGCGCAAGAGGCAGTCAGTGAAGAGCAAGCAAAAGAAATGGAAAAGAAATTCCGCGAAAACTCATTCACTTTTGACGATTACCTTATGCAACTTGACAGCATCAAAAAAATGGGCAACCTTAAAGACGTTTTGGGTATGATACCGGGGCTTGGCAACAAACTTAAAAACATTGATATAGATGAGGGGCAACTTGCAATCAACAAGGCAATCATTCAATCAATGACGCCGGCAGAAAGAAGAAACCCAGAAATCATCAAGGCAAGTCGCAGACAGCGAATTGCAAATGGAAGTGGAACATCAATTCAGCAAGTCAACGCACTTTTAAAACAGTTTGAGCAGTCAAAAGAAATGTTCAAACAAATGCGTAGCGGAAAATTTAAAAAGATGTTCGGCTAAATCATGGTATATCATTGCATAGCAATTTAATATACAAAATATTATAGGAGGAAAACATGGCAGTTAAAATCAGACTTACAAGAATGGGAGATAAAAAAGCACCTTTTTACAGAGTAATTGTTGCAGATTCACGTGCACCAAGAGATGGCAAATTTATTGACATCATCGGCACTTACAATCCACTTACCGACCCTGCCGAAATCAAAATCGACAGCGATAAGGCAAAAACATGGCTTAAAAACGGCGCAACTCCAACAGAAACAGCAAAACAACTTCTTGTAAAAAGTGGCATTATTGAAAAATAAGGAGAAAAAATGAAAGATATTGTTGAATATATCGTAAAAAGCCTTGTTGTAGATAAAGAAAGCGTTCGCATTGATGAAAGCGAAGAAAACGGCGAAGTTGTACTTCACGTTTCAGTTGCAGAGTCAGATATGGGACGCGTTATCGGCAAAGGCGGACAGATTGCTTCAAGCATCAGGGCAATCATCAAGTCAATTTCTTCAAGACAAAACAAAAAGGTTTTTGTAAAATTTGGAGAGTAATTTGCTGGAAATTGCAAAAATTGTAAAACCTCAGGGGATAAAAGGGGAGGTAAAAGCCATCCCCTCAACCAATGTGGTTGAAGTTTTTTCAAATCTACAAGAATGCCTTGTCGGAAACAGAACTATGCATATCCAGCATATTGCTTTCAGACAAGGCTTTTTGTATATCAAGTTCAAAGAGGTGCAAACCAGAAATGATGCAGAACTTGAAAGAGGAAAGGCAATTTATATAGAAAAATCTCTTCTTGAAAATATAAAAGATGAAGAGGACTTTTTTGTTGAAGACCTTATCGGCATGGTTGTTTATGACGATAAAGGGGATATGGTTGGGCAAATTATAAACATTCTCAACTATGGTGCAAGCGATATTTTGGTGTTTGAAAAAGAACACCGAGAATTTCAAGCACCTTTTGTTAAATATGTTTTCTATCGCGATGGCGACACGCTGATTGCAAGGGCTGATAAACTTAAAGAGGTTTTAATATGAAAATAGATATTCTCACCCTTTTTCCTGAAAGTTTTTCATACCTTAATTCAAGCATAATAAAAAGGGCTCAAGAGGGCGGACAACTTGAAATAAACCTTGTTGATATTCGCCAATTTTCAAAAAATAAACATAAAAAGTGTGATGACACACCTTTTGGTGGCGGTGCGGGTATGCTTATGACACCTCAGCCAATTTTTGACGCAGTTAAAAGCCTGCAACAACCAAATTCGCACATTGTTTTTCCAAGCCCAAGCGGACAAACCCTTTCACCACAAATCGCCCAAGACCTTGCAAAAAAAGAACACTTAATTTTCATTTGTGGACACTATGAGGGCATCGACCAACGCGTACTTGACCTTTTAAACCCACAAGAAATATCAATCGGCGACTATGTTCTTACCGGAGGGGAACTTCCAACAATGGTTATCGTAGACTGCCTTTCAAGATTTATTGATGGCGTTATTTCAAAAGAAAGCCTGTGCGAAGAAAGTTTTTCAAATGGCAGTTTGGAATATCCACAATATACAAGACCTCAAATTTTTGAAGGCCTTGCCGTGCCAGAAGTTTTGCTTTCTGGCAACCATGCCCAAATTGCAAAATGGCGAGAGGAAGAAAGCAAAAAGCGCACACAAAATCGCAGACCAGACCTTATAAAAGAAAAATAAAGGAGGGCTTTTATGAAACTAAATTGGTTTCCGGGGCACATGAAAAAAACACTTGCAGAAATACGCAGTAAACTTGCCAATATTGATGTTGTAATTTATGTGCTTGACAGCCGTGCCCCAATTTCATCAATAAATCCAAGCCTTGACAGACTTTCACAAAACAAGCCTGTCCTTTATGTATTCAATAAACTCGACCTTGCCGATGAGGCTCGCGTAAAAGAACTTGCAAAATCCTATCGCGGTGATAAAAAGGATTATGTCCTTTTAAACAGCACCATGTCTGGCGCAAGCAAAATAATTCGCCAAAAACTTAACACTCTTGCACAAGAGAAAATTCAAAAATTTGCAAAAAAAGGAATAAAAACCATGGTGCGTGCAATTGTTGTAGGCGTGCCAAACTCTGGCAAAAGCACACTTGTAAACAACCTTTGCGGTAAGGCAAAGGCAGTTACAGGCAATCGCGCCGGCGTTACAAAAATGACACAATGGGTGTCAATTGGCGATAATATAGAAATTTGCGACACACCGGGCACATTATATCCAAATTTGGAAGAACAAGAAATTGCAAAAAAATTGCTTTTTATTGGAAGTATAAAAGATGAAGTTGTTGCCGACACCGCAGAACTTGCCGAAGAACTTATAAAACTTCTTGAAAAAATCAAACCAAACACCTGTACGGCACGTTATGGCGAAGATTTGTCGCTTGAAGGAATAGCAAAAAAACGAGGCTTCATTGTTGGCGGAGGGGAACTTGACTTATACCGCACCGCAAACGCCATTATTGATGATTTTAGGAAAGGAAGATTGGGTAAAATCACCCTTGACTGATTGTTATGAAAGAATTAAACAGGGCAAAAGGTAGTGCAGGGGAAATTTTTGCGACCCAGTACCTAACAAAGAAAAAATATGAAATTGTGCAAACAAATTACAGCAACAAAATAGGGGAAATAGACATAATTGCAAAAGATGGCAAAACACTTGTTTTTATTGAGGTGAAATCACGTAAAACCCTTAAATTTGGACGCCCATGCGAGGCGGTAGGCGTTTATAAACAAAACAAAATTCGCCAAGTTGCAACCCTTTATCTTATGATGAAAAAGATAAAAGACACCCCAATTAGATTTGACGTGATTGAGGTGCTTGACGGCGAAATAAACCATATCATCAACGCTTTTTAATCTCTCCTCAAAACTCGCCTTTCCTATATAACCTCCCTCTCCGAGGGAGGTGGCAAGGCGTATGCCTTGACGGAAGGAGTATAGCCTCCCGCGAAACCGCGGGAGGTGCCCCAAAGGGGCGGTGGGTGTCAAGCCTTTCCTTATGTTCTTGCCGTCCCCGCGTGCGGGGAAGGTGGCACGAAGTGCCGAAAGGGGCTCATAACGAAAAATGCATGAAGTATATAAAAACCACTTCTTGTCAATAATATTGGCAAGGAGAGAATATGAAAAAACGCCTTTTGCTTATTCTGTTGATTGTCAGCATTATTATTTTTGGCGGATGTGAAAACGCCACCAATTTACGCACTGCATACTTTTCAGAAATCACCTCTGCGGGAAGTGAAAATTATGGTGTGCGTGTAAACTTTGCCACCGACAGCAGACTTGAAGGCAAGGGCGTAGATGTGCAAATAAAATTCAGCAAAGTAGGCACAATCACCATTTGGCAGGAAAATCAAGATAAAATTGAATACAGAATTGAAGATTATGATGAATGGTATTCACTTGAAAGCATTTTTTCACAGCCAAACCAAGAAACTTTTGAAAGATATGAAAAGGCAACCGCACGTGCTTATCTTTTCAACAGCCAACAACCCATGGATATAACCATGCGTGCAGTTGCGGGCACAATAGCGGAAAATGCCTATCAAACAGGGGAAATATTGCTTGAAAGTATGCCAATTTCAAACCAATTTACACTAAAAATCAAATAAAAGCATAAAAACGCTTTTATTTTTTTTGTATTTATAGTAAAATAAAAGCAGAGGTAGTTTTATGCTTAAAGTAAATAATTTGTTTTTAAGATACACAAGAGAGTTCTATGCTCTTTATGATATAAATATAGATGTTGCCGACAATGAAAAAGTTGCATTTGTTGGTCAAGATGAAAGCGGAAAAACCAGCCTGCTTCGCATAATTGCAAAACTTGAAAAACTTACAAAGGGTGAGGTTTTTGTTCGCGACATTCCACTTGAAAAATTGGATTATAAAACCGACATAAGCGCAGGCTATGTGCCAGCAACGCCTGTGTTTTTAGAGAAAAAATCTGTTTATGAAAACTTTAAATATATTTTAAAGAATTGGAACTTAACAAGCACAGAAATAGAAAATAAAATAAATGATGTCATCATTGAATATTCGCTTGAAAAAATTAAAGACACAAAAATAAAAGACTTAACCCTTGAAGAAAAATATGTTCTCTCCCTTATTCGCCTTACTTTCCGAGAACTTGACCTTCTTCTTGTAGACAACATTTTTGACGGATTAAGCGAGGCAACACAAGAAGTTGTGCTTTCCCTTATCAAAACACTTGCAACCAAAAAAACAACCCTTATTGTTGCCACATCAAAGGAAGAAATTGCAGATAAACTTTGCAAAAGAAAAATTTATTTCAAATACGGCTCTATTGTAAAAAGTTTATAATAGTATTTCATCATTTGGCGAAGAAAAGTCCTCTTTTAAAGAGGTCTTTTTTGTTGCCTCCATAACACCGCTTAATGGACTATTTCCTTTGCCAAGCAGAGATAAAAGCATGGGCAGAAAATTATTTTGCCCACCTTGCATTTGCCCAGAAAATGCCTCTTGCGGATAAATAGGTGTGCCGTTTCCCATGTTTTGTGAAGAATTTTGCCCGCCCATCATTTTCATCAAAAGTTCCAATATTGATTTATCCATAATAATTTATATTCACCAGCAACTTAAAAGTTGTCAATGCAAAATGTCAACTTTGCCCAATATTTTCATATATTGAAATAGAGGTAAACATGGCAAAACTTTCACAATTTAAAAATCAAGAAAATAAAGGTCAAAAAATGGCAACCGGACAGGATTTTCAAGAAAAGTTCAATCAATACAAAGATATGTCAGAGGGGGAACTTAACAGCACGCTTTTTAAGGAAGTCGCCCGCCAAAAAGGGGAAGGTACATTCGATTACAACGCCCTTGCTGGCATGGTTGAAAGCCTTAAAAATGCACTTCCACCACAAGATTACAACAATATAAAAAGGTTGCTTGAAAGCCTGAAATGAACAAAAATAAAATAGATTTTCACCTTTACAACATTGTCAGCATGCTTGACGAAGATAAAAAGTGGGAGTGCATAGTGCATGCTAAGGATTTTTTAAACACAAAAAA
This sequence comes from Clostridia bacterium, assembly GCA_017621525.1. Classification (GTDB taxonomy): domain Bacteria; phylum Bacillota; class Clostridia; order Christensenellales; family UBA1242; genus Caccovivens. Next base: position 18,894 of record JAGASX010000005.1, read on the forward strand.
AATTCTTTTACATAACAAAATAAAGGTACTTAATGAATATTTATTCATAAACTCCTTTCGCGTTTTGGCTACAAAAAATCAACTTTCACGGCTTTCACGCTTTTCGCAGGTAAAATATATTTCCTCTCTTGCCAAGGTAACTGCCCAAATGAATGTGGCAAAAAAGATACTTAATGTGGATAATCACCGCCTTACAGGCGAGGGCGTAACAGTTGCATTTATTGATACCGGAATTGAAAATCACCTTGATTTTTGTATGGGCGAAAAGCGGATAATATTTTTTAAAGACTTTATAAACGATAAACAATTTTGTTATGATGACAATGGACATGGCACTTTTGTTGCCGGTGTTTGCTCGGGTAATGGTGCGATGTCTGCCGGCAACTTTTGCGGGATTGCACCTAAAACAAAAATAATTTCACTTAAAGCACTAAACAGCAAGGGCGAGGCGTCTGCCGATAAAATTTTGGACGCCATGCAATGGGTGTATGAAAACCATAGAAATTTTAATATAAAAGTTGTTTGTATGAGTTTTGGAAGTGAACCTCTCGGGTTTAATGACCCTATCATGAAAGGTGCTGAAATTTTGTGGCAAGAGGGTGTTGTGGTTGTTGCCGCCGCTGGAAATAGTGGCCCTGAATATGCATCAATAAAAAGCCCGGGAGTGTCAAGTAAAATTATCACGGTTGGTGGATTTAATGACAACCGAATAAACAATACCGAATACAATGAAAATTATTTTGAAATTGCTGATTTTTCTTCACGCGGGCCAGCCTTTCAAAAATACAAGCCAGACCTTGTCGCTCCGTCAGTGGATATAACTTCTTGCAATCGAGAGGGCGGTTACACCACATTAAGTGGAACGTCTGTTGCCACCCCAATGGTTGCAGGGATAGTTTGCCTTATGCTTGAAAAATACCCAAAACTTTCACCAATTGAAGTAAAAAGAGGACTTTTATCTTGCTGTAAAAAAATCTGTTTTAATAAAAATTTTGAGGGCTTTGGGTACCCTCAAATAGATAAAATTTTAAAATAAAGTAAGTTTATTTTTTAAGTTCAATATCTTTAATAATTTCAACAATTTTCTCACAAGCATCAAAATTTCCACTTTTTTCCATGTTTTTTATAAAAATTTTGTCATTTTTTATTAAATTTTCAATTTTTTCAATAAATTTCTCATTTTCAAACTCTTCCTCTTCCAACATTTCCGCATAACCTAATTTGCAATATAATTTTGCATTTTCAATTTGGTCGCCTCGCGAGCAGGCTTTGGAAAGGGGGATTAAAAACATAGGAATATTAAGTGCCTTAAATTCATTTATTGCGCCAGACCCAGCACGAGAAATCACAACATCAGCAAGATTTAAAAAGTCGCCCATGTTGTGTGCGTATTCAATTTGAATGTACCTTGGTTTTTCAAGCCTTTCAATTTTTCCTTTACCGGTTATATGAATGACATTGTATTTTTTAAGCAAACTGTCAATATTTTCAACAACCTTTTCATTGATAAATTTTGCCCCGCTGGAACCTCCCACAACAAGAATATTTTTCTTTTTTCCGTCAAGACTTGCAACAAATGAAAGGTTGTTTTTGTTGCCTTTTAAAATCCCTTTGCGAATGGGTTGACCGGTGTAAATGCATTTACCCGATAGGTGAGAAGTTTCTTCAAACGCCACACACATTTTGTTGCAATATCTTAAAATAATTTTATTTGCAAGCCCCATGGTAAGGTCGCTTTCATGGCTTACAACAGGTATGTTAAGTTTGCGTCCTGCAACCACAACCGGCAAGGCAACAAAACCGCCTTTAGAGAAAATTGCAACAGGGTTTATTTCACGCAAAATCTTTTTTGCCATTTTCACAGATTTTAAAAATTTGTAAGGAATAAGCAAATTTTTTGCAGTCAATTTTCGCTGTAATTTTACCGCTTCAATTTGATGAAATGTTATGCCCGTTTCTTTTTGGACAATTTCTTTTTCCATGCCACTCCCGCCAATGTAGTGCACTTCATATTCCCTGCCCAAATGCTCTCTAACTGCAAGTGCAGGGTACACGTGCCCGGCGGTGCCACCGCCTGTTAAAACAATTCTTTTTTTGTTGATAAGCAAATCTTTCATAAAAACCTCATTGCCATATTATATGCAGTTTTTCTTAATTTAATATATTTGCAATAACGAATAAATATACAAACCTATGTATAATTATAATTCGCGAAAAAGCCCCCAATTTTATTTTGTTTAAATTGGCAAAATATGGTATAATAACAAAAACATAACTTACGATAAGGAGATTTCATGACAAAAAAGAATTATGACGCAAAAGACATTGTTGTACTTGAAGGACTTGACGCGGTAAGACTTCGCCCGGGTATGTATATAGGCACAACAGGCTCAAAAGGTATGCACCACATTTTGTGGGAAATTGTGGACAACGCAATTGATGAAATTTCAAATGGTTTTGGCGACACAATAACAATCACACTTAATAAAGACGGCTCTGCAACTGTTGAAGACAACGGCAGAGGTATCCCTGTTGACCAGCACCCAACCCTTCATAAATCAGGTGTTGAGGTTGTGTACACAACCCTTCACGCGGGCGGAAAATTTAATACAGAAAACTACAAATTTTCTGGTGGACTTCACGGCGTGGGTGCATCAGTTACAAACGCTCTTTCAAAGTTTTGTAATGTTACAGTATATAAAAACGGCAAAGAATATTTTATTGGTTTTCACTCTTACACAGATGAGAATGGCAAAACGCACAGCGGTGTACCGGTAGAGCCTCTTAAAATGGTTGGCAAAACAAACAAAAGCGGTACAAAGGTTACATTTTTGCCAGATAGCGAAATGTTTGGCAACATTAAATTTAATTTTGAAACAATTTGCAATCGTGCTCGTGAACTTGCATTTTTAAATAAGGGCTTAAAAATTGCACTTAAAGATGACAATACAGATAGAGAAGAATTTTTCCATTATGAGGGCGGAATAAGCGACTATGCTGAATATCTTGTAGAGGGCAAAAGTAAACTTTTTTCAAAACCAATTTACTTTCATGCAGAAGATAAAAATTTTGACCTTGAAGTTGCAATCATTTATACAGACAGTTACACAGAAAACTGCTTTTCATTTGTAAACAACATTCCAACGGTTGAGGGGGGCACGCATGAAACAGGTTTTAAAACTGCCTACACCAAGGTACTAAACGACTATGCCCGTTCCAACAACTTTTTAAAGGAAAAAGAGGCAAACTTTTTGGGAGAGGACTTCCGCGAGGGTATAACAGTTGTTTTAAATGTAAAAATGAACAATGTTCAATTTGAAGGACAAACCAAAACAAAACTTGGCAATCCAGAGGCGAAAACCCTTGTTGAAAATCTTTCCGCACAAGAACTTGCACTTATTTTTGCAAATAAGAAAAATTCAGGTGTTGCAGAAATTATAATGGGCAAGGCAAAAGGTGCTGCCAAGGTAAGAGAGGCTGCCAAAAAAGCAAAGGAACTTACACGCGCAAAAAACTCGGCAGAAAACTTCAACCTTGTTGGAAAACTTGCCGCCGCAACCAGCCGAAAAAGTGAAGAATGTGAACTTTTTATTGTAGAGGGCGATTCTGCGGGTGGCTCTGCAAAACAGGGCAGAAACAGAAAATTTCAAGCAATTTTGCCGCTTAGAGGTAAACCGCTAAACGCTGAGAAAAAGCGTATCGACCAAGTGCTTGCAAATGAAGAAATCCGCACAATTATTTCTGCACTTAACACAGGCATTGGCGAGGATATAGACCTTTCTTCACTTCGCTATCATAAAGTTATCATTTTAAGCGATGCCGACCAAGACGGTGCACATATTCGTGCAATTCTTCTTACATTCTTTTTTAGATATATGAGAGAACTTATCAACGCTGGCCATGTTTATATTGGCTTGCCACCTCTTTATAAGGTTTACAAAAAAGATTATGAGGAGTATGTTTACAGCGATGCAGAACTGCCAGACGCAATTGCTCGTGCAGGCAGAGGATATAATTTGCAACGCTATAAAGGTCTTGGTGAAATGAATCCAGACCAACTTAAAGATACAACAATGGACCCAGCAAAACGCAACCTTATTCAAGTTACAATCGAAGATGCTGCTGCCGCTGAAAAAATGGTGTCAACACTTATGGGTGATGATATTGAGGCAAGAAAACGCTATATCAACGAGCACGCAAACTTCGACAGAGAAGATTACTTTATGAAAAACTATAAAAGGGTGTAACCAAAAGTGTCGCACCCGCGCCGACCTTCGACCGGCACGGACGCTCCACTTAAAATCTCACATCACACAGGTACATGACTTAAAAAAGGTTAAACAGACAATTTAGGAGAAAATATGGAAGACAACAAATATCAGCAATCAAAAATGGACTATGGCGAAGAGGAAAGCATCAGCGCCCACCTTGCAAAACTTGAAGGGGAAGAAACTTCATCAAACCAAAGGGGTGGCGGACAAAAGGGCATTATATATAAATCAATGAGCGAAGTCTTGCACGAATCCATGATACCATACACCGAAAGCGTGGTGCTTGACCGCGCACTGCCTCGTGTAGAAGACGGACTTAAACCTGTTCAACGCAGAATTTTGTTTTCTATGCTTGACCTTTCGGTTACGCCAGACAAGCCACACAGAAAAAGTGCCAGAATAGTTGGTGATTGCCTTGGTAAATATCACCCACACGGCGACAGTTCTGTTTATGATGCAATGTGCCGTATGTCGCAAGAATGGGTACTTCGTGCACCACTTGTTGACGGTCATGGAAACTTTGGCTCGGTTGACGGCGACAGCCCAGCGGCTATGCGTTATACCGAGGCTCGCCTTACCCCACTTGCAATGGAACTTATGCGCGACCTTGAAAAGGACACCGTCCGTTGGAGCCTTAACTTCGACGACACATTAAAAGAGCCAGAAATGTTCCCGGGTAGATTTCCAAACCTGCTTGTAAATGGCGCATCAGGTATTGCGGTTGGCGTTGCTACAAACATTCCACCACACAATATCGGTGAAACAATTGACGGCGTTGTTGCATACATCAACAATCCAAACTTAAAAATTGAAGAACTTACAAAAATCATCAAAGCACCAGATTTTCCGTCAGGTGGCATTATAATCTCAAAAGATGACGGACTTGCACAGGCTTACAAAACAGGCAAGGGTAAAATTGTTATCCGCGCAAAGGTTGGCATAGAAAAACAGGGTGATAAAACATCACTTGTCATCACAGAAATTCCATATCAAGTAAACAAGGCATTGTTACTTCAAAAAATTGCCGAAGTTAAAGAGGCAAATAAAGAAAAACTTGCAGGAATAACAGAAATTCGTGATGAATCAGACAGCCACGGCATGAGGGCGGTAATTCGCTTAAAGAAAGATGCAAATCCACAAAAAATACTTGAATTTTTGTTTAAATCAACAAACTTGCAGATGTCTTTTGGTATAAATATGGTTGCAATTGCTGACGGAAAACCAAAACTTTTAAACCTGCTTGAAATTGTATCATACTATGCACAATACCAAAGAGAAATCATTGTAAGACGCACAAAATATGACCTTAATGAGGCAAAGGAACGCGCCCATATTGTAGAGGGACTTCTAATTGCAATCAAAAACATTGATGAGGTTATCAAAATCATCAAAAAGTCGGCATCTGTAAGCGAGGCAAAACAGAAACTTAAAGATAAGTTTACTTTAAGCGACAAACAAGTTCAGGCAATCATGGATATGAAACTTTCCCGCCTTGTACACCTTGAAGTAAATAAACTTGAAGAAGAACTTAAAGACCTTAAAGAAAAAATCGCCGAATATGAAAGAATTTTGGCATCTAAAAAGGCACAATTTGATATTGTTAAAAAAGAACTTCTTGAAATTAAAAAGGCATACAACACGCCAAGAAAATCATCTATAAATGGCGATGATAATATAAAACTTGTTGACCTTGACAAGGTAGAAGATGAGCCTGCCAAAAACTATATTTTTGCAATTTCAGCCGGCAACACAATCAAAAAAGTTACCACCAAAAACTATTCAATGTCGCAAAAAACAATTGGTGAAAACACTACAATCACAGATATTCCAAAACAGATAAAAACATTGTCATCAAACGACACAGTTTTCATCTTTACAAACTATGGAAATGTGATAAAACTTCCTGCAAAAGATATAAAAGAATGTAAGTGGCGTGATAAAGGCTTATCACTTCTTGCTATGGATAAAAATGCGGGTATAAATGAGGCACCTGTTGCCATTTTAAGCACCTTAGAAAAAGACGCGGAAATAATTTTTATGACCAAACAAGGTATGGTTAAGAAAACCTCAGCCGAAGACCTTGTTGTAAGCAAACCATTCTATCAAGTTTGCAAACTTGCCGATGGCGATGAAGTTATAAACGTAGAAGTTTGCAAAAAGGGCAAAAGTATTCTTATGCTTACAAAACTTGGTATGTCCCTCAACTTTGGTCAGGCGGAAGTGCCAAGCCAAGGCAGAATTTCAGGTGGCGTAAAGGGAATAAATCTTGATGAGGGCGATGAAGTTATCTTTGCATCACAACTTGACTTCTCACACGTTATCATTGTTGCAGAAAATGGATACATCAAAAAACTTGCCACAAACCAATTCCCAATTTCTCCAAGATACCGCAAAGGGCTTAAATACCTAAACTTTGCCAAAAACGCAAAGGCGGTAACTTACGCTTGCAGTGCAGAGGGAGAAACCACACTTGCGGTTGACTTTGGTTTGAAAATACTTCCTCTCGACACCTCAAAAATTCCAGAAAGCGAACGACTTACCACAGGAAATGAAATTATAAAGAAAAACTTTTTCACAATCAATAAAATGATTTAATTTGAAAAAAAACTTGAAAAATCAATTTCAAGTTTTTTTTGTTTGCATTTTCTGTATGGACAGGGCATATACATATCTCGAACTGCACCTAAACCGACAAAATTCGCACTTTATCATCATTTTCTACCATTTTTCCACTTTGATTGTGGGCTTGGGTGCTATATCATTAAAAGCGAGGTTTGTAATGCCTATTTGTGCAATCAAAGCAAGGACAATAAAAATTATTGTGGCTTTGCTGATAGTCGCCGTTTTGCTTATTGTGCCAATTGAGGGTAGTGCCTCGGCACAAGTATGGTTTGGCAAAACGGGGCGACTTGTACCTGTTTACAACGTAGATACGCCCGAAAAACAGGTTGCAATCTCATTTGACGCCGCATGGGGCGCGGATAAAACAGAGGGGATTTTGCAGGTGCTTGCCGAGTATAACGCAACCGCAACATTCTTTCTTGTAGGGTTTTGGGTTGATAAATATCCCGACATGGTCAAAAAAATTGACGAGGCGGGTATGGAAATCGGCACTCATTCCAACACTCACCCTGATATGGCAAAACTTGATGAAGAAAGCGTTAAAAAAGAACTGACTTTGTCTATGCAAAAAATCACCGACCTTATAAATAAAGATATAAAGGTTTTTCGCCCACCATTTGGCTCTTACAACAACACCTTACTAAACACCTGTACCCAACTTGGACTTACCGCCATTCAATGGGACGTGGACAGTTTGGATTGGAAAGGGCTTTCGGCTGGCGAGGTTACAAACAGGGTGATGAAAAAAGCAAAAAACGGCTCGATAATTTTGATGCACAACAACGCCGACCATGTGATAGACTCAACAAGACTTACACTTGATTGGCTTACAAAAAGCGGATATAAAGTTACAAGCGTGGGGGAACTTATATATCAAAGCGATTACTATATAGACGCAAACGGCACACAACACAAAAATTAAAAGGATATAAAGGAGAAAATATGAACAGCACAACCATGGTTTCAAAGCCAAACAACAGAGGGCAGATAAACGGAACGATTTGCCAAAAACCAACAAAACAATTTGAAATTGAAGGGGAAAGTTTTTATGAGGGCTTTCTTTCTGTGGAACGCCTTTCAGAGGTAACCGACACTTTGCCATTTACAATTTCTGAAAAGTTGATTAAGGGGTATAATGCCAGCCTTGAAAATGGCGAAAGGGTGAAATTTGTAGGGGAACTTCGCTCTTACAATAAGGTGATTGAGGGGAAAAGCAGGCTTATTTTGTCTTTCTTCGTAAAAGAAATTGCACCAGCAGAGGAAGAGGCGGATAATCAACTTTCGCTTGTGGGATACATCTGCAAAACTCCTGTTTACCGCACAACGCCTTTCAACCGCCAAATTTGTGATGTTCTGCTTGCGGTAAACCGCCCAAACTTTAATAAATCAGATTATATTCCTTGCATAATGTGGGGCAGAAATGCAAAATTCATTCAAAATCAACCTGTTGGCACCAAGGTGAATTTAACAGGAAGAATACAGTCGCGTAAATATCGCAAGGAAATTGCAGAAGGACAGTTTGAAGAACGTACCGCCTACGAAGTATCCTGCCAAAATGTTGAAGTTGCCCAAAAAGATGAAGATACCTCAACCCTTGACCTTGCATAAATAGCCTCGCACCTGCGCTAAATAAAAAGCCTTCCCCTTTAGCCGTGGGAAGGTGCCCGCAGGGCGGAAGAGGCTCAAAAAACAAAAAAAATAAAACCTCCCTCCACGAGGGAGGTGGCAGTGCGGATGCACTGACGGAAGGAGTTGCCTTCCCTTAGGGGAAGGTGTCGCTTCAGCGACGGAAGAGGGATAATATAAAAAAAAAGCTTGGAACTTTCAAGCCTTTTTTTAATCTTCCCTTCCAGCCAAATAATCAATGCTTACCTTAAAATAATTTGCCAAAAGAAGTAAGGCGTCAAGTTTTGGCACTCGCTTTCCTTGCTCCCATAAACATACAGCAGAATAGGAAATTTGATTGCCAAGTTCCCTTGCAAGGTCATGCTGACTTAACCCTAATTCCTCTCTCAACTCTTTCAATCTTTTTGCAAAAACTTCCATAACCACCTTTTTTTATTTTTATTATCAACAATTGTCAACAAAATACTTGACAATTGACAATTGTCAATGATAAAATATGTTTACAACAGTCAACAAAACGCCACGCTTCGCACCCGCATCGACCCTTGACCGATGCAGACGCTCCGCCAAACCACTTCGATAAGCCTTTCTAAAACAGCCTTCCCAGTTGACAGAAGGAGTTAAGCCTTCCCCAAGACCGGGGAGGGTGCCTGCTGAAACAGATAAAGTTGAAGATTTAGAAAATCTTAACGATAATCGCCCAGCGTAAGGCTGGCGGAAGAGGCTAAAAAAACAAAAAAATAAACCGCCCTCGTGGATGGAGGTGGCAAAACCTTGTGTTTTGATAGAGGAAGATGCGACCTTATAAAAAGCCTTCCCCGAGACCGGGGAAGGTGCCCGAAGGGCGGAAGAGGCTCACAGTGGAACAGACAAAAAAATTTAGAAACGACTAACCATAGTCGGGCGACAATAAAAAGGGCATAATGCCCGCGCAAGGAGTTAAACCATGACCAAAACATTTAAAATCTTATCAACAATATCATTCATAGCAATGGCAATAGTGCTTACTTTTGTAGGCGTATGGGCAATTACAGACCTTGACTTTGCCGTTGGCGGGGATATAACCTACACGGCACCTGTACCAGAAACTAAAGACGAAAGCGAGTATCCAACACTTACTTTTACAATAACAGGAGATACAACTTGTGAAGTTGTAGATAATGGTGCAAGTGGTGTTTTGGTCATCCCAAGTAAAGTTTTAATTGCAAGCAAAGAATATATAGTTACAACTTTTGGCGAGGGCGAAATGTATGAGCCGGGGATAAATGGTGCGTTTGCCGGCAATGCGAACCTTACCTCAGTCGAAATTCCTGATACAATCACAAGCATAGGGGAATATGATTTTTATTCTTGCAGTAATCTTTTTGGGGGTATTACATCTGTAACAATAGGAAGTGGAATAACAAGTATAGGTAATCATTCTTTCTATTTAAGCCAATCACTCTCCGAAGTGAATATAAAAGCAACAAGCGTGCCAACTGGTGGAAGTAATATGTTCGATAATTGCTCTTCCTCCCTCGTAATCTACGTTCCAACGGCAAGCGTTGACGCATACAAATCGGCAGAGGGTTGGGGCGATTATGCCGACAAAATTCAAGGTAAAGATTTTAATTAAAAAGCGGACACTCAGTCCGCTCTTTTTTAAAATTCTTGCAAAAAGTCATAATAAATTTTCAAAACTTCCATATACCGATATTTTAAAAGCGAGGAATAAGTTTGCTCATTTGAAAGTTTTTGCCCCGTGCAAAGGTTTTGGCTTACTTTTGCCATGCTTTTAAGCATATTTTCAATGCTGAGAAAGGGCTTGGCAATCGGACTTGGGTAAATTGTTGTAAAATCGGCATAAACCCCAGCAAGGGTATTGTGTGCATTGTTCACCGCAAGTTTGGCGGAAATTTCATTGTAAACGCCGGTGTCAAGACTTATTGCAATATCATAAATAGAAAGGTAGAAATTCATTCCTGCCGAAAGGGCTTTTGATACTGCCTTCTTTTCTTCCGCTGAAAATTCACCAGAAATGGTGATAGCCTCAAATTTAACAGAAATGATTTCACTCTCAAGGTTTTGCGTTTGCTTTATGCTACTTTGCACCAAAACTGCATCATTTTTACTTGCATAAGCACTTGAAACAAGCCAAAATCTCTCATCTTTTTCCCAAATAAAACCGCCTGCGCCAATTTTGCGGAAGTCTAGGGCAAGGGCAACGCTTTCTTCTTTCACTTGCGACTTTGCAAGGGTAAGAAAGTGAAGTTCATACGCTTGCGAAGAAACCTCACTTCCGCTTGTGTTTGCTGGCACAATCAACCCTGCAAATAAATTGGCTAAAAATAAACAGACAATTAAAATAAGTGAAATTCCAATCGTCAAAAAAATTTTTTTGCTTTTTTTCAAAATTTTTGTCATAAGATATTGATTTTCCACCTTTCAATGCGTTATCAATGTAGTGTATGACAAAATTATGCAGGCTATGAGCAAAAACGACTGATTTTCGCCCCAAAAAATTTGCAGTTTTGCCCATAATGGTGTATAATTGAATCAAGAAAGTTAGGAGGAATTTATGAATATAAAACCATTGTTTGATAGGGTTGTTCTCTGCCCAATTGAAAATGAAAGCGAAACAAAAAGCGGAATTTTGCTTCCAACATCTGCGCAAGAAAAATCTCAACTTGCCATTGTTGTCGCTGTTGGAAATGGAGAAAACCTTGACGGCAAAACCACAAAAATGCAGGTAAGTGTAGGGGATAAAGTGCTTTATGGTAAATACACGGGCACAGAAATCACAATTGAAGAGAAAAAATATGTTGTAATTCGCCAAACAGATATTTTGGCTGTCATTGAATAGGAGGAAACAATGTCTAAAAAAATTTTAGAGGGATTAGAAGCAAGAAAGGCTCTTGAAAAGGGTGTAAACTCACTTGCCAACACAGTAAAAATCACACTTGGCCCAAAGGGAAGAAATGTTGTTTTGGGTAAAAAATACGCAAGCCCACTTATCACCAACGACGGCGTAACAATTGCCAAGGAAATAGAACTTGACAACCCTTTTGAAAATATGGGGGCAGAACTTATTAAAGAGGTTTCTGTAAAAACCAACGACGTTGCCGGCGACGGAACAACAACCGCTTGCGTGCTTGCACAGGCGATTATTCGTGAGGGCATGAAAAACTATGTTGCAGGCGCAAACCCTGTAATACTGAAAAAGGGTATTTTTAAGGCAGTTGAAGTTGCGTGTGAGGAACTTAAAAAACTTTCAAAACCTGTTGAAAATTCAAACGATATTCGCCAAGTTGCATCAATTTCTGCCGGCGATGAACAAATTGGAAAACTTATTGCAACCGCTATGGAAAAGGTAGGCGCTGACGGCGTGATAACTGTTGAAGAATCACAAACCATGCAAACAGAACTTTCAATTGTTGAGGGTATGCAATTTGACAGGGGATACCTTTCACCATATATGTGCACAAACACAGAAAAAATGATTGCAGAACTTGAAAACCCATATATTCTTATCACTGACAGAAAAATTACCAACATTCAAGAACTTTTGCCACTACTTGAACAAATGGTGAAAATATCTGCAAAACTTCTTATCATTGCAGAAGATGTTGAGGGCGAGGCACTTACAACACTTATTCTTAATAAACTTCGCGGAACATTCAATTGCGTTGCCGTAAAAGCACCATCTTTTGGCGAAAAGCGTAAGGCAATGCTTGAAGATATTGCCGTTCTTACGGGCGGAACAGTTATTTCAGAAGAACTTGGCTTTGACTTTAAAAACCTTACTTTGGATATGCTTGGTAGGGCAAAAATGGTTAAAGTTGGCAAAGATGACACCACAATTGTTGAGGGTGGTGGCGACAGCGAAAAAATCTCTGCACGCGTTGCCCTTATAAAAAGCCAAATTAAAGAACAAAAAAGCGACTATGAAATTGAAAAATTGTCAGAACGCCTTGCCAAACTTGCTGGCGGAGTTGCTGTAATCAAAGTTGGCTCGGCAACTGAAATTGAAATGAAAGAGAAAAAACTTCGCATAGAAGATGCACTTTCTGCAACAAAATCAGCAACCGAAGAGGGCGTTGTTGTTGGTGGTGGCGTTGCACTTCTTAAAACAAATAAAGCACTTTCAAAACTTATCGACAGCCTTTCAGGTGATGAAAAAACAGGCGCAATGATTGTACAAAGCGCAATTGAAGAGCCTGTTCGTCAAATTGCCAAAAATTCTGGCGTTGACGGGGGCGTTGTTGTAAATAAAATTTATGAACATATTGATGAAAAGGGTTTTGGCTTTGATGCCCTATCAAATGAATATTGCGATATGTTTGAAAGGGGAATTATAGACCCAACAAAGGTTACACGCTCTGCACTTCAAAACGCAGGAAGCGTATCCGCAACAATGCTTACCACAGAGGCAATTGTTGTTGAAATTGAAGATAAAACCGACACAAAACCAAACCAAACAGATGTATATTAAAAAAGCACCGCCATGGACTTCCAACCCATGGCGACGCTTTTTTTATTTTTTCTTACTTTTATAAAACATTTTTGTAAGCACTTTCAAAACCAAACTGCGTGGGAAAAACTTTTGAATTTGGTACAAACACTTGTTGCGGAAAGACATAATATATTGTGGTTTCAACTTCTTTTTATTTACAATTTTCACAATAATTTTTGTTGCTTTTTCAATTGGCATACGCTTATCTTCACGCTCGGTAATTTTGTTAAGTGATGCACTTGGTGCGTCGCCATATTTTTCATTGCTTGCATAAGTGTTTACGCGATTTTTGGTGAAGTTTGTTTTCACTTCGCATGGACAAATTGCTGTTGATTGAATTTTGGTTTTGCACAGTTCCATACGCAAACAATCGCTAAGCATTGAAACTGCCGATTTGGTAGAGCAGTAATAAGACCTAAACGGAATAGGAAACAATGCACAAATACTGCTTATATTCACAATTTTACCCTCATTTTTCATAAGTGGCAACGCACATTGAATTGCGTTTATCACGCCCATAACGTTTACATCATATTGAGTTTTCACTTTTGCGTTTTCAATAAGTTCAATCGCACCATAAACGCCCAACCCTGCACAAGGAATTAAAATGTCAATTTTGTCCATTTTGGTTGCAATGTCGTCAAAAACCTTTTTCATTTCTTCAAAGTTTGAAACGTTGCAGTTGTAGTCGTCGTTTGAAAGACTTATTCCCAAAACAAAATCGCCATTTGCGATGAAGTGGTTTTTAAGTGCCTGTCCAATTCCGCTGGAAGAGCCTGTGATAACAATGTTTCTTTTAATTTGTTTTTTCATAATTCTCCTCATAAATACTTTAAAATAAGTATATAATATTTGTGGAAAAGAGGCAAATGATTTGACAGAATTTTATAAATATGATATTATCCCTTTAATAAATTTGGAGAAAAAATGAATAAAACAAAAAAATATTTAATTATCACAGCAATAATTTTCAGTTTTGTGGACATCGGCTGGCAAATTTATAATATTGTTCAGTATTTTTTAACTGCCCCTCAGCATAGAAGCCCTGTTTTTTATGTAATTTTGGACTTTTTAACAATTGCCACAAGCCTTGCAGTTGCGGTTTTGCTTATTTTGGCTATTTGGAAAAATGGCACACTTTTTAGATATCGATATGGCTACTACATGACAGCCCTTATGCTTTCAATAGTTATAAACCTGTTTTCGGTTACATCAATTTTGCTTATCATAACAATGTTTATAAGCGATTGGGTTTGGGAAAAACCAAAAGAGGAAAAAGAAGAAAAAGTGGTTGAAGTGAAGCAATCGCGTGAAGAAAAAATTGCAAATCTGCGTCTGCAACTTGAAAAAGGTGAAATCACGCAAGAAGAGTTCGACCAAAAATTGCTTGAAATTTTATAGAAACTGCATAAAGCAGTTTTTTTTATTAAAAATAAATTTAGTTGGTATTTAATTGACTATTTTTCAATTATTGATATAATTAAAAGTGAGGATTTTTTAATATGTTTCAAAAGAAAAAATTATCATATATTATTTTATCAATACTTGCTCTTTTGCTGTCATGCACAGGGCTTTTTATAGGCGTCAATTTCACCGCCCAACCAAACGAAATAAAAGTCGCCGATGCTTATTCAAGTTATACAGATTTGTATTACAGTTACCCAGATTATTCTTACGACTATGATGGTTCCACTTTGCCAGCCCAATACTGTATGCGCGATGAATATATGCTTTACGCAAAACAACAGGCATCACAAGGCCTTTGCTGGGCGTTTGGCTCTCAAACCGCACTTTCAACTACAATCATGAAGGCAACGGGGCAGTGGCTTGACTTTTCAGAATCTTGGATATCTCTTGCCCTTACCTATGGCTTAAATTATGATGACTTCCCAGATTATGAAAATGCTTTGGATACCGAGTTTCTTCCGGGTGGCGGTCAATACTATTGCAGTGTAGACCTTATTGCCAAAAAGTACGGCCTGGTATTGGAACAAGATTTTCCATTTGAAGACAGCGGATTTCTCACCAAAGAAAATACACCAGATTATTTTGAATTTTATTCTCGCTATGCCAACAAAAATATTATGGATAATATAAAGGGTGGAAGATTTGCCCTTTACAATCAACAGTCTGGCACCACAAAAACCAAAACTTTCAACTCTATGAAACAACACATCATCAAATATGGTGCAGTTGAAGCGGGAATGTTTTGGAATGATTATGTAGAAACAACCTACAACGGCAAAACCATTGCTTATAAAATTCCAAAAGCAGGAAGTGGCTATGGCGGACACCTTGTTACTTTAATTGGTTGGGACGACTCAATTTCAATCGCATACAACGGCACCACTTATACAGGCGCGTGGATTGCCCTTAATAGTTGGGGTGATGACCACGGCTATGACGGCCTTACATACCTTTTTTATGACGACACCGATTATAATTCTGCCTTTTTCGGCTGGAAGTATACAGAAAACACAACCGAAAGTACATATCTTATCACTTCAATAAATGAGGTATCAAACGGCGATTATACAACCGATAAAGTTGGTGCATACTATGGTGATTTTTCGGCAGAAGAGGGACAAACCCTTCAACAAAACATTTTTTATAACATAGATGACATAAACCTTATTTATGACTATAAAATCAGTGCAAACACAAACATTGCCTCAATTGAAGTTATCAAACAAGACGGAAAAAACGTTACCGATGACTTTGAAATAACAACAACATCAACTCAAATAAAACTTACAGCAAACGATGTTCCGGTTGGGGCATACAAAATTATCACAACCTGCCAAAACACTTCAACAAGCGCGGAAGAAGAGTTTATCAACGCTTTTTACGTAACCGACGGAATGGAAATGGGCTATGCTTATCTTGATGTAAGTTGTTCAAGCAAGGGCGTGTCAACAAAGGGAAGATTTCAAAACTTCAACTCTCTCTACACAAGCAGTAAAGATTTTTACTTTGCCGACACAGCAACGTCAGGCTATATTTTGGTAATTTATCAAATGGGCTCTTACAGCGATGTTCAAGATATACAAGCAAGCAGTGGAATTACAGTAAATGTAGACCCTAATGGTATTCAATATTTTCATATTTCCTACAATTTTTCATCAACAAACATAAACAAACGCACACTTACCTTTATAAACTCACAAAACAAAACACAGGTGATGAATTTTTATATTCAAAAGGCAACCTCAACAGATATGTACCCATATGTTATGTTTGAAACCAACGGCGGTACGCTTAATGGCGACGAGGCTAAACGTATGGTTGTATCCGGCGACGGCGCACTTGTGCCAACTCCAACAAAAGAAGGCTACACCTTTAAAGGTTGGTATTACAGCGATGAATTTACATCTAACAACAAACTGACCAATAAAAATGGTGGATATTACATAGAACAAAGCAAAATCATAAAATATTCATCTTCAACAGTAGATTGGCAAAGCGCCTTCAACACTTGGTACGGCAACTCACAAGTTGTTTTCTTGCACGCTGATTGGGAGGTTGCAAAATACACCATTTCTGCATCTGCCCAAGGTGGCGGTACAATTTCACCAAGCGGGGAGGTGGAAGTTGAGCATGGCAAAAGCCAAACATTCACATTCTCGGCAAACGCTGGCAATGCAATCACAGCAATTTATGTGGACGACCAGCCTCTTACAGGCACCTCACTTACAAATGCAATTGCAAATGGTTATACTTTTGAAAATGTTACAGAAAATCATACAATAAGCGTAGTTTTCACGGCAAATTCTTTCACAATCACCGCAACATCAAATGGAAATGGAACAATTTCGCCAAACGGCTACGTTCCTGTCAATGAGGGCTCAAATAAAACATTTACCTTCACGCCAGAAACAGGATACTATTTAAGCGAATTGGCAGTTGACGGCGTTGCACTTGACGCAATTGCACTTACAAACGCAATCACAAATGGCTATACATTCACAAACATAACAAAAGACCATACAATTGAGGCAACTTTTACCATTCAAACTTTCACAATCACAGCGTCAAAAACCGGCAACGGATATATTTCTCCGGCGGGTACAACAACCCGTGATTATGGCGGAAAGGTAAAATATACCTTCACAGCCGAAGAGGGATATCAAATTTCACAAATTCTTATAGACGGCACCGCTCTTACCGGCACCGCACTTACAAACGCAATTGCAAATGGCTATACTTTTGAAAATGTTACAGAAAATCATACAATAAGCGTTGTTTTTACGGCAAATTCTTTCACAATCACCGCAACATCAAACGGGAATGGAACAATTTCGCCAAACGGCTACGTTCCTGTCAATGAGGGCTCAAATAAAACCTTTACCTTCACGCCAGAAACAGGATACTATTTAAGCGAATTGGAAGTTGACGGCGTTGCACTTGACGCAACCGCACTTACAAACGCAATCACAAATGGCTATACATTCACAAATATAACTCAAGACCATACAATTGAGGCAACATTTGCCATTCAAACTTTCACAATCACAGCGTCAAAAACCGGCAACGGATATATTTCTCCGGCGGGGACAACAACCCGTGATTATGGCGGAAAGGTAAAATATACCTTCACAGCCGAAGAGGGATATCAAATTTCACAAATTCTTATAGACGGCATCGCTCTTACCGGCACGGATTTAGAAAATGCAATCGCAAATGGCTATACTTTTGAAAATATCACTCAAAACCATACCATTTCAGTTGAATTTACAAAAATTTATTTCACAATCACAATCACACATAATGAAGGTGGCTCTGTTTCACCAGACGGCAACATTTCGGTTGGTTATGGCGAAAGTAAAATAATCACAATCACGCCAAATTCTGGATATATGATTGCAAAACTTATTGTTGACGGCGTTGAAGTTGTACCAACAAACAGAGTAACATTTTCAAACATAACCTCCAATAAAACTCTTGCAGTTGTGTTTGATATAATCAAATATGCAATCAATTCATCAAAGGTAGGCAATGGCTCAATTTCGCCAGAGGGGAATGTTATGGTCGCCCAAGGACAAAGCCAAACATTCACATTTTGGGTAGACGAGGGCTGGCATATCGCAAGCATACTTGTTGACGGCATAGCCCTTTCACCAGAAGAAATGGCAGATGCCTTTGCAAACGGTTATACATTCACAAACGTGCAAGGCATACACAGCATTAAGGCGGTGTATGAAATAGATGCCTTTACAATTTCAGTTACCGCAACAGGCTTTGGCAGTGTTTCGCCAGCAGGGGAGCAAATTGTTGAATGGTCAAGCAATAAAACCTTTACTTTCATGCCAAATGAAGGTTATAAAATAAAGGAAATCATTGTTGACGGACAAAATAAAGGTGCAATTTCTTCATACACATTCACAAATGTTAAAGAAAATCATACTATCGAGGCTGTGTTTGAAAGAATATATTTCACCCTTACCATAGAAAGCAACGAGGGCGGACAAATTTCCCCAAATGGAGAAATTCAAATTGGCTATGGCGACAGCCAAACAATCACAATCACCCCAAACGCAAGTTTTAAAATTGAAAGCATAAAACTTGACGGCGTTGAAATTGAAATTAAAAACACAATCACCCTTACCGATGTTAAAAAAGACTATCGCTTGCAAGTGAAGTTTATAGAAATTTTCACAATCACTTCATCAATTATGGGTGAGGGAAGTGCAACACCAACAACAGAGGTGCTTCAAGGAGGTCAATTTAGGGTGGAATTTACACCACAAATTGGCTATAAAATCAAAGATGTGCAAATAGACGGAATAAGCATTGGCGCGGTTGATTTCTATATTTTTATGGACATCAATTCATCGCATACAATTGTTGCCGAATTTGCAATTCAAACTTTCAATATTTCACTTAACATAGACGGCAAGGGCGAAGTCAATTGCTCTGCAAGCCTTGTTGATGTGGAATATGGAAGCGACAGAACATTCACTATCACACCAAATAAAGGTTGGAAAGTATACAAAGTGTATGTAAATGGCAACTCACAAACCATAAAAAATAACACACTTACCCTTTCAACAATCACAGAAAATGCATCATTGCAGGTGATTTTTGAAAAAGAAGAGGGCAAGGGCGGAGTTGACGGCACCATGATTGCAATAATAATTGCAGGCGTGGTTATTGCTACACTTTTGGTTGTTCTTATTGTTAAAAAGGGTAAAAAACCACCAAAATCTGGTGAAAAAGTGGAAAAACCTGTTAAAATAAAGGAAAATGTGGCGGAAAAACGACAACCAAAACCTAAAAAAGAATTGGCAGAACAAAAACAAGTTGAAGTTGAAAAACAAAAACCTGCACAAGCAAAAGACCAACAAACCCCACAACAGCCACAAGTGCAGACACAACCAAAACAAGTTGAAGTTAAGGCTCAACCTCAACCACAAACACGTCCAATTCCACCAAAACCACCTTTGCAACCTCAAAAACCTATTCCAACAAGACCAATCCCACCAAGGCCTCCAATTCCACCAAAACCACCAATTCGACAAGGCGGTGCGGTAAACCAAAAGGCACTTGAAAGGGCACAGGCTTTTAAGAAAAACAATGGTGAAAACAAATAAAAAGGCTTAATTTTAAGCCTTTTTTCTTTTGCTTTTAAAAAATGTTGAAAGCAAAGAAGAAATTTCTTCCTCGCAACTTTTATCAAAAACAATTTCACACTTGTGGTTAAGCCTATTGCTTGATAAAATTGCCTCACAAAGCCGGTCGCCTGCTGTTTTTTCCTCTGCACCATAAACAACTTTTTCAATTCTGGCATTGGCTATTGCGCCCGCACACATAGGGCAGGGCTCCAAAGTAACATAAAGGGTGCAACCTTCCAGCCTCCAAGACTTCAATTTTTTGCAGGCGCGCTCAATTGCAATCACCTCCGCGTGCTTTATGGCATTTTGCTTTTTCTCTCGCAGATTGTGCCCGCGTGCAATAATTTTTCCATTTTTTTCAATCACCGCACCAATTGGCACCTCGTTTTTATTTAGTGCTTTTTTCGCTTCGGCAATTGCCTCTTTCATAAACTCATTCATAAAAATATTGTAATATTATTTTTGCAAAATGTAAAGCCGTTTTGTTGCGAAAAATAAACAATTGGTGTATAATTGCCTTAAAAAAGGATAGAAAATGGAAAAACGATTATTTTACAGAAATGATGACAGCGGAAAAATGTTTTTAATTTGCCTTATTGCAAAATTTCTTATGCCTCTATTATTTTCAATGATTGCTGGCAAAATTGCAGAGGGGAAGGGAATAAAGGCGACAGAAATTACAGAAAGTTTGGTATTTAACGCCATTTATTTATCAATAACTTTATTATTGTATCTCGCCATATTTTTTGCGTATAACAAAATCAACAAAGTGTCTTTCAAGGCTGTAAATTTAAAATTCAAAATGCCATGGCATACATACCTTATTTTAATTGCTGTTGGCGTGCTTTCCCTTTTAGGCGTCAACTATTTCATTGGCGCAACTGACAACTTCCTTTCACTTATTGGCTTTCCTATAAAAGAGGGCTTGCCAATGGTCAACCCAACATCATTCCCATTGTACCTTTTGGCACTTCTTCTTATGGCTGTAATCCCTGCCATTTGTGAAGAACTTTTGTTTAGGGGTGTTATATTACATGGGCTTCGCGACCGCTTTGGCACATGGGCAAGCATAGCACTTTCTGCCCTTATGTTTGCCCTTATGCATGGCAACCTGCAACAATTTGTATATCCTTTCATTTTAGGTGGAATTATGGGCTGGCTGGTTACAAAAACCGGTTCACTTTTCTCATCAATGCTTGTGCATTTTATAAACAACTTTTTGGTTGTAACCTTTGCCTATATTCAAAATATAACAGGCTTTTCCCTTGCCTTGCCAAATACGTGGTGGTTCTATTTGGTTGCATTTGGCTTGCTTTTTGCAACTTTTGGCATACTTTGGTTGATAGAAAAGTTCTATTTTAAAGGAAAAACCGCGAAAGATGTTGAAAGGACTTCACAAAAGACATCAATTTATGTATACTTATCAATAGGAATAAGCGTGCTGATGCTTGTTATAACCACAATTTTGCAGTTTGTGTCAAATATTGCCTAATGGCTTTAAAGAAACCATAAAAACAGGTTATTTAATGGACAAGAAATCAGTATACTATTTTCAAGAGGTTTTAAATGGATTACAGAAATAATATAACAAGAAAGGTGATGTATTTATATCTGCCAATCATTGTACTATTTGCCTTAATAAGAATGTTATCTGCATTTGGCGTTTTTGCATTTATGGGCAATACGGCAGAATACGTGTTCTCTTTAATAATACAGGTGGGACTGATGTTTTCAGTTTCACTTTTTGGCTTTGCACTTCTCACCAAAAACAAAACCAAACAGGTGTTCAAATTTTACGGATACAGAAAGATAAATTGGAAGGCAATTTTGCTTGCAATTGCAATCGGCGTAATTGTATATATACTTAATGTTTTTGTATCAACATTTTTCTCTGCCTTTCTTTCCATTTTTGGTTATTCTTCTGCTGGCGGAACAGCAATGCGTGAATACCCAACATGGCAATTTATTTTAAATATACTTTGCACCGCAATCTTGCCCGCCATTTGTGAAGAAACCGCCCATCGCGGACTTTTGCTTAAAGGCTTATCGCCAATGGGACAGAAAAGGGCAATCATCATTTCTTCAATTATGTTTGGGCTTTTGCATTTAAACATAGACCAATTTGGATACGCTACTTTAATAGGCTTTTTGCTTGGTTATATTTCCACAATCTGCGAAAGCATATACCCAGCAATGATAATCCATTTTATGAACAACTTTTTATCTGTTTTCATGGGCTTTTCAAGTTATCATAAATTGGGGCCAGAGGTGGTTTTCTCATACCTTAACAAATGGCTTCAAAACAACACAGTTCTCGCGGTGCTGTTTATGCTTGTATTAAGCGTGCTTTTCTTCTTCTTGCTTAAATATCTTGTAAAACTGCTTTTCAAAGTTACAACTGTAAAACGAGTTAATCAACTGCAAAATGAAATTTTAAAAGAACTTACCAAAGAGGCGTACCTTAAAGACGCACAAGCAGTTGCCGAGGGTAAAGAAATTGACCCAACAGACCAAACCCATACAATTCCATTTGAAAAATTTGATGAAATGTACAAAAAGCATAACAGCAAAATGGGCTATACAAGTGAAATTGATGAAAAGATATTGGCAGAGCAGGGGGATTTTAAACTAAATAAAATCACCAAAGTTATGCTGATAACCGGCATGGTTATTGTTTCAATAATCACACTTTTCACATTTATTTGGGGAATATTATGATTTCAATAAACATAATCGCGGTTGGCAACCTCAAAGAAAAATTTTGGAGGGAGGCAAGCGAAGAATACCAAAAACGCCTGTCAAAATTCTGTAAACTTAAAATTATAGAACTGCCCGAGCAAAATAAATATGAAGATACAGAAAAAATTTTACAGACAGAGGGACAGACAATATTAAAGGCGGTAAAGGAGTGCGGAGGCAAAACCTATCTGCTTGCCATTGACGGCAAAGAGTATTCAAGCGAAAACCTTTCTAAAAACATCATGCAAGACAGCATGACAAACAGCACAATAAACTTTGTCATTGGCGGCTCTTATGGCACAAGCAAAGAGGTGCAAGAGGGGATTAAAGATAAAATATCATTCGGCAGGGCAACCTATCCACATAACCTTGCAAGAATAATATTGCTGGAACAGGTATATCGCTCTTTCATGCTTGCAGGTGGCGGAAAATATCATAAATAAAAAAAGACTGCTTACGCAGTTTTTTTTTAAATAAGGTTAAAAAACAAAGAACAAAACAAACAACCCCCGAATATAATTATAAGAAACATAAGAGAAAGATTTTTACTCATAAGTCGCCCCCTTTATCATCAAAGTGCTCGTCAAACATTGGTCGATTTGCCGAATGTAACCTTTCATCATGCATTTCATCGTAAGAAGGGTGGTCGTATCCGCGACGTGGCATAAATTCTTCCCCACTTTCAACGTCTGTTTGTGCTTGCTCTTTAATTCCAATTTTTGCAAGGTTTTTTGCAAGGTCTTTTTTATTTCGCCTTGAAAAAACAGCAATCGTGCCCTTTCCTTTAAAAAGTTTAAAAACAAGAAAAACCGACGCAATACCAAAAACGATGTAAATAATTCGAGAAAAAATGCTGGCTTGAAAGCCAAATATACCAGCGATAAAATCATATTGTAAAAGTCCAATTGTCAGCCAATTGACCGAACCTAAAATAGTTACCAAAAAGGCGATAATTGTCAGCATAAACAACCTCCAAGATTGTTTTGTGCAAAGAAAATAAAAAAAATTCAAAAATGTTTGACAATTTTTTAAAAATTATATATAATGTGTGCTTGAAATGGCAAAAAGGAGATTTTAGAAATGACACATTTTTTAACTGCCGAAGGCAAAAAACAACTACAAGAGAAACTTGCTTACTATAAGTCTACCCGCAGGGTTGAGGCAAGCGAAAAAATTGCAATTGCAAGGGAATTTGGCGACCTTTCTGAAAACTCTGAATACGACGCAGCAAAGGAAGAACAGGCTCAAATCGAGGCTGAAATCCGCGAGATGGAAGATATTCTTCTCAACTGCCAAATCATCGAAAGCAATGCAGATGAGGGCGTGGTAAACATCGGCTCAACCGTAAAGGTATATGATGAAGAATTTGATGAAGAGTTGGAACTTAAAATCCTTGGCTCAACAGAAAGCAACCCACTTGCAGGCATCATCAGCAACAATTCACCACTTGGCATGGCGCTTATTGGCAGAAAGGTTGGAGAAAAGGTATGCGTTAAAACTGAGGGAGGGGAACTTTCCTACAAAATCGTGGATATAAAACAAAATATTTAGGTTTTTTATAGAAATTTGGCAGACATTCTCTTGCCAAATTCTATTTTTTATTGTATAATAATTTTGAAGTCTTTTGAAAGAAAATATTTTGTAAATGGAAATCCTATTATGATGTTTAAAAATTCAATAAAACTTTTATGTGCAAACTTTGCCGAGGTGTGGAAACTTCTTGTTTACCACATTGTTTCCATCGCATTTTGTATAGGCTTACTTGCCATTTTCCATGGGCAATATTGGGAATGGGCAACTTTGGCATACAATGATGCTGGCCTTGCATCTGTTTTTGGCAGTGGCACATTTTATGGTGGGGCAGGCATAGCCAACACACTTACCGCTTTTGCAAACTTCGTAATATACTTTTTCGGCATAATGTTTTCTTCAAACGCTTGGATTGGCGTCTATTTCATTTTTGTTACATTCTTTTTACTGCCACTTCTTATGAATATTGGCAAGGTTGTTACTTGTGAACTTATGTACGGCTATATGTCAGCCTGCCAAAAGCAATCTTTCACCGGCACATTCATCAAAACAATCAAATCATCACTTTCATATTCTTTAATAAAGGTGATTTATGCACTTCCTTTCAACGCTCTTGTGGTGCTTTCAATGTGGGGGCTTACAAGACTTGACGGCAAGGTTTTTGATTATATCATGCCATTCTTAATTGCAATTGCACCTGCACTTCTTATGGCAATCAAATCACTTTTCAATGCTGGTTGGGCACCTGCAAAAGTTGTTTACAACCACAACATTTTCAGGTCATATAAAATCGGTATGAGGGCAGTTTGGCGTAAAGGTGAAAAGGTTTTTTCAACCGCTTTTATTTTGTACCTTTTGGCAATTGTGCTTTCATTTGTGCTGGGCATATACTCAATCATAATCATACTTCCAATCATATCACCACTTGTGCATATATTTGAAATGGTTGCATTTTTCACAAGCCAAGGCATGAGATTTTATGTAGACGGCGACACAATTTTTTCACCAAAGAAATTGGAAGAAAACGACAAAATCGAAGACGCAAAATATATTTTATAATTCATTAAAAAATAAAAAACCAATTCACACAAAAGACGTTCCTTACGGGACATTTTTTGTGTAATTTTAAAAGGAGAAATTTTTGAATAACAACAAACTTAAAATCACCTTTTTGGGCGGAGTAGGTGAAATTGGAAAAAACATGACCGCCCTTGAATATAATGATGAAATCATCATCATTGACGCTGGACTCACCTTTCCGGGTGAAGAACTTCCGGGTGTAGACCTTGTAATTCCAGATATGACATACCTTGTAGAAAACAAAGATAAAATCAAGGCTCTTTTGCTTACACATGGCCATGAAGACCATATCGGTGCTGTACCATTCTTTTTGGAACAAATCAGCGTGCCTGTATACGGCTCTCGCCTTACCCTTGCTCTTGTTGAAAACAAGATGAAAGAGCATCCAAAGGTTAAATTTAAAGGTATTGCAGTAAAGCCACGTAATGTGCTTAAACTTGGCGCGTTCGTTATTGAATTTGTAAAGGTAAGCCACTCAATTGCTGGCGCCCTTGCCCTTTCAATCACCACACCTGTTGGAACAGTTGTGCATACCGGCGACTTTAAAATTGATTATGAGCCTATTGACGGCGAAATGACAGACCTTTCTCGCCTTGGCGAAATTGGCCGTAAAGGCGTTCAACTTTTGCTTTGCGAAAGCACCAACGTTTGCAGAAAGGGCTATTCAATGAGCGAAAAATCTGTTGGCAGGGCACTTGATGAAATCATCAAATCGCACGCCGACAACAGAATTATTGTCGCAACATTTGCATCAAACATTCATCGTATGCAACAAATCATGGATATTGCAGAAAAATACAACAGAAAAATTGCCTTCACCGGCAGAAGTATGATAAATGTAAGTGAAGTTGCATTAAAACTTGGCGAACTTAAATTCAACCGTGAAAATATTGTAGATATTGAAAAGGTTGATAAAATGGACGATAAAGAAGTGCTTATCATGACAACAGGCAGTCAGGGAGAGCCTATGAGTGCCCTTACCAGAATGGCGTCAGGTGAATTTAAAAGCCTTAAAATTCGTCAAAATGACCTTGTAATTCTTTCCGCATCACCAATTCCGGGAAATGAGAAAAACGTTTACAACGTTATCAACGCACTTTATAAATTAGGTGCCGACGTGATTTATGATGAACTTGCTGATGTTCACACCTCTGGGCACGCCTGCCAAGAGGAACTTAAACTTATGCACAGCCTTGTAAAACCAAAATTCTTTATACCTGTACACGGCGAATATAGACATATGAAAACACATAAAGAACTTGCGGTAACTTTGGGTATGGAAAAACGCAATGTGCTTATCGCTGGCATTGGTATGCAGGTGGAATTGGGTGCAAACTCTCTTAAAGAGGTTGGCCATGTTAAGGCAGGACAACGCCTTGTTGACGGATATGGCATTGGCGATATGGACAGCAATGTTCTTCGCGAAAGGAAACAACTTTCAGAGGACGGAATTTGCGTAGTGTGCGTAAATATCAATAACATAGAGGGCGAAATAACAGGCGAACCTTTCATTATCACACGCGGTGTGGTATACGCGGACGAACAAGAAAGTTTTGTTCAAGACGCAAAAGCAACAATCATTGCATCACTTAAAGAAAATGACCTGCGTGGCGCAGAGCCATCAATGATTCGTGCATCACTTCGCCGAAACATTTCAAACTTCATTTTCCGCCGTACAAAACGTCGCCCAATGATTTTAACAATTGTTACCCTTGACTAATAAGGTGCAATATGACCGATAAACTTTTTGAAATAATAAAACAGGTGCAAAACCACGCACAACAAAACTATGTGCCAATTGTTCGCCCACAAACCTTGCAAAAACTGCTTGAAGTTTGCAAAGAAAGAGGGGTGGAAAGAGTGCTTGAAATTGGCACCGCAACGGGATATTCTGGGTTAAATTTGCTTACAATTCCAAATCTTTCACTTACAACCATAGAAAAGGAAGAGGGCAGATTTATGCAGGCGAAAGAAAACTTTGCCTTGGCAGAGGTGGAAAGCCGTGTAGAACAAATTTGCGGTGATGCGGGACAGGTTTTGCAGAAACTTGCCGACGATGGCAGAAAAGTTGACCTTGTGTTTTTAGATGGCCCCAAAGGGCAGTATAAAAAGTATTTGCAAAATATTGTAAAGTTACTAAAAAAAAGCGGAATAATATTTGCTGATAACATCTTATTGGGCGGACTTTTAAATGATGAAAGTCGCGTAACACACAAAAACCGAACAATGGTAAGAAATATGAAAGAGTTTTTGTCGGTAATTTGTGATGAAACCTGTTTTGAAAGCAAAATATATCAAATTGAAGACGGCTTTGCCATTTGTGAAGTAAAAAATTTTTAAAAAACAACAGAAAAAACAAATTCTGTTGTTTTTTTTATCACATTTTGTTACAATATACCTATATAAAAAACTTCTTCACTGAAGAGATGTCGACACAGTCGATTAGGGGGAGTTTAAGCCTTCCCTTGGGGGAAGGTGCCCGCAGGGCGGAAGAGGGACAAAAAGAGGCAAAATGCAAATCGAAGCAGATATAATAAGATTTTTACAATCAAATGCAAGTACCGGCTGGATAACCTTGTTTCAAATAATCACATATTTGGGAAGTTATCTGGGACTTTTTATTACCTTTGTAATTATATTTTCAAGAAATAAAAAATTAAGCCTTGCACTTGTTGTAACCTTTGCCATATCAGCAGTCGCTAACCATATGTTAAAGGCAATAATTGGCAGAGCAAGACCGTTTGACACCTACAATGATATTGCAAATTATGGCGGTGAAGACGGTTTCAGTATGCCGTCAGGCCACAGCGTCTGTGCGGGAGTTTTTGCCACATTTTTGGTGTACAATCTTTTCCAAACAACAAAAAATCGCTGGACAAGGGCTTTGGGTACAACCGCATACGCATCACTTATGGCTGTTGTAGGCTTTTCAAGAATGGTGCTGGGCGTGCATTACATAAGCGACGTTGCCCTTGGAATAACTTTGGGAATTATATTTGCCATTGCCGGTATAATTGTGTATAATGTGATAGTGAAAAAATTTATTGTACAAAAACGCTAATAGGAGAAATTATGAAAGAGATTTTTTCAGTAATAACAAAAGATGAAAGCCAAACAATGCTTATAGGCGAAAAAATTGCAGGAACAATCGAAAAGGGAAGCGTGATAACATTGGTTGGCGACCTTGGCGCAGGCAAAACGCATTTCGTAAAAGGCTTTGCCAAAGGTATGAACTGCACAAACCTTGTTACCAGCCCAACATTTACCTTACTTAATGTTTATGATAATGGGAAGATGCCAATTTACCACTTTGATATGTACCGCCTTTCTTCCCTTGAAGAGGCAGAAGAACTTGGTTTTAATGAATACTTTGACCTTTCAACTCTTGACGGTGTAAGCATTGTAGAATGGCCACAACAGGTTGAGGGACTTATAAACGTAACGCATTATCAGGTTGAAATTCAAAAAATTGATGAAAGCCAAAGAAAAATAACAGTGTCAATTGTTGAGGTGGCAAAATGATAGCAATTTCCACAGCCTGCAAACAGGCACTTATTGGAATAGAAATAGGGGATAAAACAATTTCAAACAGTTTGCCATCAAATTGTAAACACTCAGAAAACATTCTTTTTACAATTGATAAAATGCTTGATGAAATAGGTGAAGAATTTGCCAATAATCAAACTTTTGCCGTTGTCGTGGGGCCGGGTTCATTCACCGGTATAAGAATAGGCGTTTCACTTATAAAAGGCTTGCTGGGCGGAGAAAATCAAAAAGTGGTTGTGCCAATCACAACATTTGACCTTATGGCATATAGTTATATAAAAAATTTCACCATAGATGATGAATTTGCCTGCATAATAAATGGATTAAGTGGATATTATTTTGTTTGCAGATATAATAAAAGGGGGCAAAAGATAGGTGAGGAAGAACTTGTTACAACTCTGCCAAACTGCACCCTTGTTGGGCTTGAAGAAGAGGAACTTGGGCAAGTTCAAATAAACCCAACCGCTGGTGAACTATTGCAACTTGCAAAAGAAAAGTTTAATAAAGGCGAGGCAATTTCTGCAAAAGAAGTATGCCCATTGTACCTACGCAAAAGCCAAGCCGAAAGCAATTTAGAGGATAAAAAACAGTCATAAAAATTCTTAAAAAATATATGATAAAACGCTCGACTTTTTATTGTAATATAGGTATAATGTGATTGTTGAAATAGATAAAAAATAAGGAGCAAATATGAAAAAACCTGTGTATATCAGATGCCCAAGATGTGAACTTAACTATATTCAAAAAAAGGATAAATTTTGTTCTGTTTGCAAGGCAGAAATGGAAGCGAAAAAGGACTATGTCGATGACATTGATTTGGAACTTTGCCCAATCTGTAAAACAAACTATATCCAACCAGATGAAATCATGTGCGCAAGTTGTTTAAAAGAGCATAGAAGCGACGAGGATGGAGAACTTGCAGACGATTGGGATGAATATATGACTCGCGAAGATGAAGATGATGAAATGACCCTTGATGATGAAATGGGGGAAATGGCATCAGTCAACGACCTTACAAAATCAAGTATGCTTGATGATGACGAAATCGCACCAGACATTGATTTTGATGATGACGACGGCATTGATTTTGATGATGAAGAATTTGATGATGACGACGATGACGATGATGA
>JAGASX010000001.1 GCA_017621525.1 Clostridia bacterium
CTCTGACTTCTTTAAGTCAGCGTTTATATCTTATCACATACCTCTTTTTATTGTCAACACTTTTTTAAAACTTTTTTATCTTTTTTATCTTTTTCACGATACGCCAAGGGGCGTTGTGGAGCAAAATTTAACAAATTTCCCCTTTCCCACCTAAAACCATCGGTTTTTACATGGAAAAAGCGAATAATATATATGTTTATTTACATTATTATATATGTCATATAACAATATACTTCATAATGATTGCATTTAAACTTAGTAATTT
Source organism: Clostridia bacterium (assembly GCA_017621525.1). Lineage (GTDB taxonomy): Bacteria > Bacillota > Clostridia > Christensenellales > UBA1242 > Caccovivens. Next base: position 266 of record JAGASX010000001.1, read on the forward strand.
TCTATCTTGACAACGAGCATTATTTAAGATATAATTAAGGCAACTAAAGAAAAGGTTCAAGAGTAGGGCCTTGTTTTTGGGGGAGGGCAAAATGAAACTTATTACAATTCAAAACAGAGATAGGCTTAGCGAGTTTATTCAAGCAAAAAATTTAAAATTCTTAGGCACAAGAACGGAAGTTGAACTTGTCGGCATAAACTCCAAAAGATTTAACGTTGAATATTATATCGGCGAAGATGGAGAGCAATATAAAAGAAAGGTTATTCCACAAGAAATTATTTTCGCCAAGGGCAACCGCTATGGAGTTGAGGCAAATGCCGAGGCGTTTAAACTTAACCTTACATTTCTTTTGAAAGGAGTTGCCAGAAAGGTTGAAGGAACGGAACTTGAACTTTTGGTTAAGAAAACACAACACCCACAAAACCGCGTTAAAATGTTTATAGAAAAGAAAGTTGAGGGCGAATATGAGCAAAAAATTGCCTTCCGCGACACAATTGTTAAGGCGACTTCTGATTGTGTAGATGCATTTCTTGCAGAAAAACCAGAAATTAAAGGCGATGAACTTATAATTTCTGTTTTAGAGGTCCCACAAATGGAAAGCGACCCAGCAAACGCAACGCTTCAACTTGCACTTCTTGCCAAATTAAACGATATGTCAAGTGCTGACGAAAGCGAAGATGAAAATTTATTATCATAACAAACAAAAAGACATCAAACGATGTCTTTTTTTATGTAATAATTTCTCTCTAATAAACAAAATCATTGTTCAAATAATTTCACTTTTTATTGTTTTTGTGATATTATCTTTTAAAAGGCAAAAACTACTTTAATGAGGTGTTTTATGGCAAAAAGTGGTCATCAAGAGCAATTGAAAGAAAATTGGCACGCAAGTGCTGAAAATGAAGTTTTGGACAAGATGCAAAGTTCTTATGCCGGGCTTACAAGCCAAGAAGCAAGTGCAAGGCTTGAAAAGTATGGCAAAAACCTTTTACCTCGAAAAAAGCCCGCACCCTTTGTGTTGTTGCTGTTGAAAGAATTTATCAACCCTATTGTGCTTATTTTATTGGTTGCAATGGCGTTCTCTTTTGCGGTTGGCGAACTTTTGGACGGCTTTGTGATTTTAGGTATTGTGTTGATTGACGCCGTGATTGGCGGAGTGCAGGAAAAACGTGCACAGCGGGTTGCAAGTTCTCTTGCCGGAATGATTAAAGTAAAAGCCAAAGTTTTACGCGACGGTCAAAAGGTGGAAATTGACAGCCAAAATTTAGCAATTGGCGACATTGTTTACCTTGAAAGCGGGGACAAAGTTTCCGCCGACATGAGAATTTTGGAGTGCAGTAATTTCACAGTAGACGAGGCACTGCTTACCGGTGAAAGCATAAATGCAATTAAAAATGTTGGCGTAGCGAAAGAAACTTCGCCACTTGGCGACAGAAGTAACATGGTTTTTTCTGGAAGTTCGGTGATAACAGGCAGGGCTAAATGCGTGGTAGTAAGCATTGGCACCGCCACCGAAATTGGTAAAATTTCAACCAAACTTAACACGGTGAAAGACCAAAAATCCCCTCTTAATATCCGCATTGCCAAATTTTCTAAACAAATAAGCGTGGCAATTGTTGCGGTTGCGGTGATTGTTTTTATCATAATGCTTATACAAGGCAGTCCATTCCGCGAAATTATGTTGATTGTAATTGCCCTTGCGGTTTCCGCCATGCCAGAAGGCTTACCACTTGCGGTAACCATGGCACTTACTGTTGCGTCAAATCGAATGGGTAAGCAAAATGTGGTTGTAAAAAACTTGAACGCAGTTGAAAGTTTGGGAAGTTGTACGGTGATTGCAACCGACAAAACAGGCACGCTGACTTTGAATGAACAAACCGCAAAAATTATAACCCTGCCATCGGGCGAAGAATTTGAAGTTACCGGAAGTGGTTACAACGACAGCGGGAAGATAATTTGCAAAGAGGACAATTGCACAAAACAAATTGCTCGCCTTGCACTTATGGGGGCAAGCAACAACGAGGCAACATTTAAAAAGGTTGGCGAAAAGTTTGAATATTTTGGCGACTCAATTGATATAGCCTTTAAGGTATTAGGTGCAAAAGCGGGCGTCAAAGAAAATTTAAAGGTTTTAAAAACCATACCTTATGAATCAGAAAACAAGTATTCCGCCCTATACTTTGAAGAAAATGGCAAAAAATATTGCACGGTTAAGGGCAGTCTTGAAAAAGTATTCCAATTTTCAAGCAAGATGACAAATGGCGAAAGCGAAGTGCCACTTGATAGGGCAAAAATTGAAGAGCAAAACACCGCTCTTGCCAGCCGAGGCTATCGCGTTATTGCACTTGCAGTTGGCGAAGTTGAAAGTGAAAATGGTGAAATTAAAAACCTTACATTCATCGGCCTTGTTGGATTTATTGACCCTGTCCGCCCACAAACAAAGGGCTCTATTGCCGAGTGCCACAAGGCGGGAATAAAGGTGATTATGATAACAGGCGACCACCCACTTACCGCCCTTTCAATTGCACGCGACATAAAAATTGCAAGTGATGAAAGCGAGGTTGCAACCGGCAGGCAGGTTGAAGAGGCTTTTGCCCTTGGCGAAGAGGCTTTTGACAACTTTGTGAAAGGCAAAAGTGTGTTTTCTCGCGTAACCCCAACCGACAAATTGCACATTGTTGAATCTTTAAAAAGGCAGGGCGAGTTTGTTGCGGTAACCGGCGACGGAGTAAACGACAGCCCGGCAATAAAATCGGCACACATTGGCATTGCCATGGGCAGTGGCACCGACGTTTGCAAAGAAACTGCCGATATGATTATTCTTGACGACAATTTTAATTCAATTGTAACAGGCGTCCGCGAGGGACGATGTGCCTATGCAAACATAAGAAAAATAACATATTTCTTGCTATCATGTTCGATAGCCGAAGTGCTTTTCTTTGTGCTTGCCATGGTTTGCGGTGCAGGAACTCCACTTCTGCCAATTCAACTGTTGTGGCTGAACGTTGTAACAGACGGTTTTCAAGACTTATCCCTTTCTTTGGAAAAGCCAGAGCCAAACATTATGCAAGAAAAGCCACGTTCTACAAAAGAATCTCTTTTCACAAAATCTATGGTTGCCCAGTGCGGAATAATGGGCGGTGTGATTGGGCTTGTTGTGTTTGGGGCTTGGCTGATACTTACCGACGTTTTGCACCTTGACGTAATTGTTGCCAGAAGTTTAACCATGACGCTTATGGTATTCTTGCAAAACTTCCACGCACTTAACTGCCGAAGTGAAAAAACTTCCATATTTAAAATATCGCACACAAACAATTGGTTTTTCTATGTTGCGGTGCTCGGCTCTACCGCCCTGCAAATCCTGTTTATGGAAGTAGACGGATTAAGTCATTTGTTGGAACTTTCCACCGTGTCTTATGCCACACTTGCCATTTTGCTTGCCATTTCGGTTGTGATTATTGTGGTAAGCGAAATTTATAAACTTATAGTCAATAGAAAAAATTTAAAAATAACAAAAGCAAAAAAAGGTTGATATGGTTAAATTTGGGTTGAAAGCGTGAAAAAGATGATGAAATCTAAAAGCAAAACAATAATTTTGCAAATGCAAGACTTCTTGCTTCAAGACCAAAGCCAGCGAATGAACTTCCCAGGCGTAGCCGAGGGTTGCTGGGAATATCGCGTTCCACAGGACTATCAAGCCACTTTTACAAGCACAATTGAAAAAATTTATAATTAAATCAATTCAACAAAAAAGTTCCAATAGGGACTTTCTTATTCTTCCAAATCGGCTTCAAACTTTGTTTTATGAATGGTGCCAAATGGGTGTTGTGGTGGTGCGTAAATTGAATAAACTTTTAATGGAGCCTTTTGTTCATTTAAAATATTATGCCAAGTGCCAGCGGGCACAACAATGGCAAAGTCTGGGTCAGCACAACCATAAAATTTCATCTCTTGTTTGGTTTTACCCATATAAACAGAGCCTACGCCATACTCCACGCGAATAAATTGGTCAAGGTTATCATGCTTTTCAAGCCCTATTTCTCCTCCGGCAGGTATGGACATAACAGTAACCTGCAAATGTTCCCCCGTCCAAATAACCTTACGGAAAAAGTTGTTTTTGCAAACCTCTTTATGTATGTTTATCAACGCCGGCTGGCCGCCAAGGTCGGCACTTGTTTCTCTTTTTTCTTCCATTATTCCTCCTAAAATACTTACAAAAATATTTATGCGGATGAAGAAAACTTTGTTAAAAAAAAGCCCCAAATAGGGGTTTAATTTAAAATCCAAACGGCAATGTTAAGGGTTGTGGCAATGCAAAGCCAAATTGGATAAATGGAAATCAACAGCCCGCTTAAAGCATCTTCTTTGCAAACCTCAAAATACAAACGTAAGCCAAAAAGTGCGTTGATTATGATAACAATATTGCCGAGAAGAAGTTGATTGCAGGTGAAAAACACAAGACACCAAAGCACATTTAAAACGCCGTTGATGATAAGCAAAATTATATTTTCTTTGGTAAGCGGTTTTATCCCCTGCCACTTGATTAAAACCCAGCCAAACAGCCCGTAAATAACCGTCCACACAACAGGAAAAACCCATGAGGGTACCCACTCTGTTGGCTTATTAAGCCCGTCAAACCAGCCCATACCAAGTTGAGAAAACAGCGTGCCAAGCCCCGCCACCAAAACAATTGAAACAACTGTGATTATAACATTCTTTTTCATACATAAATAATACGCAAGTTTTTTACCATTTATTCTTAAAAATAACCTCATTTAAAAAAGATTTTTGCCCAATTTTACACCCTTTTTATTTTATTTAAGAAAAAATTGAAATATTTAAAGGTAAGTGGCAGGCAAAGTGTGAAATAAATTGCCATACCAATAACAACCGCAAGAACAAGTCCCAAAATTCCGCCAATCAGCGCAAGAAAAATACGCACCACCAAAAGCATAACAAAGGCAGACAGCAGAGGCAATGCGATGTCGAAAAAGGAAATTTTTACAATTCCCCCTAATTTTATAAGGGCGCAGGCAGAAACGATTGTTGAAAGCACTATGTTTGAAATTGCAATTGAAAATATGCCTATTTTGCCAATGGGCGCAAGAATAAATAAAAGGCCTATTTTTGCAATTCCACCAATAACATGAAAAGCCATAGAAAGGTTGTACAGCCCGCTTGCCTGCAAAATGGAAACCAAAAACTGCATAATTGCCGTGCAAATTATTGAAATTCCCACCACAGTTGTAAGATTTACCGCAACGCCCAAATACAATTCCATAGTTTGTGGATATATTATTGGATAAAGCGTTTTACATACCGCAATAAGTCCAAAAACCAAAGGTATAAGCAAAAACCACATTGAAGAAAAGGCTTTTTCAATAAGAATTCGCACGCTTTTTTCTTCTCCTCTGCCAATAAGGTATGAAATGTTTGGAAGAAGGGAAACGGCAACCGCAACAGATATGATAAGTGGGAAATTTAAAATTGCACCAACCACACCTGTTTGAAGCCCATACAAGGCTGTTGCGCTATCCTGCGAAAGCCCCGATTTTGTAAGAAGAGGAATGATTGCAAATGCCTCAACTGCATGGGTAAGAGGCAAAACCGCACCGCCAAAGGTAAGTGGCAAAGAGGCGGTAAAAAATTCTTTCTTCGCCTCTATTTCAAACCCGACTTTACTTCTTTTAAAGGTTACAACCCCCAAATAAAAAGAGGCAAAAACCTCACTTAAAGTCATGCCTAAAAAAGCGCCAAAAACGCCCATTCCCAAACCTTTTGGTGCAAGTGCATACGCAAAAATAAGCCCAAAACCCAACTTGGCAACCTGCTGTATCACCTGACTGATTGCCGTTGGCGTCATGTTTTCATAGCCCTGTAAAAGCCCCCTAAAAACGCCAACAAGTCCGCTCAACGGAAGAAGAAGTGCAAGTAAGAGATAGGAAAGTGCCCCCTCTCTTGCCCCTTGAAGAATGGCAATTTGCCCGCCAAAAAGCAAAAATATAAGGGCAAAAACACCGCTTATGCCCAAGGTAAATGCCATCGCCCAGCCAAGATAGGAATTTATTTTGTTATAGTCCCCTCTCGCCCTTGCCGATGACACAAGTTTTGAAAGTGCGTTTGTAACCCCGCCCGACACAAAAATCAGGGCAAGCGAATATATACTGATAACCATTTGAAAAACGCCTATACCCTCAATTCCAATAATATTTGTAAGGGGCAAACGGAAAAGTCCGCCAAAAAATTTGCAGACAAGTCCACTTGCAACCAAAACAAAAGCACCCCTTCCAACGTTGTTTTTCATGAAATTATAGTGCCAAAAGGGCAAAAAAGTATGCAAAAATTGCAAAATTGGTATTTACAAACGACAAAATATGTGTTATTATATAGACAAACGTAAATCAAAAGAGAGGTAGGATATGGAAAATAAATTTTACATGGCCGATTGCGGAACTCTTTCCGACAAGAAGGTTGAAAAATTTAAACAAAACAACATTTTCATCATCAATACTTTGGAATATCTTATGCTTAACAATGGCGACGTAAGCAAACTTGACAAAGATTATCGCGATACAATTGTAAACAGAAATCTGCCAACAGTTGCAAACGTAAACAACTGCCATGCAAAGTTAAGATTTTTGGTGCTTGCACTTAAAAACAAAGAAAACAGAAAAATTTTTATGGAATCACCAATCATCAAATGCCTTATGGAGCCACTTCTTGCAGGTTACACAACCGAAGAGGGCAAAGGCGACGCTTGGGAAAACTATTCAAACAAAGCAAACAGCACAGACGAAATTGCAAACAAATCACCTTTCCGTGGCGGACTTTATGTATATCGTCAATCTGACAGAACATTCCCAATAGGCCTTGACTTTTCAAAAATTCTTGACACAATTGTAAAGAGCGATGAAAACGGCAGATACTATATCAGCGGTGAGGCAGACGAGGCAACAAAGGCAGAACTTTTGCAAGCAACACAAATGCAAATTGACGCCCTTAAAGGAAGCGAAAGATTTAAAAACAATTTCTATCATCTTGACCAAATTGAAAATGAAGATGATGATGAAAACTATGATGAATAATCACTAAAACAAAATGACAACCAAAAGGTTGTCATTTTTTTATTCCACCGTAACAGACTTTGCAAGGCTTCGCGGTTTGTCTGGGTTTAAGTTAAGGTTGCAGGCGGTGTAATAGGCAACAAGTTGCATATATACTACACCTATTAAAGGTTGGTATTTTTCTTCCACCTTTGGCAGAACAATCACCCTTTCAAACTCGCCCACAACGTCATCAAAAGGGGTAAACAAAATCACCCTACCGCCACGGCTTGCAACCTCGGCAATGTTTGAGAGGGATTTTTTGCAGGTTTCATCTTCGCTTACAAAAGCAAAAACATAAGTTTGGGGCGTAATCAGCGAAATTGTGCCGTGTTTAAGTTCGCCCGCCGGGCAAGCCTCGCTGTGAATATATGAAATTTCTTTAAGTTTAAGGCTTGATTCCATAGCGGTGATATAATCCTGCCCACGCCCAATCATATACAAACTTTCACTGCCATAAATTTCTTTTGCAATTTCTTGGCAAACGCCGTCAGCCGAAAGAGAGGCAATTGTTTGGGCAACCTCACACAACATTCTGCTTTCTTCAAACAAAACTTCATCTTCGCCCGAAAAATAGGCAGAAATCATATGAAAAATTGCAATTTGGCTGTTATACGCCTTGGTGCTTGCAACCGCCACCTCTTTGCCTGCCGAGGTAAACAAAACATAATCTGCATCAAAGCAAATGGAAGAGTTTTCCACATTTGTGATTGCAAGGGTTTTAAGCCCATGCTGTTTGCAACGGCGAAGAGATTTAAGGGTGTCGGCAGTTTCACCGCTTTGGCTTACAAAAATTGAAAGGGTGTCAGCGTCCCAAACAAATGGCTTGCTTAAAAATTCGCTTGCAATCTCCACGCTTACACGCACCCCGCAACGACTTTCAAGAATTTTCTTGCCCATAAGCGATGCATGATATGCCGTGCCACAGGCGACAACCAAAATTTCCTTAGCCGACTTTAAAACCTCCAAAGGCAGTGCCTTTTGAAAGGCAGATATGTTGTTGTATAAACAAACTGTTTTTTCAATTGACAGCGGAATTTCTTTAATTTCTTTAAGCATAAAATGCGGGTATTCACCCTTACCCATGTCGGCATTTTGGGCAAACAAAGATAATTCAACTTTTTGTGGACAAAGGTCTTGATTGAAAATCTCCACCTCACCTTTTTTTACCACAGCAAACTCGTCATTGCCCATAACATAAGCCTTGCAAGGTCTTCCCAAAGAGTTTACGTCAGAGCAAACAAGCCCAAAATCATCCTCAAACCCCACAACAACAGGACTGTTTTTTCTTGCAACAAAAATTCTGTCTGGCAAGCCCTTGTAAATCACGCCAAACGCATAACTTCCGGCAAGTTTTTGGCAAACTTTTTTAAGGGTTGAAAGAGGGTTTCCGTCAAACATCTTTTCAAGCAAGGCAACCACAACTTCGCTGTCCGTTTGGCTTTTAAAAGGATACTCCTTTAAATCTCTTTTCAATTGGTCATAATTGTCAATAATTCCATTATGCACCACCGCCCACATTTTATTGTCGCTTATATGAGGGTGGCAGTTTTCCTCATTAGGTCTGCCATGCGTTGCCCAACGCGTATGCCCCAAAGCAATACAACTTTCTTCGTTTGCCTTTTCTACAAGGCTTGCAAGGTTTGCGACCTGCCCCTTTGCTTTAATGGCTTTTATATCCCCATTTTTAAGGTAGGCAATGCCCGCCGAGTCGTACCCGCGATATTCCAGCCGTGCAAGCCCGCCCATAACTTGTTTGACAGAGCCCGCTCCTATAAAACCAAAAATTCCACACATATTTCCTCCGTAAATTTAACACTTACATTTTATGAAGAAATTTTAATTAAAGTGAAAAAAATGGTTAAAAAAAGAGGGGCTATTTAACTTCCCCCTCCGATTTTCTTTTTAAGTTTTTCACCTTTAAAAGCAGATGATATGCGTTGAAGTCCTTTAAATGCCCATTGTATCCCGCAAAAAAACCATTTACATATTGGTTATCCACAGCGCCTTTATTTTGCAGAGTTGTAACCCTTTTTATATTTCTTTTTAATCGGTCTTTAGACTGCTTTTTCACCTTTAAAACAATTCTGCCGTTTTCAACAATATAATAACGACCGCCCAAAAATTCAATGCCATTTTTAATGGGGATTATCTGGGTTTTTGCGTTAAATTCAAGTTTAAACTCCTTTATTTTCTCTCTTAAAATATTTAAAATTTGCGTCAACTTTTTGCCGTCCTCACAAATCATCACAAGGTCGTCCATATAGCGGACATAGTGTTTTATCTGCAACCTTTCTTTTATAAACCTATCCAATTTGTCCAAGAATATAACCCCAAAAATTTGGCTTGTTTGGTTGCCAATTGGCAGTCCCTTGCCCTCTTTATGATGATAACTATCAATAAGGTTGCACAAAAGTTTATACACCCTTTGGTCTGGCAATTCTTTTAATTGCTCCTTTAAAAGAGCGTGATTTATATTTGCAAAATATTTTTTCACATCGCATTTTAAAAAATATCCCGCCATGCCATGCTTTTTATAATGTTCCACCAAATATCTCTTAAAAAGCATACGGGCAAAACGCGTCCCTTTACCAATTTGGCAAGCACAGTTGGCGTATATCATGCGTGGGCTGTAATATGGGGTAAGAAAGTTATCGCAAATGCTGTGTTGCACCACTCGGTCTACATATCGCAGGGCTTGAATTTCCCTTTCTTTGGGCTCATAAATATAAAACTTTTTATAGCGAGATATATGATATGTTCCACGCTTCAATCTTCCCTCAAGATTTGCAAGGCTGGTGGCAAGGTGAAGTTCAAAATCAACAATCTCGCCCTTGTGCCTTTTGGATAGGCGGGCAATTTTATGTGATTTATACAACGTTTCAAAGGAAGTCAACTCCTCAAAAGACAGAGAATAAGGCGAATACTTGTTCATAAATAAAAAAGCCATCGGGCACAAGGCTAAAACAGAAAAAATTTCTCGTCTCTGTTTCCGATGACAGTGTTTTTCCCGCCAAATAATGTGGCAGGATAAGGACACAAATTCCTTTGCCTTAGGCACAGGGTTACGCACCTGCTGTAACCATCTCACTGTTAAGGCAAATCGGGGCGCACGGCGTTGGTATTGTCAACATTGTTGTTGTTCCAATCGCCATTGTTGTTGACATTGAACGCATTGTTGGAATTGTTAGGGTTAGGAGAGCGAAGCCAATGCAGCACAACGCTTTTTAGATAAATTTGTACCCTCGTATCCCCATTTGCCTGCACCTTTTTATAAAATGATTTCGACAAAATTCGACACGCGTTTTTATTATATCAATCCTCTTAAGATAAATCAACCTTTTTTGCGAGCAAGCCAAGATTTTCTTCGCTCATCACTTTCAATCCAGTTGCCTAACAATATCATGCAACCGGCACCGCTTTTGGCGATAAATTCATATTGATGAAAGGTTATACACTCATTTTCGCAGGCAAGCAGTGCAATGTATTCCAAAAGTTTAAGCCCTGTCATTGCATCTTTTTGCAGGTTTTGACGAAGGGCAAATTTATCTTCGTCATACACCCTCATATCCACTTCGTTGGCTTTAAAAATTTTTTCAACTATATCAAGGCAAAGGTTGTGCATTCTGTTTACAAAGGTAAATCTAAATTTTTTTGGCGACTTGTCGGTGATTTTAAAAATATAGTTCACCAAATCTTTAATTTTTGTTACCACTACAAGGTCGATTGCCGTGATAAGCACTTTTATCTCTTCCGGCATACTTACAAGTTTAGACTTTACCTTGTAATCATATTTTTTGGTTTGCCCTTTAATTTTTACCTCTTCGGTGATGGGTGGTACAAAATTTTCACCACCCTCTTTTATATTCATCTCAAGTTGCTGTAATTTAATTTTTTCTTCTGTATCGGTCATTTTTCACTTTGGGTAATAAAACGAAAAGTTTTAAGTTGGCTTATGCCTCCTTTTACTGAAAAATTTGATGATTTTTTTGGCAGAATACCATAAAAATTACAAATAATTATAACCGCCAAAACCCAATAGGGTCAAACAATTGAAAAATTTTTTAAAAAATTTTTCAAATATGCCCAAATTCGACACCATACGACAGAAAAACAAGCATACTTTTATCATCACCATACGAAAAATTATAACAATATTAAATCATTAAAATTTTCGTCATAAATTCTTGTAAAATAATTCATTGTTTGCTATAATCGCAATGTTGATTGTACACATAACAACCAACTCCCCCTCCCTTAATATATTTTTAGGAGGTGTTAACATGTTTGAATTTGTTACCAAAAAAGAAGTGAATTTAAGAAAAAGTGAAATTGAAGTCATAATACATAAGGTTCAAGATTTTCTGCGGGAAAATAATATTTTGACTTTTCAATATCATCTGGTCGGCAGTGCGAGTAATCAACGGCACCTTGTTACCCGAGTAATCAACGGCAATCAAGGTTTTGATATGGATTACAACATAATCATTCAGTGGGTCAACCCCAACCATAATACTCCAGAAAAAATCAAAAAAAATTTGATGCAAACATTCAACAAGTTCCTAAAAGGGAATTTTAAATATTGTGAAGATTCTACATCTGTTTTTACTATAAAAAAGGTTGACAAACAAAATTCTAAAATTATTTATAGTTATGACTTTGCAATCGTCCACAATTTTGAAGAAAATTGCAAAAACCCCGATTATGATGATGAATATGATGACCCTAAATATGAATATTTTACAATCGAAAGACAAGAATATATCTATTTTGATAAATCGACTAAAAAGTATTCTTGGGAAGTCCGTCCTGACGCTTTTAATGACCATAAATATAAAGAACAATATATTAAACAAGCCGAACTATGGAACATTTTAAGAGAAACTTATTTACAACAAAAAAATTTACAACCTCATAAAAAATCTCGAATAATATATTATGAAACTTTAAATCAAATTTTTCAAAAACACTTCTATTAAAAAGATGGGATAACTCCCATCTTTTTTTAATTTTCAACCAAAACAAAAGTTGTAAGTATTGTATCACTTCCATTTGGTACAATCCAATTTCCGTTGGCGTCGGTTATGTTTGTTACATTTGCAAGCAATGTGTTTGGGTTTGTTGATGAAATAAGTGTTTGACCATCTTGTGTTTGTATTGTATATGTTAATGATGTGGTAAGGGCTGAAAAGTCTGTTGCCTCTGTTGTGCATTTCATGTCTGAATATATCTTGTTGTCCCCGTATAACACAAAGAAGTATTTGGTCGTTTCATCTGCATTTTTTATTGATATTTTAAGTGAAGTTTTTATGATGAATTGTTCTTTTGTTACCGTATAGTTTTGGGCGTCAGTTCCGGTTAAATACACCTCGGTTATTGGGGCGTTAATATCATAACTTTC
>JAGASX010000006.1 GCA_017621525.1 Clostridia bacterium
ACGCCCAACCGATGTCTGTGTGTAAGTCTGTAATCTCTCTTGCTGTGATTGCATTGTAGGTTGCGTCATTTGCAAGGTTAAGGGCGGTTATATAATCTCCGTTAAGGTATTTTCTTATATCGCTTGTCGCGTAGTTATTTCCGTCGCTACGGCTTGCATTAAATTTTTGTTTATCTGCAGTTTCTACCATAAGCGTTTCAAGAATAAACGTTCCAACAGAGCCGGCACTTGGTGCGGTAGAGCCGGTAAACTTAGTTGTTTCGCTTGCTCCCTCTTCTTTTACTCCCACCAATCTCCATTTTACAGGGTTGCCTTGGTAGGTTCCCATTTCTACGTAGTAATAGCCAGCATCTTCGTCATATTTAAGGTCAATTGGTTTGCTGTTTGACAATTGCATATTGAATACAACGGCAAAGTTTGTCATGGTTGCATTTTCATCTTTATCAGTGATTGCCATGGTAAGGGTGAATGTGTGAGAGGCTTGTGGGTCCAGCGTTGTGGAGGTTGTATCAACTGCAATTGTACAGTTTGTTGCACTTGCGTAAGAGGTTGAAACGCCAATAACTATGTATTTGCTTGAAGAGTTGTTTGTGATTGAGAATGTGATTGTTATGTCGTCGCCGTTTTCATTGAAGTTGAGGTTTACGTTTTGCCAATATGAAAATTTTGTTGCAAGGGTTGTTTCTGTGTCGCTGTTGGTTATTTCAGTTTGAGGCATTTTTGTGTTTGCGTCGCCTGCGTTTTGCCATTCTGCATTTGCAACCGTGCCTTTGGATATGGTTGCCTCCACGCCTGGTGCGACATAAGAAAGGTTGCCGTCAATAGTGAAGTTGATGGTTTTAAGTGCCCATACGCCAACAACAAGCAAAACTGCTGTAAGTGCAGTAAGCGAAAGCAATGTCATAATTTTTTGTTTAAGTTTCATATATTAACTCCTTCCGTCAGTGCATACGCACTGCCACCTCCCTCAAAGATGGAGGTTTGTTCCCCAGCCTTACGCTGGGCGATTATCGTTAAGCCTATCTAAATCCTCGTCTTTATCTGTTCCGGAAACTCCCCCAGTCAACACCTGAGGAGGCACCAAACAAGTTTTACGCGGGTACGGCTTAATTTTTAAGTATTTTATCATATTATGTCGAATTATGCAAATTTTTATCGAATGTTTTTTGAAAAATTTTAAGATTTTTTTGGAGGTGAGCCTCTTCCGCCAGCCTTACGCTGGGCGGCTATCGTTAAATTTATCTAAATCCCCGTCTTTATCTGTTCCGGCGGGCATCTTCCGCGGCTAAAGCAGGAGGCTTTGAGCGGAGTGATATAAATGTCTTCCCAAGCCCGGGGAAGGTGCCCGAAGGGCGGAAGAGGCTCACGACGGAATAGAATTATATCTTGTGAGTACTCCTTCCGTCAAGTGCAAGCACATGACACCTCCCTCCCAGAGGGAGGTTGTTTAAGCGGAGTGGTTTGTGTTGGGAGCGTGCGAGTCGGACGTCGGTCGCCGAGCGTGCGAGACCTATTTAGTGGAGCGTCAAAAGCAGAAACTCCCCCAGTCGGCTCCGCCGACAGCCCCCTCGATGAGGGGGCTTGTTGTCGCTTTTGGTGCAACAAAAAAACGTCCCCGCGGGTTGTAAGTCCGCGGGGGTGCGTTGATTTAATTTTACAAAAGTATACATAAAACTCCGCCCTTGCCCTCATTGACAATTCTTGCAAGGGTTTTTCTCATTTTGCGTTGAGCCTCTGCCGGCATAAGCACAATTTTGGAGTTGATATTATCCCCTACAAGGCTATACAGGCTTTTGCCCAAAATATTTGTTTCCCAAATAGAATTTGGGTCTGCCTCGAATTGAGCAAGCAGGCTGTTTGCAAGTTCTTGGCTTTGTTGTTCATTTCCAACCATTGGGGTAACTTCGGTTTCCACGTCAACTCGCATAATATGCAGGCTTGGTGCGGTTGCCTTAATTTTCACTCCATGTCGGTTGCCCTGTTTAAAGATTTCCGGCTCGCCAAATTCCAAATCTTCTCTGCGAGGTTGAACAATGCCATATCCCGTTTGTGCAACATCGTCAAGTGCTGTTTTAAGTTTATCATACTCGGTTTTGGCGATTGCAAGTTCTTTTATATAACTTACAAGTTTAAAGTCATCTTCAATTGTTGTACCACATTCGCGTGAAAGCACTTCGTAAAATAGGCCGTCTTTTGGAATAACCGCAAATTTAACGTAGCCCTGCCCTGCGTCAATTTGTGAAACGGTGATAGGCTCAAACGCACTACTTTCGGCAAAAGCGATTTGGTTTTTATCTGCGTCTGCAAGTTTGTTGATTGCACTGCCAAGGCGTTTTGCCTCTTGTGCAATTTCTGTGATTATATCGCTTTCAAAATTCAGCGCACGTAGCCACTCTGGCATTTTAATTTGAATAGAGCGAACAGGAAATTCCATAAGCACCCCTTCAACAACGCGGTCGACATCTTCATCTTTCATTTCAAGGGCGTTCATTGCAATAACAGGCACGCCATATTTAACAGAAAGTGAGGCAACAAGTTTTTTGTTTTCTGCTGAGGTTGGGTTTTTGGCGTTAAGCACAACAACAAAAGGTTTTCCGCTTTCTTTCATTTGTGCAACAACGCGTTCTTCTGCGTCGATATAGTCGGCGCGTGCAAGTTCGGTTACGCTTCCGTCTGTGGTTACAACAATGCCAAAAGTGGAGTGTTCATTTATCACCTTATCGGTGCCAAGTTTGGCTGCGTCCTCGAAAGGAAGTTCTTGTTCGCTCCAAGGTGTTTTAACAAGTCGGCTGTTTTCGCCCTCGGTATGGCCAAGTGCACCGCTTACAACATAGCCAACGCAATCAATCATTCTTACACGCATTTCTGCGTTTGCAACCTTAATTTTTACCGCCTCGTTTGGTACAAAGTGCGGTTGAGTTGTCATAATTGTTTTGCCGTCGGCTGACTGTGGAAGTTCATCAATTGTTCTTTCTTTGCCCCTTTCATTTTCAATATTTGGCAGAACAAATTTTTTCATAAATTGTGTAATAAAGGTGGATTTACCCACTCTTACAGGCCCTACAACGCCGATATAAATATCGCCATTTGTGCGGGCTTTGATATCTTCATAGATTTCAAATTTTTCCATGTTTATCCTCCATGCGACAAGATATGGTATGTGAGAAACACAAGGGTTATGACAAAGTTTGTTTCTCTTTTGCCGCATGAATGATTTGGCTGGTTTAGCGGAGCGTGCTGGCGGGTTGAAAGTCCGCCAGCGTGCGGAGCGGGGCGACAAAAAAAGCAGTCAATGACTGCCTTTATTATTTTTCTTCTTTATTTTCTTCTTCCACAACAATTTCTTGTTCTGGTTTATGGTCTACCCTTTCTTCTTCAATAATTGTTTCCCCTTTTTTCTTGGAGAAAATTTTTGCAAGTTTTGCCTTAAAGCCAACCTTATTTTCTGTGCCATTTATAAGTCTTTGAATGTTGCCCCTATGTTTGAAAATCATAAGCGCAAACAGCACCCAAATGATTGCGGTGATTGCCCATGCATATGGAATGTTTACCAGCCAAACATAAATTGTGTAGGCAATTGAAAGTCCGCCGATATATGTGAAAGACACAACAGAGCCATAGTCGAGAAGTATAAGCATGATAAAGCAAAGAACAAACCAGCCTATGCCAACATACCAAAGGTTTGAGAAAAGGAATATTCCGCCCATGCAGGCAACACCCTTTCCACCCTTAAACTTTGACCAAACAGGGAAGTCATAGCCCATGATAAGAAAGAAACCTGCAACAAAGTATGCAACGTCCGCCACCTCAGCATAACCTACATGCTGAAATATTATTTTCGTAACAAGGCAAACGACGCCCGCTTTAAGCACCTCACAAACAAAGGTTGTAAGGGCAAGCCAAAAGCCAAAAGAGCGAAGCATATTCATAGTGCCCGGGTTTTTGCTTCCTATTTTGGTTATATCTTTTCTTCTTGCCTGCCAAGCAACAATTTTGGCAAAGTTGATTGTACCAATAAAGTACGCAACAACTGCCACGGCAACAAATTTAAGGACTAAATCCATTTATTCATCCCCCTTTCCTTTAATTACAAAGGTGATTGGTGTGCCAGAAAAATCAATTCTTTCACGGAAACGATTTTCAAGGTATCTTTTATATGAAAAGTTGATAAGTTTTGCGTTGTTTACAAACAAAACAAATGTTGGCGGATTGGTGCTTGCTTGAGTGATATATTTAATTTTTGCACGCACTCCGTTATGGGCAGGAGGCTCAAAATTTAAAATAGCGTCATGCAAAAGGTCGTTAAGTGCACCAGTTGTTATTCTTCTGCTTGCGTTGTCGTACACCTCTTCAACAAGTGCCATAATTTGCCCCGTGCTTGCACCAGTAAGTGCGGAAACAAAAATCACCTTAAAATAGTCCATAAAAGACAAACTTTCTTTAAGATATGCGGTGAATTTATCCTTGCTCATAGAGGCTTTATCCCACTTGTTTACAACAATCACGCTTGGTTTGCCTGCCTCGTGCACATAGCCTGCAACACGTACGTCTTGTTCTGTTATTTGCCCTACACTGCCGTCAATTACAATAACTGCAACATCTGCCTCATCAATTGCTGACATTGTGCGAAACACTGAATAGCCCTCAACCGACACCTTTTCAACAGATCGTTGTCTGCGAAGCCCTGCGGTATCCACAAGGGCGTATTCTTTTTTGTTGTATTTGAAAGGAACAAACACGGCATCGCGAGTTGTGCCCTCAACATTACTTACAACAACGCGTTCCCCGCCGATAAGTCTGTTTACAAGACTGCTTTTGCCCACGTTTGGGCGACCAACTATTGCAATTTTTGTTGCAGATGTGGTTTGCCCAAAGTTTTTCTCTTTGAAATTTCCAACAATGGCGTCAAGCACATCACCAATGCCTTTGCTTTGCATAACTGAAAGTGGATATGGTGTGCCAAGCCCAAGAGAATAAAATTCATACGTAGCATCAACGTCAAAATTATCAAGTTTATTTACAACAAGCACAACAGGGGTTTTTGATTTTAACAAAATTTCCGCCACCTCTTCATCATTTGGTGTAACACCCACTCTGCCGTCAACAAGAAAAACAACAACGTCTGCCTCATTGATTGCAAGAAGTGCCTGTTTTTTTATATCCGCCTGAAAAACATCATCGCTGTGTTCATCAAGACCGCCGGTATCAACAAGGGTGAAAGTATGACCTGCCCAATCTGCGTCAGCATAAATTCTGTCGCGTGTAACACCCGGCGTATCATCAACAATTGAAATTCTTTTACCGCAAATTTTATTAAAAAAAGTGCTTTTGCCCACATTCGGACGCCCTACAACGGCGACAACGGGTTTATACATATTTCACCTCGTCATATATCTTAACACAAATTTTCGCCAAAGGCAATCAAAAAATGTGGGGAAAATGTCGGCTTTACACATTTTATTTGTTTTATCGCCTTTTCTCGCCACATTTTTTATTATATATACAAAATTGAAAGTACAAGAAATTGAAGTGCGTTTTCGTTAAGCATTTCACCGCTTTTTATCATGTAATCCACCCGCTCAAGCAATGAATAAATTTTTTTAAGTTGCATTTTTGAAAAGTTTTTCACCTGACTTTTCTGCTTTTGAATTGCATATTCTTTTACACCCAAAAGTGATGCAAGTTCTCTTTCAGAAAGGTCGCTGATGCCAATATAGAAAAGGCGTCTAAAATGATTGGTGATAAGCCCCAAAAGCCCCGGCTCTTTTTTAAATTCTTCAAGAAGTGCAATTGCCTTGTCGCCGTCCCGTCTGCCAAGTGCCTCGGTAAGTTCAAAAACCACCGCCTCGCTGTCTTTTGAAACAAGTTCTTCCACCATTTTTCTGGTGATAAGTGGCTCGGCAAGGTCAAAGTATGCAAGTTTATCAAGTTCGCACATAACACGAGTAAGGTATCCATTGCAGTAATCAAGCAAAACTGATGCCCCCTCACTGCTTATCTGCTTGCCACGCTTTGCAAGTTCATTAACAACAACTGCGGTTGCGGTTGGACGGTCAAAGCGTTTGCAATCTACGCACTGCATTTTATCTTTAAGTGTAACAAACTGCCCATAATAATCAAAAATCACCAAAATTGTGCTGTTTTGAGGGTTTTTGAGGTAATTTTCAAGTAAATTTAAATCTTTATCGCTTACTTTGGAAATATTTTTAAGCACAATCACACGGAAGTTATCACCCATTGGCAAAACTTCACAGCCGTCAAGAACACCTTTCATTGAAAAATTTTCATCATCATATCTTACAAGGTTGAAATCAGGAAGTTGCAAGTCTGTCCTTTTTAAAATCATTTTATATGCACGCGAATAAAGTTCAAAATCCTCGCCAAAGAGGATATATGCCGTTGATAAGCCCTCTTTCAATCTGCTTTTAAGCGTTTTCAATCTATCCTCCTTATCCAAATGCCATTTTCTGCCCAATCAAACATCATATTGCCATCTTTTGCAAGACTGTAACTGGCATTTTTTATGTTTGCACTGCTTACGCAGAGGTAATCTCCGCCCGCAAGTCCTGAATTTTGACCAGCAAAAATGATATTGTTTTTATTTGGGTTTAAGTTTAAAGTATTATAACTAAAATTTTCCTCGCTTGCAACAAAAATATCACCCTCACTGCAAGTTATTTTTACGCCCAACATCTTTTCTTGCTGTTCTATGGCTGTTATGTAAAAGTTACCAAATGCATAACTTTGATTGGCGTTGAGGGAAATATATTCTTCATTGCCGTTCTCGCCAACAGAAATTATGTTTTTAACCTTTAATTTAGAAAGTTTATTAAATGTTTCTTCCTTAATAAAGTCCATAGAAATAAAACCATCAATTTCATCTATTCCACGCAAAGATAGGTATTGGGGCAAATTGGAATTATATCCAACAACAAGGCATTGGTCGCCCTCTTCCACAACCACACTTCCGCCCCAAGAATATCCAACATAGCCCACAACATTTTCTTTTGGCAGAGGGATTGAATAAAAGGCAAGCACGCTTGTGATTGATAGAAGTCCCACACAAAAGCAGACAAATTTGAAAAATGATTTTTTAAGAAGAAACTTACCCAAAGAAAAGAAAATTAAAAAGTAAATTGCACTTATAGTTTTGCCGAAGTTGGAAAGTCCAAAAATTCCAACCGATGTGCCCAAAAAGTTGGCGAGTGCGTTTATAACATTAAATCCAAAATCCGCCACCAAAAGCAAAAATCCCATAAATGGCATAATTGCACAAAGCACAGAGGATACAAACAAAAATGGATATAAAATTCCAAAAAGTGGTACAGCGATAAGGTTTGCAAAAATTGAAAGAATGTTTATTGTTACCCCAAAATTGGCTGTGATTGGAATTATGCCAATCTGCGCAGAAAGTGAAAGGGCAATAAGAGTTGCAACTTTGTAAGGAATTGCCTTTGAAAGAATTTTTGTAAGAGGTTTGGTAAGCATAATCACGCCAGCGACACTGAAAAATGACATTTGAAAGCCATAATCAAGTGCGGTAAGTGGCGAAAAGATGCAAATTAAAAATCCAGCAATGCCAAGCGAGGTGATGCTGTCATATCTTTTACGCAACATTTTTGACGCCATATACACAACCGCCATAATGCCAGCCCTCATAACCGAAGGTATAAAACCACAAAGATATGCGTAAAAAAGAATGAAAATTGTGGTGCAAATAAACCTTACATAAATATTTGCACGACAAAGTTTAAGTAAAAAGAAAATTAAAGAAATAAGAAAACTTACATGAAGTCCACTTACCGACAAAAGGTGCACAATGCCAGAATTTTTGTATGCACTGTGAATGTCGCTGTCAACATCGCACTTATCACCAAACAGCACTGCGTAACTTATGCCTGCATTTCTTTCGCTCATGTTTTCAAAAAGTTGCTCACGTACAGCACCGCGTACGCTTTCCCCAACAGTAACATACCCATTGGTGATTACCATATCTTTGTAATCGGCATTTGCATAATATTTCACGCCGGCACGATAATCAAATGAATTAAAACTTTTAAGTTTAAAAGGCTTTGCCCTTTCAACAAGTCCCTCAAACGCCACATACTGACCGACCTCAATTTTATAACCACCGCTTATTGTAAGGCGAACATTTCCCGCGCGCTCGCCCTCAATTCTCACTTCGTCAAGTACAACTTGTTTGGAAAAGTTGTAATCGGTTATATCATCAGTTACACGCCCAACAACTGAAACATTGCCATAGTAATCTTTAACATTAAAAGAGGTTTCACCAATAAAATAAAAACAATTACCTATCAAGAAAAAGGAAAATAAAATAACAAAAGGCTTGTAAATCTTTTTAATTATACAAATTATTGCAAATACAGAAAATATTGTAGCAACAAGTAAAATACTTTCAAGATTTCCGCCGAAAAGACCTCTTGCAATGTTAATTCCAAGAAAAAACGCCAAAAATGAATAAAAAATATAGCGAAAATGAATTATTTTATCTTTCTTTTGCAAAAAATCACCCTTTTTATACTTAAAATATATATTTTTTAAGAGTTTTTGTCTACTTTTTGAAGATAATTTAATTATTTCTGCATAAAAAAATGATAGAATTTATTAAAAAATTAAAATTTTAAAAAAATATCAAAAAATATAAAAAATTCTTGAAAATATCATTGTTTCGTGATATAATCTTATAAAGTGAGGGATATTATGGAAGAAAAATACCCAGACCTAAACAATGGAATAATCAAAGCGGATAAACCCCGCAGAATGTTGTTTAGTGTTGAAAAATTTAAAAAGTTGATTGCGGGGCTGTTATTAACGGCTACTTTAATAGGCTCGGTATTCACCTTTTCTGCTTGTAAAGATAATTCAAACACAACCGACCCTGTGCCAGAACCACCTTCAATTGTAACTCCGGTTGACCCAACACCTGAGGTGCCACCGATTATTGAAGAAATAACGGCAGAAACATTTATAAATGACTACACCGACGAGGCCACAGCCTTTGCGCAATCTGCGTTGGGCACAAATATAACCAAAGGTGAAGTTTTTGACTACGCCTTTGGGGTGAACGACAAGGGGGAAATAACCGACATAGAGCAACTTACCTTTCTTGCCGGAGAAGACACCTCTCGCACAATAACCTATGGTAAACTTAAACTTTCTTCACCTATCTCGCCCGATGAAATTTTAGATGGCTATACCACCACCGACACAAGCGGAACGTATTATCAACAAAACTTTGTTTATGACGCAAAAGAAAATTATATAAGGTCAGATTTTGGCGACGCACTTTTCTATGCCTGCGAGGTTGAAAATCAAACAAACTTCTTTGCAGAAAGAAAATCAAAATATGGTGATGAACGTGTTTTTGAAGTTTTAAGCATAAACAAAGAAACTAATGACTGCGTTGTTTACAAAATAACACTGCCTTACAGCGACCTTGACAGCGAACTTATTAAATCGCTTGAAATGTTTGATTGCAGAATTGAAAAGGTAAGTTCTGTTGACTTTGGCGAATATCAACTTTCTTACAATGAATTTGAAGATGAGGTTTTTCCACCAGACAGCGTAAATGACCTTGTGGAAAATTATTCGGCGAAAATGCAAGAAGTTTTAAACACATATTTCTTTGCAAAGGTTACAAAGCCATGTTGGGGCAGAACTTTTGACGCACAAAATTTGATTGAGCCCGAATGGAGAATAATCACCAATGACGAGGGGCAAATTACACAAATTAAGTTTATATCTCGCTATAAATTCAGCGAAGTTGATGAAAACTTTAAAATAGGCACAGTTACTCTTGCAAGCCCAATTTCCCCTGCCGACTTTACCGCAGAAAACGCAGACCAAATTTTTGCAGAGGCATCGGCAAATGCAACTTATCAGTGTGAAAAGGCAATTGGATATTTTAAAGACGCAGAAAAAGAACGAGCAAACCTTTTAAATGCCCTGTGGCAGGCGTACGGTTTTGACTATGAAATGAAAGAGGGCGAACAGCGATATATCGACGATGACGGAATTCTTTTATATGGCGACATTGGCGAAGCAAGGCAGTTTAACCTTGTACACATAGAGGAAGACAAGGCAACTTTCATCACCCTTATCATGAAATACAGCGAAAGCGACCAAGAAATGATTGAACTTTTGAAAAATCCTGCAAATTTTGAGGTTGTTGAAGAATATGTTATAGATATTGACGGCGTTAAAATAGATTATCAAGAACTTGTCGCAAGTTTGGCAAAAGCGGGCGAAAGTGAGCAAGATTTTTAAGAAAAAGGCAACAAAAGTTGTCTTTTTTTGTGATTAAAGTTGATTTTATATAAATATAAGGTTATAATAAAATTATAAAATCAAAAAAGAGGTTGTAAAAAATATGAAAACAAAAGTTTTTGCAAGAATTTTCAGTTTTATTCTTATCATTTGCTTTGCCTTTTTGTGCGTTGGCTGTATGGGACGCGACCCAGATGACTATATTGACGACGAGGACATAAATGAAGGTTTAGGCGACCTTGCACTTGAAATGTATGGCGCAAAAGTTTTATATAAGCCCGACAGTTATGACTTTAATGCAGGCTCTGGCGCAGAGGCAGGCACAACAAATGATTACTATGGTAAATATGCATATCACATTTTAAACAACCTGCTTTTAACCTATGGCACACCAAACAACAGCACCCTTTCTTATGCATTGCCAGAATTTGCAACAGGTGGCGCTAAAAATGCAAATATTCCTTACTTATATGACAGCATAAGATATAAGGTAGACACAATTGGTACGGTAAACGTGCTTAAAGAAGTTGACGCCGAGGGCAACGAAACGGTAAGCGACATTGCCTCTGCCGACCAACAGTTTATTATTGGTGCAAACATAAACCACAGTTGGAATTGGACATTTGATTATGACCTTTCTGCGGTTGACAACACAATGAACGCCCTTATATTTGACGGCAATTCTTATGTAAGCGGTTCAAGACTTTACAACGTTTATGACAGCCTTGATGAATTTAAGTCTGAAATTGACATTAAATATACAACAAACTCTTCTTTCCAAAATGATTATGCCGACATCTATTTGGGCACAACAAATGTTGCAGAAGAGGCAAATTATTCGGAATATGTAAAAGCACTTCAATATGCAATCTATTGCATTGCACTTGATATTCAGCCCCAGCAAATAACCCCTGTCATAAATGAAAACGTAACAACTTCAAATCCATCATACTTCACACTGCAAGTTGGCTCTTATACTGCCACCGCAAACAAAAGCAGTGTTGACCTTGCACTTGAAGATATTAAATCACTTTTCCAAAAACTTGGCTCTTATGTAGGGCTTATGAACAAACAACTTACCAAAATTGCCGACTGGGTGAAAACCAATGTTATCGGCTGGCAGGTGAAAGTTTTAAATGACAACTTCTTCCGTTATTCATCGGTTACAAAAGTTGTAACAACCGACACAGGCGGAAACAGCACCATAAGTTATGAATTTGATATGTCCAATATGTCTGCAAATCCTTTGGGCAGAAATTATATTTCAGCGGTAGACGCAATTGTTTTAAAGGTGTGCAGTGATGTTTCAATTGGTAAAGAGGGCGACGGTGCACTTACCATTGACAACCGCTTTCTTGCAAGTGAAGTGAAAGAATATGCCGGCGATACATTTATTATTTCTGGCGATGCAAACTTTCCTGCCCCAGAAAACACACAAAGTGCAATTTCAATTCAACCTCTCGAATATCAATCTGTAACAATTATGCTTAAAGAAGAAACCGAAATTGATGAAATTTGGGTTGCACTTAAATATGACGCAGACCTTGACGGAACCGTTGACGGCGTTTGGGATGAAAACAGATATATTGATATGATTGTGGAACTTAACTATTTCAGCCATGCAAAAGGCAAACTTTTCAACATTGCATCACAATCTACTCGCGTTTATGATGGCCCTTACGAGTTAAGCGGAAACTTCCCAGACTCTTTCCCAGATGACCATGGAACACTTTTCTTTGAAGAATTTGATAAGTCTTGCTCAGACAGCGAACTTCTTTCTATTATGAACAATGGTGCAATTAAAATTGGTGCTTTCAATCCAGATATTGGAAGCGGAATTCTTAAAACCGATGTTGGCGTAAGCGGATACAACGGCAAACCTCTTGTATCACAAAACCCTCTTGTGCTTGTTGGTACAACAAATGTAAGAAAATACTATAAAATTGTAGAGCCTGTTGATGATGAACTTGCAAGCCACCAAACATACCTTACCGGAAGAATGAATGAAGATATGTTTAAAGGCAGTGATGGTTGCGACTATTTGGAAATCACCTATAAGGTACTTAAAAACAAAGGCGACCACCAAACAAACTATAAATTCTATACAGGAATTGCAGCGGTATTTGACAGCGGTGCGTTGTAAAAATCAAAAAATTCCATAAAAATTATAATAAATAAAGAAAAAACCCGATAAAATCGGGTTTTTGTTTTTTTACTGCAAATCTTGGTTGTCATCGGTGGTATCATCTTCAATTTCAATTATATCTTCTTGCTGTTCGTTTTTTTCTTCATCCTTATCTTTTGGCATTGATACAATACCAAAAACTACAAGAACGCCGGCAACAGCCATAACAATGTTGGTGATAATTTCTTCCTCCACCGCAAAGCCAAAACACTTGCCGATTGAATTGATAAGCACAACAATTGCTCCGGCAAGGGCAGTCCAAAATCCATAAGACTTAAAGTTTTTCATCTTCCCTCCAAACAAGCATTTCCTTAATGTCGTTCATATCCTTTCTTACCTCTTCAATCAACACAAGATGACGGGCAAGTTCTTCAATTGTTTCTTGATAAGCCTCTTCACGCTTTTTGCTTTCTTTCAGTTGTTGAAAAAATAAGACAACAAACAGCATTGCAAAAATGCCATTACTGACAACAGTTTTTATAAGTTCTGACCAGAAATCCATATTTTCCTCTCTTTTTTGCTTAAATCAAGCATTTCGTCAATTTGGCGAGCCTCTTTTAGGCGTCGCCTTTGGTTTATCAATTCAATATGATTTCTGTAAATTATCTTCATTTTTTAAAACAAACCGCCAATGAAAATTCGCCAATATCAACATTTTCACCGCCCTGACTTTCAATTCTAAAAGAAAATTGTCTGCCAGAAAGATTTACCACAAACTCTTGAATTTTGTCGCTACCCTGCACTTTAAAACGCTTTTGCGTTTTATCGCTTGAAATAACAACTTCAACGTCCCCACTGCTTTGAATGGAAAATTTTTTAATATTTTTTACCTGCAAAGGTTTTTCAAAATCAGTTGTTCCGCTTTGCCAAACGCCATAAAGGTTTTCGCCAAATAATTTGCCGTCATTTGTGATTTGTCCAATTTTGCCTATATTTTCATTATTAAAGCAAATTGCAATTTTAGATTTATATTTATTTGTAAGTGCCACCATTTCGTTTATATCAACGCCTCTTAGCATTTCAACCTTTCCAGATTGTATGTCAAGACAAAGAAGTATATTGTTTATATATCCGCTTTCGCTTGCCTCGCAACCAATCTTTTGTTCATCACCAAAATTGCCACGGCAGGCAAGATAATATTTGCCGTCAAGGCACACGCCATAAGCACGGCTTTGGTTTTGCCCCTTTAAAATATCAAGGCAGTTTAACTGCACTTCTTTTACAGAGTTGCCATTAAATGATTTTATCGCGCTTCCCTCTAAAAAGTAAATTTTATCACCCGACTGGGCAATAGAGTTTGGTGCAATATGTGCAGAAGATTGATATATGTGGCTGATAGAAAATTCGGCATCATTGCCATATTCGCTTATTTCTGTTATGCCGAAATCGCGAAAAATGTATAAATAGTCATTGAAAGAAATGATTTTATTTAAATCGCCACGTTCATCACTGAAATCAAGATTTTTGGTTTTTTCATCACTCCACTGCAAAACATTAGAGTCCTCTACATAAATTAAAGAACCGCGAGTGTCTGCCGTGATTGCAAAAAATTTGCCGTAATGACTGCAACAATTGATGATTTTAGGCGCGTTTTCCACACGTTGATAGTTGGAACCGGTAACTACCACAAGGCTATCACCTTCGCCGGAAAGTAAAATTCCATCCTCTTCACCCACGCGATAATAAGTTGCGTAAGGGGTTGAGGTGAAACCTGTTTGAATAACCACAGTCATCCAACGCTCTTGAAATAGGTCGTCATAGCAGGCATAGCCCTCATCATTGAAATAGAAAAGATAGTATCGGTTGCAATCGTCATGTTTGTTGTACCACTTTAATTTCCAAAGGTTGAAAACTTTATTGCCTCGAATGGGTATAACCACATCATTTTCAAGGTCGGTTTCGCTTTCAGGCATGGCAAAATTGCTTATGCCCATGCCCGACATAATCGCGCCACGATTGGTTGTAAGGTTGAAGCATATTTCGCCCTCGCCCAATTTAAGGGTACGTGGGTCGCTTTCATTGTTTATGCCCCTGCCAAACAATTTGAAAGAATAAACATATTCTTTTTCTTTTTGGGCATGAAACCTTTTAAGCATTATTGCCACCTCCTGCCCGCCATTTGAAATGATGATTTTTTGTTTGAAAGCATTTCAAGACTGTTTTTAAAACGTCCGTCCCATACTTCGGCATCATTATAAAATCCCTTTTTAATGTAAAACTCGCGTGCCACGCCGTAAGCAAAAACTCGCTCTGGCAGGGTTGAATTTACATTGCTGTCCGCTGAAAGCAATTCTGGGCGAACGCTATACCATACTTCAACCTCGCCCCCAAGTGCAACAACATAGTCCGCAAAAACTTTATGTCTTACAGTTCTGCCGTTGCAATCTTTTACAGCCAAAATAGAAACAGGTGCAAAAGAAAATGCAGAAAAAGGAATTTTAAAATTATCTGTCCTTATTTTTTCCACCTTTACAATTGGCAAAACCTCGGTTGATACCTCTTCGTTTACAAGGTTAAGGCAGTCAATAAGTTCTTCAACCATTTTCTCTTCTTCTTCAAGCAAAGTTTCCCCTGTGATGATTTTATCGGCAAGGTCATCTTTATCCAAGAATGTGCAACTTATTTTTAAAATATCTTTTACTCGCATAGTGCCTCCATAAACAAATTCATTTGTTGTTTTAACATTTTTTCCTGTAAAATTCGGTTTTCTTTGTCGATTTCATTTAAAATTGCAAACATATTTTGTATTCGTGTTTTGTATGCAAAATCAATTGTTCGCTCATCAAGCACGTTGTATGGCACTTTAAAGCAATAGGAAGATTTACTCTGCCCATTTGAGTGAACTTCGTAAGCGCCACTATTAAGGTTGAAATAAATTTCATAAGTGGGGTCAACTTGTTTAAGACGCTGTGCAATGAAAAAACAATCATTTTCAATTTTTAATAAATTCTTCAAAATAACCTCCTTTTTTGTGTTAAAAAGGGCAAAAAACTTAATTTTTTGCGTTTTTTGCCCATTTAACAGATATTTTTACGCACCAAATGGATTTGTAACAGTTGACTTAATGCCAGAAATTTTTGCCTGTCCGCATGGTTTATCACAAATAAGTTCTGCGTATTTTACAAGGGTTGCACTGTAAGTTGGGAAGCCTTGATTTTGTTTCAAAATTCTTCCGTCCTCACCTTCAAGCCACTTCCAATCGCAAAGTTCATGCATTGTGAAGTCATTTGTGTTAAGAAGATACATAGTGTCTTCATCAACAAATCTGTCAGCCACAACAGGAATACCGTTGTGAGTGATTGTTTTAAATCCACCTTCAAGTTCGGTGATGTCGATGTTTCTTCTGTAAGCACCAAGATATTCTTGATATGCTCTGCGAACTGCACTTGAACAAGTAATGAAGTTGATTTTTGAATCTACATTCATGTCAAGAAAATCTATTGCTTGTTGAATTAAAATGTCAGAAATTTCAGTTTCGGCAGTTGACGTGTAAGGTTTAAGCCATGGATATTGGCTTTTGCTTACGCCATAGATTGTGTCTTGTGTGTCATCAAAAATTCTGCCAAGACCGCTGATTTCATAACCTTTTGAGCCTTGTACATAAAATTTGTCATCGGCTGAAATTGTAAGCGCTTCTGCTGATTCATAAGTGAAAGTTTTGTTCACTCTGTCAACATAAACCACTTTGATTGGTGATGTGTTTTTCTTAGCGTCGGCCGTGTAAACGTCAATAAGCATACCTTCAATAAGGTTGTTTACCTTGTCGCAAACAACAGTTTTTCCACTTTGAGAAACTGCGGTTGCAATAAGTCCACTGCCATCGCCGTAAATCATTCTGCCAAGGTTGAAAGCACTTGCCTTTACAAGCCCTTCCATTTCATCATTTAAAAGATTTACAAATGCACCAATATTGTTTGCTGATGCACGAACTGCCTTGTCAGAAAGTTCAATTTTGCCATAAAGGTTTTTAAGTTCTGCAACAAATTGCACATAGCCGTTGCCAGAAGAAGTAGGAAGAGCATCTGTTTCACTTCCTGCGCCAATACCACCATTGATGCCAAATGGAGCAAGTTTTCTTACCTCTTTGCCCCAAACATCTTTGCTGGAATGTTTAATTCTTGCCAAAAGTGGGTTGGCATTTACATTAAGTTGATTTGCAACAACGCCCAAGTAAACATCTTTAAGGGCGTTTTCTGCTGTTTTTAAAGTAACCATTTTTTCTCCTCATAATTGTTTTTTGTGTTGTTTTATCCCAATTCAAGTCGAAAATTGTTATTTTTGTCGATAGGTATAAAACCGCGTCGAAACTTGTTGATTTTGTCGCAACTTATGAAGTTATGTCGAAAGCGGTTGCCTATGTCGAAAAATAGTGATTGAATAGAAATTATGTGATTAACTAAACATTTTGTCCACCAATTTTTTTGCATCTTGCAGGGTTTTAGGGGCATCAGGAACAACGCCCGACACCCTTTCTCCCCCTTGCGAAGAGATAACAATTGGCGGTTTGCTGTTTGACAATTCTTTCAAATAATTTTCAATGATTGTGTTTTTTACCTTTTCATTGGATAAAACATATTGATTGATAATTGGTTCGCTTTTTTCATTTCCCTCTTTCAGGTGAGAAAGAAGAACCTTTGCCCAAGCGACCTCATAAGGGCTGGTATTTTGCGACAAGCCTTGGGAAATTTTTTCTTTAATTTCCTCGGCATAGTCGCCTGCTTCGCGGTTTTGGGAAAGGAATTGTCCCATAGCCTCCTCTTCATTTTGCTGTTCGCTTTGGGCAGGAACAGAAATTTGTGAAGAAGGCTCAATTTTATCTTTCTGCAAATCGCTTATCAGTTGACACTTCTTGGTAAACTCAGATTGCAGGTTGTTGTACGCGTCCATTAACGCCTGCACAGATTTGAATTTGCCAAGAGTGGCATTTTGAGAGCCGACTTCGCCCACAGCACATTCTTGTTCTTCTTCATTTGCTACGTTTAAAGCGGGTGCTGGCGTTATAATCGGTTGTTCTCTGTTTTCTTCCATGTTATTTTACCTCCAAATATTTTTTGTGTTCTTTAATATGGTTAAGCATAATTTCTTCAATTTTAGGCATTTTTTGGCTGGACTTTTCAAAATCTTCGCCAAGCATAAAGGCAATGTGCTCGTTTATATGAAGTTCATGGTTGTCAATTTCGCTTACCTTTGATGATTTGCCCTCAAACATTTTAATGTTTTCGTTGCCTGCCTTTTTAATGTGAAGTTCGCTTACGTCTTGTGCACTTTCCCAATTGCCAATGCCTAACATTTCAATGATTTTTCCCTTCATTTTGCCAGAAAGGTTGCCATTTTCATCACAAAGCACCCCTTTGTCAAGCAATGTCATAACCATTTCGCGACGCTGTGCAAGGCTTTGCAGATTGTCGTTTTGGCTTTCAATAACAATATCTTCGCTTGTTATGTCGGCAGAGTTGAAATAGAACATTTCCACCTCGCCATTTTCGCCAATTATGCGGGCAATGCGTGGAATAAGGGCGTATTGCTTATACATTCTTAAAATTTTTTGAGCCATTTGCAAGGTTGCCCATTTGATGCTTTCCACAGATGCGTTAAGGCGTGTTTCGTCTTGGCCTATCATAAGTTCCAATGCAACACCGCTTATCCGTGAAGAGATTGAATCACTGCCGACAAGGTCATTGATGCCAGAGATTTTTGAAAATTCTTCAAGAAGCATCTCTTCTTCGGCAATAATACCATTTGGCAGATTTTCCCCTTGAAGATATTTTGGCTCGGTTGCGCCCTGTCTGTAAACAAGCACCTTGCCCGGGCAAAGCCCCTCATCTTCAAGGTTGTCAAGGTCAATAGAGCCGTCTTCAACACTTAAAACCCCCAAAGAAAGGCGGTTGATAAACTCATGCTTGCGATTTTTCACCGCATTGTATGCCCTTTGAACAGGCACCAAACGTTCTACAACGCTTGTACCCCAAAAGCAACCTGCTTGTGGAACGCTTACCTGTTTAATAAAAGGATAATCACGCTCGCAATCGCCACCAACCGCATAAGGAATGTCGCCGTCATAAACAAGTTTGTTTCCCGCAACAATGGTAAGTCTGCCATTTGGGCGTTGTTTTGTTGGCTTTTGATAGCGCTCCACCACAACCGCAGAGCCCTCTTTCACGCTTTCAAACATTTTTGTTGTTGTGCCATAAAAGCCAAGCCCGCCAACTGCGGTATCGACGCTGTCAAGCGAGTAGGTGTTCACCTTTTCGCCCTCAACTTCTATGCCATACATACTTTTAATTTCTGCCACCGTGAAAGCCTTTGCGTGAATTATGCTTTGGCAGTCGGAAATTTCTTCGCACACCATGCTGTCTGGGTAAATTTCAAAAGGACTTACAACCGAAACTTCAACCTCGCCACTGCGAATTGGGTTGCCCTTTTCATCCATGCCAACAATTTGACCTTGAAGTGGGTTCCAACCAACTTTGTAGAAAACCGTTCCGCACACTTCCGCCCATTTGATACCTTGATTGATTTTGTCATCTAAGCCAAGTTTGCTTTTAACAGAGTTGTAAATTTTTTTGGAAACTTTTGCCGTTTGCTTATCCCTTTCATCATTTGTCGCCGGAAGTATGCTTATGCCCGGCTTAACTTTGGAAAGTTTTGCAAAGCGAATATCATAAACAGGGGCAATGTGGTTGAAAACTTCACGCTCCTGCCAAAAGAATTGGCGGTCGCTTTCTTCAAGTTTACCGCCATAACCAACAGAGCAATATTGATTGCCCATAAGAAAATTCATGTTCACCTGCCAAATAAGGTCATAGGCTTTGCGTGCCTGTGCGCGGTTTTTAAAGTCCGCCATAACCTCTTCAACAATTTTTTGATTTTTATCTTTCATCTTTCACCCTCAATTTGTTGTTTAATTTAAAGGGACTTTTCACCCCTTTTGGCGTTTGCATTTTGGCAATAGCCTCATACATGCCTTGCAGACACTGCTGGCAAAAACACAAATCACGCCTTATGATACCCTTGGTTGAAAAACAATATTTTGCCTTGTTGTTGCAACCAAGAAAATCACATTTTGTAAGATGCTTACATTCGTTAATCTCCACTTTTATCCCCCTTTTGCATTTGTTGCAATAAAGCAAGCCTTTCCTCGGCAAGCGCTTCATCACTCATACCAAGCACCTGCTGGTCATAGGTTTTATAGAAACGTTCCAAAAGGACTTTAACAGCAGAGATGTCTGCCCCATAGTGCTTTTTAGTTATCTTTTTCTTGGATAGAACAGGCTTGCCGGTGTCATCAATTGAATATTCTTCAACAACATCACTTGCCTGATAACCCAAAGCCTTTTTTAACAATGCCTGCTTAATTTTGTCCTCATCTTTCACGTCAACCTCACTTTTTGCAACCTTCACCGCCATTATAAAGGGTGAATTTTGCGTTTTTCAACAACCACTGACAAAAATTTTTAAAAAACATAAAAAAATTTTAGGGCACAAAAAAAAGCCCCAAAGGGGCTTCACCTTCTTCACTTTTCACTTTTATTTCTTCGTTTAATTCAACTCCCCCAGTCAACCCATGCGGGTTGACAGCCCCCTCAAGAGGGGGCTTGTATTTGGTTTGGTTATTAAAAAAAAACCTCAAGAGGGGACTTGAAAGCTTTCCCCGAAACCGGGGAAAGTGGCAAGGGCGTGCCCTTGTCGATAGAGGCTCAAACCTCCATCTCCGAGGGAGGTGGCAGTGCGGATGCACTGACGGAAGGAGTTTCATCTAAAAATCTTTACTTATTTTTGTAAAAAAGCGGTAAAATCTTTACTTTTTGCAAAAAATTGGCTATAATAAGTAAAGAATTTGAGGTGTAAGATGATTTTTGATGAAATTAAATTAAAAAAAATATTAAAAAGTAAAGGGCTTACCAAAACACATTTAAGCAATAATTTAGGTATATCTTCTCGCACAATTGCAAAAATTGCAAAGGGACAACATATAAATGAGGGAGTTGCACAAAAAATTATCAACTTTTTGGGGGTAACTGCTCAAGATTTGATTTTTACTAACCCACTTTTGCAAACTTTAAAAACACAAAAACAATTGGGTATAAGCGACGGGATTTATCATGAAACGCAAATTAAATTAACATACAACTCCAACCACATTGAAGGCAGTCAGTTGACAGAAGAACAAACTCGATTTATCTTTCAAACAAAAACCATTGGACAAGTGCCCGAAGGTACCCCAATTGATGATGTTATTGAAACAAGCAATCACTTCCGTTGCGTGGACTATATCATCGATAATGCAGAACTGCCCTTGGATGAGGATTTTATCATCACCTTACAACGCATACTAAAAGAGGGTACACTATACAGCCAAACATTTGGTGCAGGTGTTTACAAACAATTACCAAACACTGTTGGAGGGCTTGAAACAATAAGCCCTACCGAAGTGCAAAAAGAGGTGCAAAAACTTCTATTTTGGTATAACAATTTAAAGAATATTGATTTTTCTGCCATAGTGGAATTTCACTATCGCTTTGAGGTTGTTCACCCATTTCAAGACGGCAACGGCAGAGTGGGACGCTTAATTGCCTTTAAGGAGTGTTTAAAACACAACATTGTGCCATTTTATATTGATGACGCAAACAAGTGGTTTTACTATCGAGGCTTGCGAGAGTGGAAAAGCGAACCCAACTTTTTAATTGAAACCTGTCTGTTTGGGCAAGACCAATACAAACTGCTGATGCAAAAATATGGGGTGAATTAAACTCCCCCAGTCAACCCATGCGGGTTGACAGCCCCCTCTTGAGGGGGCTTGTATTTGGTTTGGTTATTAAAAAACCCCCGCCTGTCGGCGGGGATATTTTTATAAGGTTTTATTTAAATGACACCCACCGCCCCTATGGGGCACCTCCCGCGGGCTCGCAGGAGGCATAATACGGAGGCTTAATGCGGAGTGATAAAAAAGCCGTCCCTTATTTATAAGGGAAGGCGAGAACGGAGTGTAATATAAAAGCCTTCCCCGCTGGGGAAGGTGGCTTGAACGTATGTGAAAGACGGAAGAGGGCTCCTATTCTATTTATGTAAGTCCCTCTTCCGCCCTGCGGGCACCTTCCCCCAAGGGAAGGCGAAAAACC